>JARGFW010000046.1:0-3502 GCA_029211085.1 Deferrisomatales bacterium | reverse complement strand
CGAGGACGGGGGCGCCAGCTGGCGGTTGCTGCGCAAGGGCCTGTTCGGGGTCGTGGAGACGGTTGCCATCGACCCGCAGGGCGCACTCCTCGCCCACTTTCCCGAGGAGGGGCTGGTGCTTGCCCGCAACGGCAAGGCCGCCCGTCCCGTGGGGCTCAAACACGACCGCGTGAAAGCCCTCGTCGCGCGCGCAGAAGGTGGCTGGATCGCCGCCCTGGACGACGACGGCGTGCTGCCGATCGGCGCCGACGGGAAGCCCGAGGAGTTCCTGGTGGCAGGCCTGGACGCCACCCGGGTGACGGCCCTCGCCGCCGGGGCGGCCCCCGGGCAATTCTGGGCCGGCGACCGCAACGGCGTGTTCTTCTCCGCGGACGGCGCCCGCTCCTGGGTTCCCCGCGAGCAGGGCCTCGGTGGCGCACCGGTCTCGGCGTTCCTGTGGCACGGGGAGGAACTGTTCCTCGGCACCGAGGGGGCCGGGGTGTTTCGCTGGGACCCCGGGCAACAGAACTGGCAGGGGCGCTCGGGGGGGCTGGGGACCTCCAACACCATCTTTTCTCTTGCCCGGGACCGCGCCGGCCGATACCTGTACGTGGCCACCGAAGGCGGTATCCTGCGCAGCGACGACGCCGGGCAACAGTGGACCAAGAAGAACGCGGGGTTGCCGCCGGCGGGCACCTGGAAATTGGCTGCCAGCCCGACGGTCCCCGGGCGGGTCTGGGCCGCGGGGGCTGGCGATCTGTTCCGCTCCGACGACGGCGGGGACACCTGGGCCGCCACCGGTGTGGCCGTGAACCCGGCGGTACTGGCTGCGGGGCTCCTGGAGGGGCACGAGGTGCTGTGGCTCGCCGAGAACCGGGGGCTGTGGGTTGTGGAGGGGAACGCCGGGCGCCGGTGGCCCGTCGAATTGGCGGCCGACGAGCGCCTGGAGGCCGTGGTGCCGGGCACGGCGGCGCTCTGGCTGGGCAGTTCCAAGGGGCTGTGGTCGGTCGCCGCCGACGGGGGCCGCAAACTCTGGGAGGGGGCCGGCGTGCTGTCGGTTCTCCCGGCCGGGGCTGACGGCGTGGTGCTGGCCGGCACGGATGGCCGCGGGGTCGCGCGCTTCCGCCTGCAGTGAACGCCCGGGGCGGCGAGCGCATAGCGCTAGACGGGCGTATCGGCGCCGTCGAAAGGGTGGTTCCGGTCCGCCGCAGTTCCCGCGCCTCGGTGTGTAACCGCAGGGGCGGTGCTTGGTATGTTGTGCACGGCGAGGTTTGCGTTGCGACGTAGTGGTGCGTCGTTCAGGAGGCTACAGGGATGCAACGGCAGGGGCTTGGGGTAGAGGTACGATCCAACTGGGAGGGTGGTTCGATGGCCGAACATCGCGTCAGGCGCGTTCTCGTGCTCTCGCTGGTGCTGGGGATGGCGGTGTTGCTGCCGGGGTGGGTGGCGGCCGCCACCCACTACCCGACCGGCAGCCTGTGCTACGACTGCCACGCGGTGAGCAAGACCAAAATGGTGCTCAATACCCATCTGATCAAACTGAGCCAGAAGGCCGTCGATCTGGGGGTCACCGGCGGGCAGCCGGTGCCGTGTCTCTTCTGCCACGAGCCGAACGCTTCGTCGGCGCCGTTCAACGTCGCCCGCGAGCGGGTGGACGGGGGCTACAAGATGGCCCCGGTGCTGGACCACTTCGACGCCTCCTCCCTGTCCAAACACCCGGTGGCGTTGGGTTCGAGCACCGACGATCCCGTCGGCTTGGACTGCATCGACTGCCACACCGCCAACGTGACCGTTACCGTCGTCTCCGACGGCGCGGGTAACGCGCGCATCCACACAGTGGACGCCGCGACCCAGGACCTCCCCATATACACGACGCTGATCGGCACCCCCGCGAGTGCGGCGCAGGTGTCCGCCAACACCTGCCAGGCCAGTGCGTGCCACGATGTCGACGGCGGCGGTGCGGGGGACTACACCGCGCCCAAGGGCCATGCCTTCACCGCTGCGACGATCAACGACGGCGCGGGGGCTACCAGTTGCACCCAGTGCCACGGCAGCCACAACTCCTACAAGGTGGAGTCCCTGATCATCCTGAAGACCGACGGCAGCACCTCGAAGCTCGCCACCGAGCCGGTGGCCAACCTGGTCACCCCGGAGAAGTGCGGCGAGTGCCACGCCCAGGACGACGGCACGGCCTACACCGCTCAGGGCCACGGCAAAGCTGGCATCACCCTCACCTGCACCAACTGCCACAGCAGCACCGTCGCTCATGCCTTCAACGATCTGGTTTTCCCGACGGGGAGCCCCAGCGCCAATCCACTGCGCTACGCCCTTGTCGAGGATACCACCGCCCAGTCGGTGATCCGCCAGCAGGCGCCGTACAACCAGGTGTACTCCATTTGCCTCACCTGCCACAGCCAGTTCGCGACGACCGGCTCCCACGTGGGCCACGACAGCTTGTTCACCGGCTGCAACGACTGCCACGAACCCCACGCTCGCGGGGTGGGCGCCAACGTCATGATGGTGCGCAACGAGATCCCCAAGGTGAACGCCTCGGGTGTGCCGGTCTACGGGGACGGCACTGGGTCCGCGCCGTATGAACCGATCACCTACACCGCGACCACCGACGCCTACCGGGCCGACGGCGCCGGGGTGTGCGACAGCGCCGAGTGCCACCAGGGGCAGTTGGCCAAGGACGACACCACGCCGATCTGGCCGCTCAGCAGCCTGATGAGCGGCGACAACCACAGCGAGGGCGACCAGACCCCCGGTGCCGACTGCCTGAGCTGCCACACCCACGGCGACTCCGCCGGCAGCTGGGGCGCGGCCGACTCCTGCACCGCCTGCCACGGTACGTCGGCGGCGAACATCTATCCGGACAGCGGGCCGGAGAACGGCGGCAACGTGGCCCCCAACCGGGCGGGCAAGCACGCCGCCCACGTGGCGCGCATCGCCGCGGTCAACACGTTGAGTGCGGTTACGGCAGACACCTGTGCCTGGTGTCACCCCAACGGGCGCCACTCGGGCGATGAGGGCGGCGCGACGCCGGAGCCGTCGGAGCTGCACGACGGAACGGCCTCGCATTTCCAGGACATCGCGGGCACCGCCGACACGGGCGACAGCGTGACGGTGGGCACCAGCTGCAACAACGTCAACTGCCACTACAACAACACGGTGACCATCGCCGACTGGTACGGCACGCCAACGGTGGACTGCGGCTACTGCCACCAGTACGAGACCAACTACGATGCGGCGCCGCCGAACGAGCTGCCCAACGCGCACTCCACGCACGTGGACGAGGTCGCCGACGGCGGCTACAACATGACGTGTGCCACCTGCCACGACTCGGGCGGCTACGTCGATAACCACCAGGATGGGGTGGTGAACCTCTCCATCAGCGGCCTGCCGCGGGAGGCCGACGCGGATGCGGCGTACTCCCAGGGCAACAGTGTCAGCGTGAAGTACGACGGCGCGGGCACCTACACCACCTGCAACAACGTCTACTGCCACGGCGACTTCGACGACG
>JARGFW010000335.1 GCA_029211085.1 Deferrisomatales bacterium | reverse complement strand
CGGATTCGAGCGCGCCGATCTCTGCACTCTGAACCTGTCCAACCCGGGCTCCCAAGCTCCCGGGCTTCGGGTAATGTGGCAGCGTAGAATTACGCGGCCTGATTGCCGGCCTTGCGATCTTCTTCCAGCTTGCGCAGCTCGACCCGGCGGATCTTGCCGGAGACCGTCTTGGGCAACTCGGCCACGAACTCGATCTCGCGGGGGTACTTGTAGGGCGCCGTCTCCCGCTTCACGTGGTCCTGGATCTCCTTGACCAGAGCGTCGGAGGCTGTGAACCCGGGGGCGAGGATGATAAACGCCTTGACAATGGTGCCGCGCAGATCATCCGGTGAACCCACTACGGCGCTCTCGGCCACCGCCGGGTGGCTCTGCAGGGCGCTCTCCACCTCGAACGGCCCGATGCGGTAGCCCGAAGCCTTGATCACGTCGTCGGCCCGACCCACGAACCAGAAGTAGCCGTCGGCATCCTTGCTGGCCTTGTCGCCGGTGAAATACCAGTCGCCGGCAAACGACTCGGCGGTGGCCTCTTCGTTGCGCCAGTACTCGCGGAACAGGCCCACCGGGAACTCGGGCTTGACCTTCACCGCGATATGGCCCTCTTCCCCCACCGGCAGCGGGTTGCCGTCGTCGTCCACCACGTCGATGTGAAAGCCGGGGGTGGGCTTGCCCATGGAGCCGAACTTCACCGGCATGCAGGGGAAGTTGGCGATCAGGTTCACCGTCTCGGTCTGGCCGAAGCCGTCGTAGATGGTGGTGCCGGTGTGTTCCTTCCAGACCTTGATGATCTCGGGGTTCAGGGGCTCGCCGGCGGCACAGGAATGGCGGATGCCGGTGAGGTCGTACTGTGAGAGGTCCTCGAGGATGAGCATGCGGTACGCCGTGGGCGGGGCGCAGAAGGTGGTCACCCCGCAGTCCTGAATCAGCTTGAGGTGGGTCTTGGCGTCAAACCGGCCGGCGGCGTCGTGCACCATCACCGCGGTACCCAGCTGCCACTGTCCGAACAGCTTGCCCCACGCTGCCTTGGCCCAGCCGGTGTCCGAAAGGGTCCAGTGCAGATCGGTGGGTTTGAGATCCTGCCAGAACTTGGCGGTGATGATGTGGCCGATGCCGTAGCTGGCCTGGGTGTGGGGCACCATTTTGGGGAACTTGGTGGTGCCCGAGGTGAAGTAGATCAGCAGGATGTGGTCGGCGCGGGTGGCCTCGACCTCGTCCCGGGAGAGTTTGGGAGAAGCCGCGGCAGTGAGTTTCTCGCAGGAGGCCCAACCGTCGGCCTCGCCGCCCACCGCGATGAAGCTCTTGAGGGTGGGGCAGCGGCCGCGGACCTCGTCCACCTTGGCGACGTTTTCGTGCCACAGCACCGCACCCACCGCCTCAGCCTGATTGATGCGGTACTCCACGTCGTGGGGCACCAGGATGTTAGCGGCGGGCATGGGCACGACACCGAGTTTGAAGCAGCCGAGCATCACTGCGTACCACTCCACGATGCGGGGCACCATCACGAACAGTCGGTCGCCCTTTTGGAACCCCTGGTCCCGCAGCACATTGGCGAAACGGTTGCTCATCACCTGCAGGTCGAAGAACGAGTACTTGCGGATATCGGTACCGGTGCTGTCCGCCCAGATTAAGGCCAGCTTGGAGCGGTCCGCGGCCCAGCGATCCACCACGTCGAAGCCGTAGTTGAACAACTCCGGAATGGTGAACTCGAACTTCGCTTTGACTTCAGCGTAATCCCACATATTGGGACCGTCGAGGTTCACCGGGATGTTGTCGTAGGGGGTTGTCAGTTGCACGGGTCTTCTCTCCTCGTGAGGGGCCGTCCGGTGAGGGATCGGTGGATGCGGCAACCTCACCGCAGGCGGGGGAGCTGTTTCCCGTAAGGAGCACTCCAGAATCTAGTGCGGGCGAAAGAGGTGGGGGCGCATCCGCGCCCCCACAACGATTCATGACGGTCGGGTCAGACGCCACGCGAACAGGACGGTAAACAGCTGCATTTTGGCTGGTTGCTAAACATTCCCACAAAACAACCTGAACTCTTTCGTCACCTAAGACTGGCGACCGGTTACGCCTGCCACCGTTGTAACTCAGGTCAGGCAGTTGCGGGCGTCCGCATATCTCCACCAAGTTGACTTGCTCGGCCCGATTTTTCTGGTGGTTCTACGTCGTTTGCCATCAGTAACTGCAATCAGAAGAAATACAACAGTCTCGCCTGAAAGGCAGACGTCTCAGGTCCGCTCTCAACAGAGATGTCTCTCTTGTACTGCAACTGGAGGTTATAATTGTCGTCAAAACCGAACACGGTAGTTGCCATGAGTGTGTGATTGTTTTGTGAGTCATTTGAATTGACTCCGTCGAATTCAGTTTCGCCACCTGCGTGGTACATATAGCTGGCCCCAATATACCATTTCTTTGTGATGTCCTTGCTGAGGTGGAGCTCGCCCGTCCACAGAGGATCTTGTTTCTTCTTTGCGTCGTCCTCGTCAGTGTAGAACTCGACGGACCCGCCCACATCCAGGAACCAACCGTTGCCCAAGCCCTTGGCCAGCATGAGTTCCTCTTTGAACTTCCATCGGTTTTCTCCGTTGTTTAGCGGTTTGTCCTTGTCGTAATCGCCAACAGGTATGCTGAAGTATGGTGTGAACCCAAGCCAGGTCTGGGACTCACCATTATTGATGAACCAGACCGTACCCAATAGGACTGGGTCGAAGATCCCCGACGACGACACACCCGCCGCGTCAATTTCCTGATCTCCAGTAATCAACAGCGCTTGGATATCAACCAGGAAACCACCTACATCGAAGTAATAAACTGGCCGAAATATTTCAACATTCGCGGTAAGCCCAAAGTTGTTGTTCACCTCATCGCCATCATTGTACAGAGTATCGGCAGTGATGTGCCTGAAATAGGTGAGCATTGCAAAAGTACCCGCCGGCGCCCCTACGTAATCTCTAGGGTCAAGGTCAGCAAATGCAATGTTCGGTAGTACTAATCCAAAACACAGAACGGCTGCTATGCAGGTTCTTTTCATCTTCGTTCTCCTTGCAAACGTGGGCTAATCCTTGCGAACGGTTTCTGGTTAAAGAAACAAGGTGGATGGTAGTGATATTCGCATATTTCCTACTTGATAGGTTTTATGCCTTTCTCCGCCTCGAATTCCGCTCCGCAAGCGGGGCACCGTAACGTGTCGCCTTTTTGGATTGCCTTGACTCCGGAACACCCGAGCACAAATGCTAGTGAGAGAATTGCACAGCAAGCGATGGCTTTCCTTGATTTCATGATTCGGCCCCTTTCTTTCTATATGGTCGGCATGACTAGGTTTGGCGTTTCCGCTCGGCACCCCCGCCCTGCGGGTTGCGCCCCCAGCTAGAATGGCAGCGTCCCGTACGCCATGAGGGAGAACGCCGGCACGTACAGCCCCACGAACGCCCAGGCGATCAGCGACCAGGCTAGCAGCGTCGCCGACAACTTGCCGTAGGCGTTGAGCCAGACCTCCAGGGTCAACCCCACGTACCCGGCGCAGGCGAAGGCGAAGTAGTTGCTCTTGCCCACCAGCACCGCGCCGCCTGGACCGGTGCCGCCGGTGTAGAACAGGACCATGTAGACAGCAGACACCACGGCTACGGTGAGGCTCACGTTGCCAACCGAGCGCATGTCTTCCAACCCCGTCAGCAGGGCGAACGCCACGGTGCAGTAGAGGATACCGTGGGCGAACAGCAGTCCGGCGGTAAACGCGTCCTTGAAGATAGCCGCCTGAAGCATGGCTCCCACCACCACGACGGCGCCCACGACCGCCGTCACGGCCCCCGTTCCCTTCGCCTCTCCCTTGCCCAGGAACAACAGCGCTACGGGAATCCACATCACGCTGATCGCTACCAGAAGTGCCAGGGTCATGGTTTCCATCCTTTCCTAAGGTGACTCTCGGAACCTCTCCAGAGCCACCGGTGCAGGGTTGATCTCGGGGAGGTTGGAAAAAGCAGCGGGGCGGGGGGCGATGCCCCCCACCCCGCGAGGTTGGAGCTAGCCTAGCCGGGCGTCTTG
>JARGFW010000334.1 GCA_029211085.1 Deferrisomatales bacterium | reverse complement strand
CACGCCGAGCAGAATGGGGGCTATGGCTCGCGCCCCGGCGAGAAAGGACTGCTGGGGGGATTGAATGGGAACCTCCTGGCACGGGTGGCTCGTCAGGATGCCTCATGGGCCTCCCCGCATGTCAAGCGGCGTGCCCATCTGCCCCGGTCCCGCGCTACCCCCGACGACGCGACGCGCCTTGCGCCTCTCCCCCGCAGGTGGCGACGGAGGTGCGGCTGGCTCGGGCCCACGGCCCGGGCCGGGGCGAACGGGCACGGCCACCGACGGGCCACGGTGGAGGAAGACCCGTGGGCACCGCGGCCGTGGTGAGCTGGCCATCCGTCGGGGAGCATGCGGGAACGCGCATGGGGCCGGGTCGGCGGCGAACCCGACCCCATGCGGTAGGGAGAGACGCTACACCGGGAGCCCGAGCCCCGCCCTCTTCTTGTTGATGTGGGCGATGATCGCGTCGGCGCATTTGTTCGGGTCGGGCTCCACCGCCAGGGTCGCCCCCACCACGTCCTCCAGGCCTTCTGTGGCGAGCTTGACGATATTGGGAGAACCCAGGATCGGCGGCACCACTCCCAGGAAGGTGGTGATCCCGGAGGCGACCACGTAGAAGGCGATGGCGACGGCTTTCTCCGAGTACCACTCGGGTGCGGCCCCGGCCAGGGGCAGTTGGGAGATGTCCACGTCGAGGTGGTCCGCCAGCGCCCCCGCCAGGGTGACGATGCGGGTGTTGTCCACGCAGGAACCGACGTGGAGGACCGGTGGGATCCCCAGCGCCTTGCACACTTCCCGCAGCCCCGGGCCGGCGAGTTCGGCAGCCTCGGGGGTCTTGAACCCGGCCTTGGCGTTGGCCACGCTGACGCAGCCCGTGTCCAGCACCAGGATGTCGTTTTCGATCAGTTTGCGGGTGAGGGTGACGTGGCCGTAGTCGTGCTTGACCCGCGGGTTGTTGCAGCCGACTACCCCCACGGCCCCTCGCACCTTGCCGGCCACGATCGCCTCCACCAGCGGTTTGGGGCTCCCCCCCAGGGCGCCCAGCAGGGCTTCGACGCTGAAGCCGCTCATCTGGCGCACCGGTTCGCCCGGGATGGAGACGGCCTCGGGGTCGCGGTTCGCGAAGTTCTCGACCGCGGCGCGCACCACCTGCCTGGCCAGGGTCGCCGCGTTCGCCGGGGTGAACTCGTAGCGGTCGGCCTCGGGGTAGTGCCCCTTGTCGCTGGTGGAGACGAACCGGGTGTGGTAGCACTTCGCGACCCGAGGCAGGGAGGGCATGATGCACTGGTAGTCGACGATGATCATCTCCACCGCGCCGGTCACCAGGACCAGTTCGGTCATGAGGTGGTTGCCGGCCATGGGGACGCCCTTGCGCATCAGCAGTTCGTTGCCGGTGCAGCAGAGCCCGGCCAGGTTGATGCCGGTGGCGCCCTTCTGCTTGGCCAGTTCGACAAACTCCGGGTCGGCGGCGGCGGTGGCGATGGTATCCGAGACCACCGGGTTGTGGCCGTGCAGGAGGATGTTCACCGCCCCGGCGTCGATCACCCCCAGGTTGGCCTGGGACACGGTCGGTGTGGGCACCCCGAACAACACGTCGGAGATCTCGGTCCCGATCATCGACCCGCCCAGGCCGTCGGCCAGGGAGGTGCGCAGCCCGTGGAGCAGGATCGAGACGGGGTCGTTGTCCACGCCCATGTGGGTGCGGTGCATCATCTCCACCACTTCCCGGTCGATGCCCCGGGGCAACAGGCCCAGTGTTTCCAGGCGGGCGTAACGTGCCTTGCCCAGCCGTTTGGTCATCCGCAGGGAACCCACCCGCATGCCGTACTCGTCCATCATGAGGCCCGCGAGCTCCACCGCCACCGCGGCGGTGTCCATCCCGGCGGTGTCGATACCGTACTCCTTGGCCAACGCCAGCAGCTTCGGTTCGCTGGCAACGGCGTAGCCTGCCGCCTCCCCTTTTCCCACCGCTTCGAGGGTCTCGGCCAGATCCCGGCCGTGGTCCGAGTGGCTGGCCGCACCGGCCGCGACCATGCGGCCCAGGTTTCTTGCCACCATGAGATCCGCATCGGCTCCGCAGACCCCTTTCTGGGGACCCTCCCCGAAGGGGTCGATGCGGCACGGCCCCATGAGACAGATCCGGCAGGACAGCCCCAGGTCGCAGAACCCGCATTTGGGTTCCTGGGCGTCGTAGCGGTCCCACACGGTTTCCACGCCGTCGGCTGCGGCCTTAGCGATCATGAACGGCGCGTCGGCGGTCACTGATTGTTCCGCTTTCCGTTTGCTCGGCATCTCACGCCTCCTTGGGGCTCTTGGGTCGCGCCGTCATTGGGGTTTTGCGCGGTCGGCCGCTGTGGCCAGGGTCCGCCAGAGGGCCACCGCCGCCGTCGGCGGGGTCTCGGCCAGGCCCTCGGCCCGAAGGCCCAGGCTGGCCTCCCGGGCGACCCGCTTGGACTGTTCTTTGAGGATCTCGTTGGGGTCGCCGAACTCCAGCGCCCCCACCATGCAGGTTTCCACGCAGGCCGGCTCGCGTCCCTCTTTCTGACGCTCGACGCAGTTGTCGCATTTGACGGCCACGCGGCTCGACAGGGCGCTGCGCCAGTCCTCCGCGTAGCGGATCACCCCGAACGGGCAGGCCATCGCACACATGCCGCAGTTGATGCACCGCGACGGGTTGACCAGCACCGCGTCGGTCTGGACATCGCGGGAAATGGCCCGCGGCATGCAGGCCCGCATGCACGGGGCAGGGTCGCAGTGGCGGCACTTGTTGGGAAAGGCGAGTGCCCCGGGACCGGCACCCACGTGGATCCGCGGAGTGGTCTTCGGCGACTCGAATACGGCGGAGTAGAGTTGCTGGGACTGCGAGTGCGCAACCGCGCACGCCACGGAACACTGCATGCACCCCACGCAGCGGTCCGGGTGGATGACGACGGTCTGCATGGCTGGCTCCTTGTACCGCGGGGGAAGGGTTACACGCCGACAGGTGGAAGCGAGGCTGCGGGCAACGGCATGCGTGTCGCCCAGGCCTCCCAGTTGGGTCCGGGCTCGAGGGGGTCGACGGGCAGGTCGGCTATCCGGGTTCCGGAGAGCACGGCCGAGACGAAGAGCCCCGCCGACGCTGGGCCACGCTGCTCCCGCTCCACCGAGATGAACCCCACCAGCACGCCGTCCCGGGTGACCGCCTTGCGATACCCCATGCCCCGGGGCAGCAGCCGGCTGCGAGATTCGTAGCCCTCCGGGGGCGGGCTGAGCACCCCTGCGCTGACCAGATGGAGCTTGCCGATGCGCACGGAGTTCCTGCCCACGGAACCTTCGTAGGCGACGTCCGCTCCGGCCATGTTCAGCCCCGCCGCGCGCCCCTGCTCGACGGCCACGGGCCAGATGGCGTTGCTCCGTTCCTCCCCCCAGGCCAGGTCCCGGCACCGCACCACATCGCCGGCGGCCCACACGTTCGCCACGGGGGTGCGCAGTCCCGCGTCCACCGGGATGCCCCCCCGGGTGTCCACGCCGCTGCCGTCGAACAGGTCGACCCGGGGGGAAACCCCCTTGCCGCGGATCACCAGATCACACGCCTCGACCGTTCCAGGGTGCCCGAAACGCACCCCGGTCACCCTGCCCGCTTCGCAGCGAAAGCCGGCGGGGACGTACCCGGTGCGCACGTCGATGCCCTCCTCCCGCAGGGCTGCGGCCGCCAGGGTCCCGGCGTCCCGGTCCGCGACCTGGGACAGGGGCGCGGCCGACGCGACGCACACCAGGGTCTCCACGCCCCGGGCCACCAGGGCGTGGGCCGCCTTGACACCCACCAGGCCGCCGCCGAGCACGATGGCCCGCCGGGCGCCTCCCCGCACCGCCGCGTCGATGGCCTCGGCGTCGCCCCAGGTCCGGAAACCGAACACGTTACCGGCCTGCTCCCCGTCCAGCCCGAGGTCCTTGGAATCTGCGCCGGTGGCGATGAGCAGACGGTCGTAGGTGCACCGATCGCCACCGGCCAGGGTGAGCTCCCGGGCCCGGGTGTCCAGGTGTGTCGCCCGGCACCCGGGCCGGAACTCGATCTTGGA
>JARGFW010000045.1:14032-28768 GCA_029211085.1 Deferrisomatales bacterium | reverse complement strand
GCTTCACCCAGTAGCCGTAGCCCCCGGCGACCCAGGTCAGGTCGTTGAGCTCGGGGGGCAGCGCCGGGTCGTAGTTGTGGGCGCCGGCGGCGTCGAAGGAGCGGACCTGCTCCACGGCGTCGGCTACCCCCGCGAAGGCGTCCTCCAGGGCCGCCACCGGCGTGCAGGCGCCGCTGCCGCTGGGCAGCACGGCGGCGGCCGGGGGCGTGGTCCCCTGCAGGTAGCGGCAGCCCCCCACCGGGAAGGAGAGCAGGTTCCAGCCGGGACGAACCGGCAGATGCACGGTGAGGGTGGGCACGGTCACGGTGATCGTCACCGTCTCCGAATCTTCCAGGGACGGGGATCCGTCGTCGGTCGCGGTGAAGGTGAGCTCGTTCTCTCCCCGGTCGCCGATGGCCGGGGTCCAGGTGAAGGTCGCGGTGCCGTCCTCGTGGTCGTTCAGGGTCGCGTCACCCGTTTCCCCGGCTACCTGGAACTCGATCTCGTCCCCGTCTTCGTCCGTGGCCGCCAGCTCCAGGGTCAGGGTCTGCCCCTCGGCCACGGTCTGCGGGCCGATCGCGGCCAGTACCGGAGCGTGGTTCACCGGGACGTCCACGATGGTGAGGGTGGCGAAGGACTGTTCGCCGAGCTTGGCGCCGTTGGTGGGGTCGCTCAGGGTCAGCTGGACGGTCTCGTCCCCCTCGGTGAGGGTGTCGGTAGACACCGGGACGGTGAAGGTCTTGTCCACGGACTCCCCGTCGGCCCAGGCGAGAGTGCCGGAACGGGCGGTGTAGTCGGCGCCGGCCGCGGCGGTGCCGTCCGCCGTGGCGTACTGCACCGCCACCGCCCCGTCGCTGCCCCCCGCGCGCAGCACAGTGACGGTCGCCGCACCGCCGTCCTCGGCCACCGAGAACGCCGCCGCCGTGAACTCCAGTTCCCCGGGGAAGCGCAGGTCGTCGTCGACGATGGTCAGCACCGCCGTGGACGGCGTGCCCAGCAGGGCCCCGCCGGTGGGGGCGGAGAGCGCCAGGCCCACGGTCTCGTCCTCCTCCATGGCCGCGTCGTCTAGCAGCGTCACCGGGCAGGGCCGAGACGTCACGTCGCCGTCGGGCCAGGTGAGGACCGCGGACACCGCCTGATAGTCCTCCCCGGCCGCGGCGGTGCCGCCGGCGCTGGCGCAGGTGACCCCCACCGCGCCGTCGCTGCCGTTCACCCGTTCCACGGTGAGCGCCGCCTGGCCGGCGTTCTCGTCCACGGACAGTGCCGCCGCGGTGAAGCGCAGCGTGCCCGGGGAGGGCACGTCGTCGTCGACGATCGTCAGGGTCGCCGCGCTCACCGGCCCCAGGGTCGCGCCGCCGGTGGGGGAGGTGAGGGTGACAGTGACGGTCTCGTCCCCCTCCACCAGGCCGTCGTCCAGCAGTTGCACGGTGATCGTCCGGGGCTCGGTCTCCCCGTCCACCCAGGTGAGAGTGCCGGACACGGCGACGTAGTCGTTCCCCGCTGAGGCGGTGCCTCCCCCGCTGGCGTAGGAAACCCCCACCGCCCCGTCGCCCCCGCCGGTGCGGGTCACCGTCAGCACGGCCGTGCCGCCGGCCTCGCCGGCAGAGTAGGCCGCGGCGGAGAACTGCAGGGACCCCGGGGAGGAGGAAACAGTCACCGCGCCGAAGGCGTTGATGCGCCCGCCGGTGAGCGTCTTTCCCGCAAGGGCGGGCAGGGGGTCCACGGTGTCCAACAGGGCCTGCTTGAGCTGCCCGGAGGTCCACGTCGGGTGCAGGCCCGCCACCAGGGCGGCCAGACCCGAGACGTGGGGGGCGGCCATGGAGGTGCCGTCCTTGAAGGCGTACTCGCTGCCGTCATAGACCTCCGAGGCCGCCGTCACGGCCACGTCGTCCAGGTACCAGCCGTCGTAGTTGTTGGACCAGTCGGAGATGAACGTGAAGCGGACGTAGGCCGAGTCGTTTCCGTCGAGGGCGCCCAGGTCCACCCGGGCCTCGCGCCATTCCGAGATCGATCCCGAGATGGCGTACACCAGGCCGATGCCGCTCACCTGGATCGGCAGGGCCACCCAGTCCACCCCGTTGGGGGAGGCCTCCACGTAGAGCATGTCGTACCCGGGCTCCGAGACCCCCCGCACCTGGAACTGCAGTTGGCTGTGCCGCGCGGAGGAAAAGTCCACCTCGGGCGCGCGGCACCAGGCGTTGGTGCGGGTGGCATAGTCGCCGAAGGGGCTGTCGGTCAGGGAGTGGGTGCCGCTGGCGGCGTGCAAGGTCGTGGTGCCCCAGTCGCTGCTCCTGCCCCCGGTGGTCCAGCCGTCCAGGGCCCCGTCGTCGAAATCGTCGGCCCACAGGGTGCGGCGGCCGGGGGCCGCGCTGTAGATGTTCGTGCCCGGCGCTCCCAGGTCCACCGAGGTCGCCCCGTAGTTGGAGAACGGGGCCAGCCCGTCATCCTGGTCGGTGGCGGCCACCGTGACGATGTTCGGCGATGGGTAGGCGCCCGGGTAGTGGGGCACGGCGTCGGTGTCGGCGCCGCTGTTCCCCGCCGAACAGACCACCACGGCGGGGGAGGCGTTAATGGCGTCGAGCAGTGCCTGGTTGAAGCCCCCGCCTCCCCAGCTGTTGTTGATCACCCGGGCGTCCATGGCGCTCGCGTACTCGATGGCGAGGATGGCGTCGGACGTGGGGCCGTAGCCGTAGGCGTCCAGGTAGCGCAGGGGCAGGATCCGGGCTCCCCAGGAGACCCCGGCCACCCCGGTGTCGTCGTTGCCCACGGCGGCGATCGTCCCGGCCACGTGGGTGCCGTGGCCGTTGGCGTCGTTGGGGTAGGGCGCGTTGTCGTCCTCCACGAAGTCCCAGCCATGGACGTCGTCCACGTAACCGTTGCCGTCGTCGTCGACTCCGTTGCCGGGGATCTCGCCGGGGTTGGTCCACAGGTTGGCGGCCAGGTCCGGATGGGCGAAGTCCAGGCCCGTGTCGATCACCGCCACCACCACGTCGCCCTCACCCGTGGTCACGTCCCAGGCCAGATCGGCGTCGATGTCCGCGTCGGGGGTCCCGGAGTAGCTATCCACCGCCTGGCCGGTGTTGCGCAGGCCCCAGAGGAGGCCGAAAGCGGTGTCGTTGGGCAGCAGGTGCGCGTGCCGGTAGTAGTTGGGTTCCGCGTACACCACGTCGGGGTCGGCCCGCAGGATGGCCAGGGCCTCCTCCACGGTCGTTTCAGGGGGGAGCTTCAGGTGCTGGGCGCCGATGGTGCGGAAACGGCGCAGGGTCTGGTAACCGTGGCGCTCCCGGTGGCGCAGGGCCGCCTGGTCCCGGACCGCGGCGCGGTACTCAACCAGCACCTCGCCGGGGACGTAGGGGCCTCGGACACGGTCGTTCCCTCCCGGCACGGTCTGGCCCCAGGCAATCCCGGCCCAGCCGCCCGCCAGCAGGGCGAGCAGCACCCAGGAAACGGTCCTCGAAAACGGGCTGCGGGTCATCCACGGCTCCCCCTGCGGAAAGTGGTGGCCGGGGGCAGGGCGCCCCCGGCCGCGACGGCGGGCCCGGGTTGGGTGAAACGGGGCCGCCGGACCGGATCCCTAGCGGAGCCCCGGGATCTGGTAGGTGTGGACGAGCTTGATGGTGCTCAGGTTGTCGTCGGCCATCTGGGTGAAGCCCAGGAAGTCGACCGTGGCCGGCGAGTAGGTCGGGAAGCCGTTGGTCCCGTCGACGCCGAGGTCCTGGAACTGGACGCCCAGGAGTGGATCCGTCAGAAATACCGGGGTCTCCACCCAGGTGCCGGCGGTAGTCGATTCAACCAGGATGGTCGGTTGTGTACGGGCATCGAAGTCAGCTGTTCGGTCGTAGCCCGTGATGGCGGCGTAGTTGAAGTAGACCGGGAACTTGGAGTAGTCGGTCAGGCCGTCCTCGCTGGTGCCCACCACCTTGTTCACACCGAGGATGGAGTTGAGGTAGACGACCAGGTCCGGCCCGATGCTGTCGTACTTGGGCGCCGCCGCCGCCAGGAACGCCGCGGCGAAGTCGAGGTCGGCGGCGTCGGGCGAGTAGAGGTCGCTGTCGGTCATGAGCCCCTCGAAGGGGCCGCCCTCGCAGTGGTAGTAAATTACGGCGACTGTCACCGGATCGCCGTTCTCATCCAAGACGGGGTTGCCATAGGCATCCAGGACGGGTTCGTCCACGGTCGTCGAGGGACACTCTTCCTCAGTGGCGACTACGACTAGGGCGCGGTCAACGACGTTGGTGCACATCACCCACTCGCTTTCGAGCTCGGGCTGGACGGGGTCCAGGTTCTCGCACATGCAGGGCGTCTCGGCGCCGCCCTCGGTGAAGCAGGCGTAGTAGGTGTAGTAGGTCTCGGGGGTGACGTCGACCAGTGCCGGGAAGAAAGCAGCCAGCTTGTCGATGTCCACTGTGGGCCGCAGGTCTGCGGAGGGCCCGTCTGTCAGTTCGAGCATCTTCCACAGGGGGATGCCGCCGTTCTTCGAGCGGTCGATGGGCTCGCGCTCGTCCCCCGGGGTGACCAGGTGGCCGTCCTGCAGGAGCTTCACGTACAGGGCCAGGTTCTCCAGGGGCGAGTCGATGGCCTTGACCGTGGTCTCGAGGAGTTCCACGGTGCATGTTTGGGTGGCCGCATCGTAGACCGGGAACTCCGCATAGACGTCGGTCGTCAGGACCAGGCGTCCGGCCGGGTCCCGGGAGATGGATGTTGCATTGTTGATGTTGTTGATTGCCTCGTCGAAGGCGGCCTGGAGCACCGCCTCGGGCGCTCGGCTCAGGTTCAGGCGGCCGAAGTGCGGCTCGTCCACCAGGTCGGCCCAGAGAACCCCATCGCAGTAGGTCACGCCGTTCCACTCCCCCATCGGCTGGACGAAGTACTCGTTGACTTCCGTGGTGATCGCGCCGGTGACCTCGTCGACGATCGGGTCGCCGATCAGTTCCCCCACCGCGCACTCGGTGCGGGTCCAGGTGGCGTCGTAGGTCATGACCAGCGGCAGCGTGTTGAAGGGCCTGCCGATGTCCCCCCACTTGGCGAAGTCCGCCACGGGCTGGACGCACTGGCTCGGGTAGGGGGCCCAGCCCAACTCGTAGGTCACCTCCTCGCCGTTGATCACCTCGGCGGCGTATAAGCCCAAGCCGACCGACAGGACCGGTTCGCCGCCGATCGCGGTGGCGGTGGGATCTTCCGTGACCGCCAGAATCTTGCCCACCTCGTCGTAGGTGAAGATGTACTCGGTGTGGGTCTCCCCTCCCTGGTAGCGCAGGATCTTGTAGAGGTCGCCGAACAGCGAGCCTGAGGGCGACATGTTGTCGTTCAACGGGCCCTCGATGTCACCGGGCATCCCGCCGTCGCCCCCGGTGTCGGGGGGGGGGGCCTCTTCCTCCACAACGACGGTACCTTGTCCCCCCATGTACCCCTTGCCGGCCGACGCCGGCAGCACCAGACATAGCACGAAAATCGACACGACCATCCAAACGAGTGCTCTCATCTCCATCCTCCTCGGCACCGAAGCGCCTGTTCGCCGCGCCCTGGCCCGCCCCACGGGGAGGTGCGCGGCGACATGGGTTCCCCCTATCCACGTCACTGCCGTCGCCAATCACTCCTCCTTCCCGGCCGCATCGCGGGCCTTGCGTGGGCAGGGCGGCGTATTTCGATGCGCTCCACGCCCTCCCCAGGAGTTGACGGAAAACTTGACGGAACGTGGAAACAGTAGCAGCCCCCTCCGTGTTTCCCATCAACAACCAGGGGAAATACCCTGGCCATGTGTCCATCTCTGGGGAGGCCGTTCCTCAGCGGAATGACGGAGACGGCGTAGACGGAAATGGGTGGGGCGGTGAAACGCCGCCATTTGCCGGTGCAGGGGGCCTGGCGGGGAAGGCAGGGGCCGCCCCCGGTTAGGGCGGCCCCTGAAAAGTGGTGGGTTGGGTCTCGCCGTGTTCGCGCACGGCACGGCGGGCACCCCACCCCTGAGGGACGTGGGTGCCCGCTTTCCATTGCTGTATGGGGTGCCTGCTCAGTCGGTGAGTGTCTCCAGGAACAACACGAGCTTCATCTCCTGGTCGAGGCTCAGCCCCAGGTTGCCGAGTTCGGTTTCGTTCACATTGAGGCCTACCTCCGGAGTTGGCCACGCCGGTGGCTGGACGTCGCGACTGTTGTAGAAATGGACGACGTCGTAGAGGGTCGGGAAGAAGCCGTTGTGCCCGTATGGGGCCGAGCGCGCCACGTTGCGCAGGGTCGGTACCTTGAACTTGCCGGCTTCGGCAGTAACAACTGTGGTCAATCCGCCCAGTCCGTCAGGTTCGTTAGAGATCGTAAGGGGCTCGCCGAAAGCGGTCTCCAACTGGACAACTTTTGCCCCAAGTCCATAGTCGATCGCCTGCGGCCCTGCCAACACAGCGACTTGCGGGTTCACCGGGACGCCGAGGTTGTCGTAGGAGAAGTCGGTGAGTATCGGTAGGAGGGCGATGGGGGCGTTGGTGGTCAGGTGGCAGAGGTAACACATGCCGCCAGCAGTCGCCGCCGTGCCGTCGTTGGTGGAGTCGGCGTTGAAGAGGGCGAGCCCGTCGGCCTCGTCGTAGCTGAAGACCTTGGACTGGAACCCAACTGGGGGGCCTACGTACTGGCGGACGTCACCAATCACCTGAATCCCGAACCCGCTCACGTCGCCCCCTTGCTCGGCGATGAACTGGTCGAACCTGGACTTGAACGTCACCAGGGCCGAACTCTTCTCGAACGCGGCGATGGCGAGCCCGATGCTGTCGTAGGCCGTCGCCACGTCGGCGAAGATGTCGCGGCCGAAGACCTGTTTGAACAGGGGTGCGTACGAGGAGTTCTCTACGATGTCCACGACTGCTGCCGCATCGGGCAGTGCCATCTCCACGGGGTTCAGGAAGGGGCCCAGTGCCTGTTCCGCCAGCGGGTCGCCCAAGGTCCACCCCGTTGCGCGCCCGTCCCAGAAAGTTCCCCCGATGAAGAGTTTGTCTGTTGTGTCGTAGTAGAAGATGGGGGCAAACCCGGCGTAGGCCGCCGAGGGGGCGTTGCGTCCGCCGAACATGCCGGCTACAGAGCCTTCCGAGACCGGGAACAGGGTGGGCGCCACCCGGTTCACCTTGTCCGCGAACCCGGCGGAGGGGTGATGGCAGGTCATGCAGGCCTGGTTCTGGTTCAGCGACAGGTCCAAGTCGCGGTACAGGGCCCCGCCGAGGGCTACCAGTTGGTCGCCCTTGACGGCGCCGAAGACCAGGGTGGGGGCGCTCAGCGCGAGCGCCACTGCGCAAAGCAGCAGTCGGCTTCCGAGAACTCTCATCTTTGGCTCCTTTTTGGGGTTAGGGGTTGTCGGGGCCCGGCCAGTGGTTGGGCACCTCCTTTCGCTTCTGCCGTGGGCCGGTGAAGTTGCAGTGACGGCTGTCGGTTCTTCAGGCTACCTGCGGCGGACTGCTCCACCATCGACAGTAAGAGGAAACAGAGGCGACCCGCGTCCAAATTGGAGCGGGCCTGGGTTCATCGGTTTGAGGGAAAGCGGGGTGGACGACCGCGGGGACGCCGCTGTCAGAGGGGCTGTGGAGGGTGTTTCTCTGCTCAGGTGGCGGCGGGTGAATCCAGGTTGGCGACGCCCTCGCGCAGGGCGTAGAGGGCGGCCTGCACCCGGTTGGTGAGGTGCAGCTTGCCGAGGATGTTGCTCACGTGGGTGCGCACGGTGGTTTCGCTGACGCACAGGCGGTCGGCGATCTCCTGGTTGGTGAGGCCCCGGGCGATCAACTCCAGCACGTCGATCTCCCGCTCGGTGAGGGGTTGGGGGGCGGCCTTGCGCCTGCCGGCCTGGCTGAGTTCCATCAGCACCTTGCGGGCGATGCGCGGGTGCAGGGAGGACTCGCCCCGGTGCACCCTGCGGATCGCCGCCACCAGGTCCCGCGGGTCGGTGTCTTTGAGCAGATACCCCAGGGCCCCCGCCTTGATGGCGGGGAACACCTTGTCGTCGCTGGAGAAGCTGGTCAGGGCGAGGATCTTGGAGGACGGTCGCCGTTGTTGGATCTGCCGGATCGCCTGGATGCCGTCGATCTCCGGCATCACCAGGTCCATGAGGATCACGTCGGGGTAGAGCGCCTCGGCCAGTTGCAGTGCATCCCCGCCGTTGCCGGCCTCGCCCACCACCTCCATGTCGTCGACCTCTGCCAGCAGCGCCCGGATGCCGGCCCGGACCACGGCGTGGTCGTCTACCACCAGTACCCGGATGGGTTTGTTGCTCATGACGCATCCTTTCCGCTGGGCGCGACGGGGATCTCGGCGATCAAGGTGGTGCCCTGGCCGGGTGCGCTGGAGATGTGCAGGGTGCCGGCCAGGCGCTCGACCCGCTCGCGCATGCCGCGCAATCCCACGCCGCCGGCGGTGAGGGCTTTGCTCGCGTCGAAGCCGACGCCGTCGTCGGCGACGGTGAGGGACACGGCCTCGGGAAGAAACCGCACCCGGACCGTCACCCGGGAGGCGGAGGCGTGCTTGATGCTGTTGTTGAGCCCTTCCTGGGCCAGGCGGTAGAGCGCTTCTTCGGTCAGCGCCGGGAGCGGGGTTTCTCTTCCCTCCACCTGCAGCTCGGTGCTGAGGCCGGCCCGGCTCTCCACCGCGGCCAGCCGGGTCTTCAGCGCGCCGACGAAGCCCTCGTCTTCGAGGGCGGGAGGGTGCAGTTCGAAGATCAGCAGGCGCATCTCCAGCATCGCCTCCCGGGCGGCGCCCCGCAGGTCCTCCAGGTGCTCGGCTGCCTGGTCGCGCCGGTCGGCGGCGATCGCCCGCCGCGTCGCGTCGGTGAACATGGTGATGCTGTAGAGGGCCTGGGTGACCGAGTCGTGGAGTTCCCGGGCCAGGCGCTGGCGCTCCTCCATCACCCGCACCTGTTCGGCCTGATGGCGCAGGCGCGCGGTGTGGATGGCCACCGCGGCCTGGTCGGCCAGGTGGCTGATGATGCGCGCATCGGCCTCGGTGAAGCTGCGGCTGTGGCCGGAGACGTCGAGGACCCCGATGACGCCGCCCGCCAGACGCAGGGGGGCCGAGAGCAGCGACCGGGGGCGGGGATCACGGTAGTGGGCCAGGTCGTGGCTCGCTACGTCGTTGACCAACTGCGTGGTGCCCTGGCGTGCCGCAGCGCCGGCGAAGGACCCGCGGCAGCGCATACGGGTGGTGTGGGGCTCGGGGCGGCCGGTCCACCGGGTCAGGACCAGGTCTTCTCCTTCCAGCAGCAGGACGCCGGTGCCGGTGGCGGCCGTCAGGCGCTGGGCTTCCTGGCAGACCACTTCCAGGACTTCGTCCTGGGTGATCTTCTGCAGCAGGGCGGTGGTGACCCGTTGCAGGCTTTCGCTCTCCTCCAACCGGCGGCGGGCCTCGCTGGCAGCGGCCTTCTCCGCCTCCAGGCTGCCCCGGATGGCGGCTTCGGCGCGGCGGCGCTCGGTGATGTCCCGGGCGGAGGCCAGCATTAGGCTCTCGCCGGCGTATTCCAGGCGCCCGGCCCGGATCTCCACGGGGAACCGGGTGCGATCGCTGCGCACCTGTTCGGCCAGGACGGTGGCGTGGCCCTGGTCGCCGTCCCGGTGGGCGGTGCGGGAGGACGCGTACCCGGGGGTGATGTCGGCCATGCTGAGGTCGCGAAAGGTCTGTCGGGCGTAGCCGAGGGCCTCGCAGGCCGCCTGGTTGACCTCGATGATCCTGCCGGCTGAATCGTGGAGGAACAGGGCGTCCGCTGCACTCTCGAACAGGTGGTGGAATCTCTCCTCACTCTCCTTGAGGGCGGTCTGCGCTTCTGCCCGTTCGGTCATGTCCCGGAACATCTTCAGCTTGGAGACCGAGCCGTCGGCGTTCTCCACCCGGGTGTCGATGAGGTCGTAGGTGCGTCCGTTGCGCGGGTAGCACCACTCGGTGTGCACCGCCTTGCCGGCGATGACGTCGTCCATCATGCACCACTCGCACTTCTGCTGGTGGCCGTGGAAGTACTCGTAGCACTTGCGCCCGGCGAACGGCCCGAAATCCTTGACCAGGATGGGGTTCACGTACTCGACGTCCAGACTGGGGTTGACCACCGCCACCCCGTCCTCCATGGCCTCGAACACGTTCACCAGGTTGTCGCGCTCGCGCTGGGCGGTCTCCTGGGCGGTCTTGCGCTCCTCCGCGACCCGGGCCAGGGCCCACATGCCCCAGGCCATCCCCAGGGTGAGGCTGACGCACAGGCCCGCCATGAGCCATACTTCCAGGTTGAAGTAGTGCCTGGCGTAGCGGTCCAGGCGCAGGCTGGTGTCGTTGCCCAGGGTCGCCAGGGACACGGTGCGACCGAACGCCGGGTCCAGTTCCCGGCCGTCGTCGCTGGTGCTGAGCAGCAGACCGGCAGGGCCCGTGAGGGCTGCCCGGTTGCCTTCCAGCACCCGCGGCGGCAGGGTGTGGCGCAGCATGCCGGTGGCGGTGAAGCGGGCGCCGGCCAGGCCCAGGAACCGGTCGCCCTGGTAGATCGGCGCGCAGGCGCCGACCGCGGCGTCCTCGGTACCCGTGATGGGCAGGAACGGCGAGAAGACGGGGTCCCGGCCCAGCCGGGCCCGCGCCAGGGTCGCCTCCGCGTCGGGCAGCAACTCGGCCAGGGCCGTTCGCCCCGGTCCGGTGCCGACAGGGGCCACCCAGGTCTCGCCGGAGTCGTTCACGAAGATGAACAGGTGGGACAGGGCGCGGTGCTCGGCCAGGTATTCCCTGGCCTTGCCGGAGAAGGTCTCCCTGTCCAGGGATCCCCGTGCGTACTCCGAGGCCAGCAGGGTCAGGAACTTGGAGTCGGCGTGCAGGTGGAGGCGTACCGCCTGGGCGGCGGCGGCGGTGTTGGAGTCGAACTCCTTGGCGTGTTCCTCCACGTCGTGCAGGTGCATGTACGCGAGCAGGGCGGTGAGGGTCGCCAGGGACAGGACGGCGGCCGCCGCGGGGGCGAGCAAACGGGAGCCGGTGACCAACCGGGAAAACCGGGGTGTGGCCATGCCTCCTCTCGCCTGGCGGGTGCCGGATCTCATGTCGATGCCTCCGCGGTTCCCCGTTGGGCAGGGCAGAGCAACACGGGTGCGAACACCCTATTTCACGGTTGTCGAAGTGTATCGCGAGTTGCGCGGAATGCTAGTTGTTTGATTTTTCCGCTGGAATTACCGTTGCCTCAGCCGGCGCCCGGTCGTGCCGAGGGGGGGCAGGGACGGGAGCGCGGTTGCCGGTTGCCTCGGTCGCCGCGGCGGGGGTAAGGTCCGGGCGTACCAGGGATTTCGGAGACCCGGAGGGTGACATGGTCCGCACGGTGGAGGCAGCAGAGACGTTGATGGGCCGGCTGCGTCGCGGCGACGATCTGCTGGAGGAACTCACCGCACTCGCCAAGGGGCACGGGGTGCGCCTCGGCCGGGTGGCGGCCCTGGGGGCGGTGGAGCACGCGCGGATCGGTTACTACGACCAGGCGGCCCGGGAGTACCGGTTCGTGGAGCTGGATCGGGAGCTGGAGATCCTGGCGCTGGTGGGCAACGTGTCGCTGCGGGACGGGGAGCCGATGATCCACGCCCACATCACCCTGGGGGACGACCAGGGCCGCGCCTTCGGCGGCCATCTGGCGCCAGGCACCCGGGTGTTTGCGTGCGAGTTCACCATGGACGTGTTCCGCGGCGAGGATCTGGTGCGGAGCCACGACGAACCCACGGGGTTGCCCCTGTGGCCCGAGACGGGTGGGCCCGGATGAATATCTCCCTGATCAAGTTCGCCGAGCCGTTCTTCCTGCCCCTGGGCGGGGCGTGCGTGCTGCTGGTGCTGGCTCTGCTGACGAGCTTCCTGCGGCCCTGGGCATCGCGGTTCTGCCTGGTGCTGGCCCTGGCTGCCCTGTGGGGGTTGGGGGTGCCGGTGGGGGCCCGCCTGCTGGTGGCGCCCCTGGAGACCCGCTACCCGGTGCCGCCGGAGGCGGTGCGGGCCGACGCCGCGGTGGTGCTCGCCGGCACCGTGGACCTGGCCCGCTCCACCTCCGAGCGCATCGAGCTCTACGACCGCCCGGAGCGCATCATCGAGGGTGCGCAACTGGTGCTCTCCGGGCGCGCTCGGTGGTTGGTGATCTCCGGGGGCAGCGGTAACCCCCTGCGCCCCGAGGCCAGGGAGGCCGAGTACCTGGCCACCCTGGCGCGCCGGCTGGGGGTGCCGTCGGGGCAGATCCTGCTGCAGGGCGACAGCCGTACCACCGCCGAGGACGCCGAGCGCACCGCCGCGATCCTCAAGCGCCGGGGCATCCAGTCGTTCTTCCTGGTCACCAGCGCGTTCCATCTGCCCCGGGCCGTGGCGTGTTTCCGCAAACAGGGCTTGGAGCCGATCCCCTACCCGGTGGATTTCCGGGTCACCCCCGCCACCGCGACCCTCAACCCCTACGTGCCCACCGCCGGTGGGCTGCAGCTCTCCACCCTGGCCGTGTACGAGTACCTGGGCCTCGCCGGGTACTGGGCCCTAAGGCGCCTGTAGCCGCCTCCCAGCCTCTCGGCTTCCAACCCGCCGGAAAGGTCGGCTATACTCCGCGCTGGCTTTTCCCCGGGATTCCCCGCGCCGGACGCGGACGGGAGCGGTATGGAACGTACCGAGGGCAGGGTCGGCGCCCTGCTGGAGATGATCAAGTTCAGCCACACCGTCTTCGCGCTGCCGTTTGCCCTCACCGGCATGGTGCTGGCCGCCGGGGGCCTCCCCGGGTTTGCGACGGTGTTGTGGATCCTGGTGGCCATGGTGGGCGCACGCACCGCGGCGATGGCGTGGAACCGCATCGCCGATGCGGCGATCGACGGGCGCAACCCGCGCACCGCCGACCGTCACCTGCCCGCCGGCACGGTGCGGCCGGTGGAGGCCTGGGCCCTCACCGTGGGAGGGGTGGCGCTGCTGCTGGTGGCCGCGGGTGCGTTGAACCCCCTGTGCCTGAAACTCGCCCCCCTGGCCCTCGGGGTGCTGTTCCTCTACCCCTACACCAAACGCTTCACCTCCTGGTGCCACTACCTGCTGGGGCTCGCCCTGGCGGCGGCGCCCCTGGGGGCGTGGGTGGCGGTGACCGGCCAGTGGAGCTGGCGCATCGTGCCCCTGGGGCTGGCGGTGCTGGTGTGGGTCGCCGGGTTCGACATCTTCTACGCGCTCCAAGACCTGGCGTTCGACCGGGCCGAGGGCCTGCACAGCGTGCCCCAGCGCCTGGGGGTGGGGGGCTCCCTGCGCCTGGCGGCCCGCCTGCACATGCTGCTGATGGCGCTGCTGGTGGTGCAGATCCCCCTGTTCGGGTTGGGTTGGTTCTATGCCCTGGGGGTGCTGGCGGTGGCGGTGCTGCTGCTCTACGAGCACGCCCTGGTCACCCCCTACGACCTCAGCCGGCTGGACGCCGCGTTCTTCACCATGAACGGGGTGATCAGCGTGGTGGTGTTCGCGGCGACCCTGGTGGACGTGTGGCTGTGAACGGCGGCGCCTTGACGCCGATCCGGCGCAAGGTGGAGGCGGGCGAGCGCCTGTCTCCGGGCGACGCGGCGACCCTGTTGGCCAGCCGCGACCTGCTGGCGGTGGGGGAACTGGCGTCGGCGGCCAACCGGGCCCGCCACGGCGACCGGGTGTTCTACAACGTCAACCGCCACATCAACCCCACCAATATCTGTGTCAACCGCTGCCGGTTCTGCGCCTTCAGCCGCAGCGACGGGGAAGAGGGGGCGTACGCCCTCTCTGCCGAGGAGGTGCTGGTGCGGGCCGGGGAGGCCGCCGCCGCCGGTGCCACCGAGCTGCACATCGTCGGCGGGCTGCACCCGACCCTGCCCCTGGAGTGGTACCTGGAGGTGCTGGAGGCGATCCGCGCGCGCCACCCGGGCCTGCACCTGAAGGGCTTCACCGCGGTGGAGGTCGACCACTTCGCCACCCTCGGCGGCCGCGACGCGGCGGCGGTGCTGGAGGCCCTGCAGGCCGCGGGGCTGGGCAGCCTGCCCGGGGGTGGGGCCGAGATCCTGGCCGAGGACACCCGCCGGCAGATCTGCCCGGAGAAGATCAGCGGCCGCCGCTGGCTGGAGATCATGGAAATCGCCCACCGGCTGGGGCTCAAGTCCAACGCCACCCTGCTCTACGGCCACGTGGAGAGCCTGGGGGACCGGGTGGAGCACATGCGGCTGTTGCGCGAGCTGCAGGACCGCACCGGAGGGTTCCAGGCGTTCATCCCCCTGGCGTTCCAACCCCACCACTCGGATCTCGCCACCGGGGCCTCCACCACGGGCTACGACGACCTGCTGACCCTGGCCACGGCACGGCTGTTCCTGGACAACTTCGACCACGTGAAGGCCTACTGGGTGATGCTGGGCGAGAAGATCGCCCAGGTGAGCCTGCACTTCGGAGTCAACGACCTGGACGGCACCGTGGTGGAGGAGAAGATCGCCCACGAGGCCGGCGCCACCTCGTCGTCGGCGATGGCTCGCGACGCCCTGGTCGGGCTGATCCGCGAGGCGGGCAAGGTTCCGGTGGAGCGGGATACCCTGTACAGGGCCGTGAATCGGGAATCGTAAGCCGTCACTCGCCCCATCCTGGGGCTCGCCCTTCGGGCGTTCCTGACGGAACGTGCGATTCCGCTGTCCTGCGGAATCGTGAGCCGTCACTCGCCCCTCCTGGGGCTCGCCCTTCGGGCGTTCCTGACGGAACGTGCGATTCCGCTGTCCTGCGGAATCGTGAGCCGTGAGCGGTGCCCCAGAAACCCGGAACCCGGAACCCGGAACCCGGAACCCGGAACCCGGAACCCGG
>JARGFW010000045.1:0-13932 GCA_029211085.1 Deferrisomatales bacterium | reverse complement strand
AACCCAGAACCCAGAACCCAGAACCCAGAACCCAGAACCCAGAACCCAGAACCCAGAACCCATGCCCCCTGTTCCCCGCATCGATCGAGACGAGGCACTGCATCTCCTCCAACACGAGGAGTTCCTCGCCCTGGGACAGCGCGCCGACGCCGAGCGCGCCCGGCGCCACCCCGAGGGGCGGGTCACCTTCGTGGTGGACCGCAACATCAACTTCACCAACGTGTGTACCTGCCAGTGCCGCTTCTGCGCGTTCTACCGCAAGCCGGGAGACCCGGAGGGCTACGTGCTCAGCACCGGGCAGGTGCTGGACAAGGTGCAGGAACTGGTGGACCGAGGGGGCACCCAGGTGTTGATGCAAGGCGGGCTCAACCCGGATCTGGACCTGGCCTGGTTCGAGGCGCTGTTCCGGACCCTCAAGGCCCGTTTCCCCCAGGTACAGAACCACAGCCTGTCGCCGGCGGAGATCGTACACATCGGCCAGCTCTCCGGCCTGGGTATGGAGCAGACGCTGGAACGGCTGCGGGCCGCCGGGCTCGACTCGGTGCCCGGGGGCGGGGCCGAGGTGCTGGTGGACCGGGTGCGTCGGGAGATCAGCCCGAACAAGATCGGCTGGCGGCAGTGGACCGGGGTGATGGAGGCCGCCCACCGCCTGGGCATGCCCACCACCGCTACCCTGATGTTCGGCGCCACCGAGACCGACGCCGACCTGGTGGACCACCTGTTGCGGGTGCGCGAGGTGCAGGATCGCACCGGGGGGTTCACGGCGTTCATCCCGTGGACGTTCCAGCCCAACCACACCGAGTTGGGCCGCAGCGAAGGTATTTTCGGCACCGGCGCGGTGCGCTACCTCAGAGTACTTGCCCTAGCTCGTGTAGTATTGGACAATGTCGCCAATATACAGGGCTCCTGGGTGACCCAGGGCGAGAAGGTGGCGCAGGTGGCCCTGCGGTTCGGTGCCAACGATCTTGGCGGAACCATGCTGGAGGAGAACGTGGTGGCCGCGGCGGGGGTGCGGTTCCGGCTGGATCGGCAGCGGTTGATCGAGTTGATCGCCGATGCTGGGTTCCGGCCCGCCCAGCGCGATACGCGCTACCGCATCTTGCGGGAATTCGAGGGCGGCGAGCGGCCACTTGCAGGTGCGGCAGTTCAACGGGAGTAAGGAGGGACTTCCATGGCAAGTAGTGCGGATACGGCGGGCAAGGAGCGCCGCAGGGAAGAACGCTTCAGGCGCAGCGTGCCCCTGCGGGTAGGGCACGACAGTGTGGACGGGGTGCGGGCGGAGTCCATCAATATCTCTACCCGTGGCCTGTACTGCAAGGTCACGCGCTACGTGCAGCCGTTCTCCAAGACCAAGGTGTGTCTGGAACTGCCGTTCGTGGCTCGGGACCCCGAGTCCATGGAGTGCGACGGCGTGGTGGTGCGGGTGGAGCCCGACGTGGAAGCTCCGGGCATCGACGAGTACCGCCTGGCCATCTACTTCCTCAATCTGGGTCACCGCCAGGCGGAACTGATCGAAGACTTCCTGGCCGAGGCCCACTGAACGGTTTGGCGGGCCGGCCCCGTGCCGGCCGCGCCCCTCTCCCCGGCGGCTACCCGACGCTCCTTCAAGGGGGCGGGGTGGCTGCGTTGTTGGTCGTCTCCCGGATCTCCTCCAGAAAATCCCGCCAGGCACCCCAGTAGGTTTCGCCCCCGGTAAACGCCGTGTCCCCGTGGTTGGCCCCGGCGATGGTGCGGAACCGTTTCGGGGCGTTGCAGGCGTCGTATACCTGCCAGCCCAGCCCGATCGGCACCTGCTGGTCCCGATCCCCGTGCAGAAACAGGGCGGGGACGCGCAGGGCCGCCACCGCCTTTAGGGTGTCGAAGCGGCCGCTGAGCCAGGGGGCCAGCAGGGACGCGAACAGCGGATGGCGGGCCCGCTGCAGGCGCTCCATGTCGGGAAACACCGCCTCCAAGACCACCCCGTCGGGCGGGGCGGAGGCCGCGCTGTTCGCCGCCAGGGCCGCCCCCAGCCCCCGGCCGTAGAGCACGAGTCCGCGTCGGTCCCATCCCCGGGCGCGTGCCAGGTGCCGGGCTCCGGCCACGTCGGCCGCCATGCCCGGGTCGCTGCCGGTGCCGGCGCTGCGCCCGAACCCCCGGTAGTCGAAGATGAGGATGCCCACCCCCAGCCAATCGTGGAACTGGCGGAGCAGGTCCACCCGGGCGCCGATGTTGCCGGTGCCGTCGTGGAGCAGCACCACCGTGGGTTGGCCCGCGGCACCCGGCAGCCACCAACCATGCAGTTGCGTGCCGTCCGTCGCCGGGAACAGCAGTTCCTCGTACTCCAGGCCCAGGGCCCCCGGGCTGTGCGTGGAGCCCTGTTCCGGGCTCAGGAACAGGGTGTCGACCAGGCGGGAGCACCCGCCCAGCAGCGTGACGCACAGCAGCAGGGTGGCCAGGGCGGCGGCGGAACCGGGGGAGGAGCGCATGCCCCCATTGTACTGGGTTCGCCGGGACAGAAAAGGCGGAAGGGTCGTTGCCTACACCCCGGCTGTCGCCTATCATCGCTTCTTTCGCCCACCTTCCTTCTGGCGGCGCCGCAGATGTACGGGCACCGCCGGTGACGAGTTCGGCATGGATTTCCCCTGGTTCGACCCCCAACTGGCGGTGGAGGCCCTGGAAAAAAGGGCTTCCCCCGAGGTGTCCAAGCGCGGCCGTGCCTGGGTGGCCCGGGGGCGGGTGCGCGAGGTATCCGAGGAGGCCGGTGAGGACGGGGTGACCGTGCGGGGACGGGTGACCGACGGCGGGGAAGAGTGTACCCCGGTCCTCAGCCTTTCCGCGGTACGGGTGGATGGGGCGTGTTCGTGTGGCGAGCGCCCCTGGCCTTGCGCACACCTGCTGGCGCTGGCGCGGGGTTGGGCCCGCAGCGCCCCGGCGCAGGGCGCGGGAGGTGGGAGCGGAGAAGCCCGGGTTCCGTGGCGCGAACTGCTCTCCGATCTCGTTCCCGGGGGTCGCAAGCTGCTCACTGCCGGGCCCGACGGCACCCTGGTGCACTGGCTCGAACTGCGCCCGGCGGCTCCGTCGGTGTGGACCGTGGCGGTGTCCTGGCGGCTGCACCGGGCCACGGGTCGCGGCCTGGGCCGGGGCCAGGCGGTGCACCCCGGAGCCCTGCTGGGGGAGGGCGGAGCGTCGATCCCAGCGGCGGAGCGCCGGGTGGTGCAGACGGTGCTCGCCTGTGCGGCAGGCGAACCCTCCCCGGGGGGCACCGTCACGGTCGCCCCGGACGCCGTGGACCTGGTCCTGCGGGCCCTGGCCAGTGCCGGCCAGGTGCGCTGGCAGGGTCTGCGCAGCCCCGCCCTGTTCGAGTTGTTGCCGATGCGGGTGGCCTTGTCGGGCCAGGAACGGCGCGGTGGGCTGGCCATGGAACTGCGCTGGGAGGGGCCGGACGGCTCCCGCTGGGAACCGGAAGAGGTTCGGGTGGTGGGCTCCCGGTTCCCGTGGGTGGAGAGCAACGGGGTGTTGAGCCCGGTGTTGGGGGTGGGCGACGGGGCGGCCCTGGCGCTGCTTGCCCGGCGTGGGGTGGAGATCCCGGCGGCGGACCTGCCGGCGCTGCTGGGCAGTGTGGTGCCCGCCCTGGAGAACGGCGGGGTGCCGGTGTCGGTGAGCGGCCTCGAGGGGCGCGACTTCCTGGTCTCTCACCAACCCAAGCCGCGCCTGTACCTCTGGGAGGAAGGGGGCAACCTGGTGGCCACCCTGGCGTTCGCCTACGGCGACTACGAGATCCCCGGCGAGAGCCCCGAGCCGGTGGTGGGGGTGGGGGCGGGCCAGGGCACCTTCGTGCGCCGGGACATGGAAGAGGAGTTCCACGTCGTGTCGCGTCTGCGGGAGTTCGGCTTCCGCATGACCGACGCCGGCCGCTTCGAACTGCACGGAGACGCAGCCTACGACTTCCTGCTCCAGCACCTGGACGAGTTGAGCGCCACCTGGGAGGTGTTCGGACGCGGCGAACTGCGCCGCTACCGGGTCAGCACCACGCCGGTGAGCCTGCGGGTGCGCCTGGCCGCCGGGGTGGACTGGCTGGACCTCGCGGTGGAGACCGCGGTGGAGGATGACGACGACGACCTCCCCGTGGCCGAGGTGTTGCGCGCCCTGCGGCGCGGAGCGCGCTACGTACGTCTGGGCAGCGGCGCCCATGCCCTGCTCCCCGAGGAGTGGAGCCGCCGCCTGGGGCCCAGCCTGGAAACCCTGGGGGTAGGGTCCCACAGCGTGCGGGTGCCCCACTACCTGGCGCCCCTCGTCGAGGAAGTGGCGGAGCAGGTGCCCCTGCGCACCGCGGAGGGAGCGGAGGTGTGGGGGCGCCTGCAGCGGGTGCTTTCCGGGAAGGTCCAGGTGCCCCCCTGCGCGGCCCCGGAGGGCCTGCAGGCCCAACTGCGTCCCTACCAGCTCGTCGGGTTCCGCTGGCTGGTCTTCATGGGGGAGATGGGTTTCGGCTGCATCCTCGCCGACGACATGGGGCTGGGCAAGACGGTGCAGGCCCTGGCCCTGCTGCTCGCAGAGCGGGACAAGGGCCGCCGGCAGCCCTGTCTGGTGGTTGCCCCCACCTCGGTGGTCCCGAACTGGGAAGCCGAGACGCGCCGCTTTGCCCCGGGGCTGCGGGTGCTGCGCTACCACGGTGCCGAGCGCCGGGAACGGCTCGACGCCATCGACGGCGTGGACCTGGTCATCACCAGCTACGCGGTACTGCGCCGCGACGTCGAACGTCTCGCGGCGGTGAGTTGGAACTACGCGGTGCTGGATGAAGCCCAGGTGATCAAGAACGCGGCTACCCAGACCGCCCGCGCCGCGCGGCGATTGGTGGCCCGGCGCCGGCTCACCCTCACCGGCACGCCCCTGGAGAACCACCTGGGGGAGCTCTGGAGCCAGTTCCAGTTCCTCATGCCCGGTCTTCTGGGCAGCGAGCGGCGCTTCACCAAGGAGTTCGTCCGGCCCATCGCCGAGGGGGACGAGCAGGTGCGCGACAACCTGCGGCGCCGCATCCGGCCGTTCACCCTGCGCCGCCTCAAATCGGAAGTGGCCCAGGATCTGCCTGAGAAGGTGGAGAGCGTGCTGTTGTGCGAGATGGGGGACGAGCAGACGCGGTTGTACCGCACCCTGCTCGCCGCCAGCCGCCAGCGGGTGCTCGAGGAGGTGGAGCGCAAAGGGCTGGTCAAGGCGCGGTTCTCGGTGCTGGAAGCCCTCTTGCGGCTGCGCCAGGTGTGCTGCCTGCCGGAGATCCTGCCCGGAGAGGCGGGCGCCGGCGTCCCTTCGGCGAAGTTCGAGCTGTTCTGCCAGTTCGTGCGCGAGGTGGTCTCCGAGGGCCACCGGATCCTGGTGTTCAGCCAGTTCGTCAAGGTGCTCAGTGTGTTGCGGCGCTGGTTCGAAGAAGAGGGCATCGTCCATCTGTACCTGGACGGGCGCACCCGCAACCGCGAGGAGCGGGTACGGCGTTTCCAGGAAGATGAGAGCGTCGCCGCGTTCCTGGTCAGCCTCAAGGCCGGAGGCGCGGGGCTCAACCTGACCGGGGCGGACTACGTGATCCTGTTCGACCCCTGGTGGAATCCGGCGGTGGAGACCCAGGCCACCGATCGCGCCCACCGCATCGGCCAACTCCGCAAGGTGTTCGCCTACAAGATGATCACCCGGGGCACCGTGGAAGAGAAGATCCTCGAGCTGCAGGCCCGCAAGCGGGGCCTCACCGACCAGCTGATCGAGTCCGGGGCCGCCTGGGGCGAGACCCTCACCGAGGGGGATCTGCAGGAACTGTTTGAACTGCCGTGATCGGTGAGCCGTAAGCCGGAACTGCTCACCATTCACGATTAACGATTCACCACCCACCATTCACGAGGGTTCAACATGGGTATTCTCAGCGGCGCCGTGCGGTTCCGGCGCTATCAGGTGCGGGGGGAGATCTCCGCGGGGTTCAAAGACGAGTTCGAGGAGGCGATCCGCAAGTTCGGGTTCCAGGACTTCGCCACCGACGACGAGCGCGAGCAGGTGGTGGGGTGGGCGCCGGTGGACGACTGGTTCAGCCCGGACCTGCCCCTGGACCGCTGGTTGGTGCAGAACAGCATCTGCCTGACCCTGCGCATCGACACCAAGCGCCTCCCGGCCCAGTATCTGCGCTACCAGTGCCGTCAACTGGAAGGGGAGTGGCGGGTGAAGACGGGTCGGGAGAATCTCAGCCGGGCCGAGCGTGAGGAGGTGCAGGCGATCATCCGCCGCCAGTTGCTGCAGCGGGCCATCCCCGCGGTGCAGGGGATCGACCTGTGCTGGGACATGGAGCGCGGCGACGTATGGTTCTGGAGCACGGGAGACACGGTCAACGAGACCTTTTGTACCCTGTTCGAGAAGACCTTTCGGGTGAAACTGCGGCCCCTGTTCCCCTACGCCCTGGCCCTGCGCCAGCAGGGTGACGCGGCGGCCGAGATGTTGGAGCGGGTGGTGCCCTCGGTGCTGCGCGGGGAGGTGTCGGCATGAAGGACGTACTGAAGGCCCAGGAGGAGAAGGCGTTCTGGGGATACGAGTTCCTTACCTGGCTGTGGTATCGCAGCGAGGTCGAGGGCGGGGAACTCGAGGTCCCCGCGATGGGACCAGTGTCCCTGTGGATCGAAGACCGCATCGTGCTCGGCAGCCTGGACACCGAGAGCAAGGAGAACATCCTCAAGGATGGCGACGTGTCCCGCTCCGGGGAGGCGGCCGCCGCGCTCAAACTGGGCAAGAAGCTGCAGCAGGCCCGGTTCGGCATGATCCGGGAGGACCGGGAGTATCGCTTCGTGCTGGACGGCACCCACCTCGACTGGAACTCGGTGAAGTTGCCCACGACCCTGGCCGAGGAGGCGGACGACTGGCACGCCACCGCCCTGGTGCGCCAGAGCCTGATCGGCGAGTGTGTGGACGTGTTCGACGCCCTGTTCCAGCAGTTCAGCCAGGCGCGCATCTCGGCGACGTGGGGCGGCGAGGTGTTGCCCGCCATGGCCACCTGGATCGCCGAGAAGGAAGGGGGCTGAGTCTCTCCCCATGTTGCAGCTGCTGGAACAGATCCCGTACTCCGTCCTGGTTCCCGTCGCCGTGCTGATGGCGCTGGCCCCGTTCCACCCCAAGCCGCACCTGGTGGAAAAGGTGCAGATGCTCCTGTCTGGTGACCTGAAGCGCCCCCTGGACATCTTCGACCTGTTGCTTTACGCGGCGCCCCTGGTGCTGCTGGCAGCGAAGCTGCTGGTGCGAAGGTAGGCCGGCCAGGACGATCACGCCGCGCAGAGGGGTTCGGGAGGGGAGGTCCGCTCGCTGCGGGATGCGATGCCGGACACTGCTGCCGGGGTGGCCGCATCCCTTCTCGAGCGGACCTCCCCTCTCGAACCGCGGTCGTCGGGCCCCACAGCAGTTTTGGCGTGGTGGAACCCCGCTCCCCCCTCGGCGCAAAGGAGGCCCCCGTGCAGCTCCGCACCCTCGGTTCCACCGGTCTCGATGTCTCGATCCTCGGCCTGGGTTGCATGCGCCTGCCCGTGGTCGACGGCGATCCCACCCGCATCGACGAGGACGCCGCCGGGGCCCTGCTGCGGCGGGCCGTGGAGCTCGGGGTGAACTACCTGGACACCGCACACCCATACCACGGCGGGGAGAGCGAGCGTTGGCTGGGGAGGGCCCTGACCCCGGAGCTGCGCCGGAAGGTGCTGGTGGCGACCAAGCTGCCCCCGTGGCCGGTGCAGACCCTGGACGACTGCGAGCGCATCCTGGAGGAACAGCTCACCCGGCTGGCCACCGACCGCATCGACCTCTACCTGCTGCACAGTCTCAACGCCCGCTACTGGCCACGGCTGCGGGATCTGGGCGTGCTGGAGTTCCTGGAGCGCGCCCGGGCCGATGGGCGCATCGGCCCGGTGGGGTTCTCGTTCCACGACCAGTTGCCCGTGTTCCGCGAGATCGTCGATGCGTGGGACTGGGCGTTCTGCCAGATCCAGTACAACTACATGGACGAGGAGGTGCAGGCCGGCACCGCAGGGCTGGAGTACGCCGCCGCCCGGGGTCTGGGGGTGGTGGTGATGGAGCCCCTGCGCGGTGGCCGGCTGGGAACCGCCGGGGCGCCGGGGCTGGAGGAGATCTGGGCGGGCGGCCCCGGGCCGGCGGACACGGCCCTACGCTGGGTGTGGGACCGGCCGGAGGTCGCGGTGGTGCTCAGCGGCATGAACACCACCGAGCAGCTGGAGGCCAACGCGGCCGCGGCCGACCGCGCTGCCCCGGGTGCCCTGCCCCCCGGGGACCGGGACCGCATCCACCGGGCCCGGGCCTGGTATGCGCGGCGCCGGACGATTCCCTGCACCTTCTGCCAGTACTGCTTGCCCTGTCCCCAGGGGGTGAACATCCCGCGGCTGTTCGAGTTGATGAACGACGCCGTGATGTTCGGGGACTGGGGCGCCGTGCGGCGCCGCTACAACCAGTTCACCCCCGCCGACGAGATCGCCTCCCACTGTGTCTCCTGCGGCCGGTGCGAGGAGGCGTGCCCCCAGAACATCGCGATTGCCGAGGAACTGGAGCAGGTGCACAGGGCCCTGTTCGAAGATCCACGGTGAAGCGGTAGCGCCTCAAGTGCTCTGCTGTGATGGCCGAAGGAAGGGGCCTATCCACGCCCGGCAGGCGGCCCAGGGGATCGAGGGGTTCTTCGATCCGTACGTCGGCTTCCTGCAGTGCCTGGGGTCCCTGGACCTGGTGGTGCACATGGGGACCGAAGGCAGCGCCCTGCGCGCCGCGATCCTCGGTCGCTTTGCGGATGTGACGGCGATCACCCGGGTCGATGCCACCGGGCGCATCCTGGTGATGGACGACGACGGGATGATCCTGGAGGTGGCCGAGGCCATGCTGGGCGCGGTGGGATACGCTGCGCAGACCGCCGCGGAGGGAGCGGAGGCGGTGGAGCTGTATCGGCGAGAACGGGACGCCGGCACGCCGTTCGACGCGGTGATCCTGGACCTCACGGTGCCGGGTGGCATGGATGGGGAGGAAACGTTCCGCCACCTACGGGAGCTGGATCCCGAGGTCGTGGCCCTGGTCTCCAGCGGCTACGCGGCCGACTCGATCCTGGCGGAGTTCGCCGACCGGTGGTTCGCGGGGGTGCTGGCGAAACCCCATACGGTGAAAGCCCTCGGGAGCGTCCTCGCCGAGGTGTTGGGCGGTCGGGGTGCGCCGGTGGGGTGAGCCGGAGCACCCGGTGACAGCCGGGCATCGGGTGAGGCATCCCGGCGTTTCTGCAGGTCCCGGAGCCGCCCTGACACAAGGCGGCCCCGCCAAGAATATCGGTCAAGGGTTCGGTTCGTGGAGCCGATAGGGTGGAATACTGTAGGTGGTTGCAGCGCGAAGAGGTGCTGCACCGGGTCGGGCAAGGCGAACTCCCCCGGAGGGTTGCGCACATGGTTCGGAAGTGGTTGTGGCTTGGGGGGGGCCGCACGTGACACTCAAACTACCCGGGGCGTGGTCGGCTTCGGCCGCGAAGGGACGGTGCCGCGCGTTGGTGCTCGGGGCATGCCTGTGCCTTGCCACCTGGGCGTCTCCCGCGGCGGCCCTCGAAGTGATCGTTCACCCCTCTATCGAACGTCCCACTCTCGAACGACACGTGCTCCAAGCCATGTATGGCATGCGGTTGACCCGGTGGGGGGGAGATGGCCAGCCCGTGACGGTGTTCGTGCTGCCCGTGGACTCCCCGCTGCACCGCGCGTTCGCACTGGAAAAGCTCCACATGCTCCCCTACCAGTTGAGCGACGCCTGGGAACGCATGGTGTTTACGGGAACGGGGCAAGCGCCGCTGGTCGTTCCGGATATGCCGTCGATGGTTCGACGGGTGGCCGACACCCCAGGCAGCATCGGGTACTGTTCCGAGGAAAATCTCACACATGAGGTGCGTCGTGTCGAGATCCGGTAGGACCATGTGGGTAGTCTGCGCGCTGCTGGCAGCGACCGTGGTTGCGACCCAGGTCGAAGCCGTGACGGTGCCGGTGGGAGTCGGAACGTTTCAGGTGCACGGGTTCGTGTCCCAGGCCTATCTGCTCACCAATCAAAACGATCTGTTCGGCAACAGCGACGGCGGTGGATCCTTCGATTTCCGCGAGATGGCCCTGAACGCCAGCTGGAGGCTGACCCCGTCGTTCACCGTGGCCGCCCAGGGCTTGTCGCGCCGGGCCGGGGAAGGGGAGGACGGGACGCCGAGCCTCGACTATGCGTTCGCCGACCTGCGACTCCTGTCGACCGAGGATGCCACGGTGGGCTTGCGAGCCGGCCGACTGCTCACCCCCCTCGGACTCCACAACGAGGTGCGCGATCGCGCGTTCCTGCGCCCGGGAATCCTGATCCCGCAGAGTATCTACTTCGACCGCACCCGGGACCTGGCGATTTCCGGGGATGGCGGGTTCGTGTATGCGGAGCGTAGAGGCCCGTTGGGAGTGGTCACGGTGGATCTCGAGTTCGGCCTGCCGCGAGACCTCAACGAGGAGGTCGAGTACGGCTTGTTCGGGCGCGACGCCCCGGGCAAGATGGACACGCGGTTCTCCTGGGTGGGCCGCGTCGCGTACGCGTCACTCGGGAACACCTTCCGCCTGGCCCTGTCGGGTGGCCGGGTGAGGATGCAGTACGACCCCGCGGGTGCCGGCGACCCGATTCCCGATGGGTCCCTGGAGTTCGCGCCACTGATCCTGTCGGCGGAACTTCGCCCCGGCCTGTGGACCCTGACGAGTGAGTATGCCCTGCGGTTCTTCACCGTGTCGGGGTTCGGCCCCCCCGCCGAGGAGTTCACGGGGGAGAGCTGCTACCTCCAGATCGCCCGCCGCTTGTTCGAGGACTGGGAGGGGTTCATCCGCCTCGACGTGCTCTACCAGGACCGAGGGGATCGCACCGGGGGTGGGTATGAACGGGATACCGGGTTGCCGGCCCACACCCGGTTCGCCCGCGACTGGACGCTCGGATTGCGCTGGGACATCACGCCGAGATGGATGGCGCGGGCCGAGTACCACCGGGTCGATGGCACCGGCTGGATTCCCCGGGTCGACAACCCCGATGTGTTCGACCTGGAGCGCCGCTGGAACCTGGTCTCGGTTCTTCTCTCCTACCGGTTCTAAGTCCCCCCACGCCCTCCTCGCCCATGCCCACCCGGTCCCCCTCCCGTCGTTTCCTGAGCCTGAAGTGGAAGGCCGTCGGGGGCGTGGGCGCGCTGTTGGCGGCACTGGTTTCCGGGCTCACGGTCTGGGACTACAGCTCCCAGTTGGCCCAGTTTGAACACCAGCGGCACCAGACCCACCTACGCTACCGGACGGAGCTCCAGGGGGTTCTGGAGCAGACCCAGCGCCGGCTGCGTCAGACGGGGTCGCTCATCGCAACGCTGCAGGGATTGGAAGAGGGGTTCGCGTCTGGAGATGGGGCGGCCGTGCGTGCCCAGTTCAGCCGCCACTGGCCGCTGCTGCAAATCAATCAGGGGCTCGAGGTGGCCCAGTTGTACGCACCCGACGCCTCGCTGCTCGGTGCCTGGGGAAGGTCGGGGTTGCCGGAGACGATGGCCCGGCGGGTTCCCCCATGGGTGCTGGAGGCCAGCGTCTCGGAGCAGGCCCAGAGCCGACTGGTCTGTGACTCGACCTGTCTCCTGTACGCGGCGGTCCCGCTGATCCAGCAGGGCCAGAAGGTGGGGGTGGTCGTACTGGGCAGTTCGCTGGTCGATTCACTGATCGGGTTCCATGAGGTTTCCAAGTCCCAGGTGGCGCTGCTGTCCCCGGGGACGGAAGTTCAGGGTCAACGGGTGCCGCGATGGGATCTCCGGGTACTGGTTGCGACGCAGAGCGCGCAGACGACCACGACCCTTCAGCACATCGCCGAGGCCTCGCCTGTCCGGCCCCAGCCGGGCACCGTACTGCAACTGCAGGAGCAAGGTCGCCACCACGAGGTGTTCTTCCTGGAAGCCGTTCCCGCCACTGCCGGAGGGCCGTTGCTCGCGGTCGTGACCGATATCTCGGAGGCCGTGACCTACATCCGGCGCCGCACAGCGATCCGGCTCGCCGGAGGTGCAGCAGGGTTGACGGTCGCCGGCGCGCTCCTGCTGCTGCTCCTGACTCGTCCCCTGTCGCGGTTGGAGAGAATCTCGGCCACCTTGCCGTTGCTGGCCAACAGCCGCTTCGACCAGGTTCGCGACGCCCTGCCTGGGGCCACGGAGCGAGAGAGCTGGAGCGAGGACGAGGTGGACCGGCTGCAGTCCACCGCGGCCGTTCTCGCCGATCAACTGGAGGCGATGGAGCATCAGATCGCGGCGCAACAGGGGGAGCTGCGCGACAGGATGCTCACGCTTCAGCAGGAGCGCGACTTCGTGCACGGGTTGGTCAACAGCGCGCCGGTGATGGTACTGACGTTCAACGCCGAGGCCGGCGTGGTGAGTGCCAATCGCTTCGCCCAGGAGGTGTTGGGCGTAGGCCTGCTGCCGAGCCCTGCCGTGCCCTTCGAGACCCTCCTCGAGGACGAGGCGCTGACGGACGACCCGGTCGGGCGGTTGCGGCACCTCGCCACCCAAAAAAGGTTCATCCGGGGAATGCCGGGGTGAGGTTGCACGAGAGGAAGTCGAAGCCGTAGCGAAGTGGCGTAGCGAAGGGAGAAACGAGGGAAATCACAAGGGATAGAAGTGTCGCCGCCAGGTGGCCGATCGTGTGGTTGCTGACACCTCACGAAAGGAGACCCACCATGGCGACGACGAGCTTTCTGTATCACACCCTGGGATTGCGCGGGTACCGGCATCTGCGCACGGACTACCGGCACGCAGAGGTAGCCCACCACATCGAGTTGCAGGACCACAAACGACGGTGCCGCGACTGTGGGGCGCGCTGGCACGAACTGACGCTGGCAGGAACGTTTCAGCGCTGGGTTCGAGCCCTGCCGGTCGGCCGGCGGGTGCAGTGGGTGGTGCTGCACGGTCATGAGCAATGCTGTGGCCGATGCGGCAAAACGCTGCGAGAGCCCATCGCGTTCGTCGAGGGCAAACGGCGCTGCATGCGGGTGCTGGAGACCTACGTCATCGAGCTCTGTCAGTTCGCCACCATCAAGCACGTCGCCTGCCTGGTGGCGATGGGCTGGGATACGGTCAAGGACATCTACAAGGGGCATCTGAAACGCAAGGTGGCCAAGCGTCGACTCTCCGGGGTGCACTACATTGCCGTCGATGAGTTCGCGATCCGCAAGGGCCACAACTACATGACGGTGGTCATGGACCTGGAGAGCGGGGCCATCCTCTACGCCCAAGAGGGGCGCGACGCACAGGCGCTGGTGCCATTTCTCAAGCGGCTCAAGCGCAGCCGGGCCAAGCTCAAGGCGGTGGCAATCGACATGAGCCAGGCCTATCTGAACGCCGTCCAAGAGGTGTTTCCGAAGCTGGCGATCGTCCACGACGGCTACCACGTGGTGGCGTTGGCCAACAAAGCCATCGACGACACGCGCAGGGATCTGTACCGCGACCTCAAGGGCGAGGAGCGCAAGGTGATCAAAGGCACCCGGTTCCTGCTGCTGCGGGGCGGAGAGCGCCTGCGTAAAGAGGCCAAACAGCGCTTGGACGCCCTCATGGCCGCCAACGAACCGCTCTACACCGCTTACCTGCTCAAGGAAGAGTTGCGGATGTTCTGGGCGATGGGCGACGAAGAGACCGCCGAGCTCGTGCTGGACAACTGGCTGGAGGAGGCGAGAGTCAGCGGGTTGAAATACTTCGAGAAGCTCGCCGAAACCATCGACAAAAACCGCAGGGGACTGCTGTCGTACTTCCAGCACCGGATATCCACCGGACCGCTGGAGGGGATGAACAACAAGATCAAGGTACTCAAACGCCAGGCGTATGGATTCCGGGACAACGCCTACTTCAAGCTACGCCTCTACTTCCTTCACGAGGCGACCCCGGCATTCCCCGGATGAACC
>JARGFW010000333.1 GCA_029211085.1 Deferrisomatales bacterium | reverse complement strand
CTCCTCGTAGTCGTGGTCGGCGCCGGCGGCTTGCGCCATGGCGTAGAGCTGGTCCGGGGGGACGCCGGCCAGGCGGTCGGCGCCGGCGCAGGCGGCCAGGAACAGCAGCAGGGCGGCGGTGATCGGACGAAGGTGGATTTTCATCACGGTGTCGAGGAGCCGGTGTGGGGGTTGGGCGGCAACATAGCGGGAAAGCGGGGCTCCGTCAACGTACGGACTCCGCCGCCTGGGCGGCATCACGCAGGGCGGCCAGGGCCGCGCCGTAGGGGGCGCGGGCCACCCCGGCTTCGGTGACGATGGCAGTGATCAGGGCGGCGGGGGTGACGTCGAAAGCCGGGTTCCACACGCTGATGCCCTGGGGCGCCACGCGCTGCCCCGCCAGGTGGGTCACCTCCCGGTGATCGCGCTGTTCGATGGGGATGCCGGCGCCGCTGGCGGTGGCGAAGTCCACGGTGGACAGGGGCGCGGCGATGTAGAACGGCACCCCGTGTTCCCGGGCAAGCACCGCCAGGGGGTAGGTGCCGATCTTGTTGGCGGCGTCGCCGTTGGCGGCGACGCGGTCGGCGCCGACCACCACCGCATCGACCCCGCCCCGCTGCAACCGGTAGCCGGCCATGTTGTCGCTGATCAGGGTCACGTCGATGTCGTCTTCGGCCAGTTCCCAGGCGGTGAGTCGAGCACCCTGCAGGAGGGGACGGGTCTCGTCGGCGACTACCCGCACCCGCTTGCCCGACTCCTTGGCGGCCCGCACCACCCCCAGGGCGGTGCCGTAACCGGCGGTGGCCAGGGCGCCGGCGTTGCAGTGGGTCAGCACCGTGCAGGGGTCCGGCAGCAGGGCTGCGCCGTGGGCACCCAGGCGGCGGTTGGCGGCCACGTCCGCGGCGCGGATCGCCTCGGCTTCGGCCGCCAGGGCTGCTGCGGCTGTGGCCGCTGTCTCTCCCCGCAGCCGGTCCGCCGCGGCCCCCATGCGTTCCAGGGCCCAGAACAGGTTCACCGCCGTGGGGCGGGTGGCTGCCAGGGTGCGGATCGCTGCGTCCAGCCCCGGTCGCCAGTCGGTGGCGCCGGCCTCGGACAGTTCCCGCGCCGCCAGGGCCACCCCGTAGGCAGCGGTGACCCCGATCGCCGGGGCGCCCCGCACCACCATCGTTTCGATGGCTCGCGCCACCTGGCGGTAGTCCCGGTACTCCCGGCGCAGGGTCTGGGTGGGCAGCAGGGTCTGATCCAGCAGGCTCAGGGTGCCGTCCCGCCAGCGGATGGGTTCAACACGCATGTTCGGTTCCCGGGGAAGTATAGAGGGCGGCAAATGCTATCACACCCCCGGCCGGAGGAACCACAGTAGCGCCGCTGCGCAAGGCAATCGCCGCGTCCCTCGGGTCTGTGCTACCCTCTCACTCGCCCGTTCCCGGAGACCCCATGGCCGAGTTCACCCCTACCGTGCACAACCTCTCGCTGGTCCTGTACGGGGCGGCGCTGCTCGTCTCCCTGGTGGGCCTGGCCGCCCGTAGCCGCCGGGGAACCGGTGCGGGGGTGGCCCTGGCCTGGGGAGGGCTGCTGGCCCAGGGCGGCCTGCTGGGGGTGCGCTGGGCAGCGGTGGGGTACCTGCCGGTGACCGGTCTGTTTTCCACCCTGCATTTCCTCACCCTGTGGCTGGTGGGCGCGGCGCTGTACTTCGTGCATCGCTACCGGGCCCAGCCGTTCCTTCCCGCGGCCCTGACCCTGGGCCTCGCCGCCCTGGGGATGGCCGGTCGCGGCCGCATGGAGCTGATGCCTCTGGTGCCGGCCCTGGACACCCCGCTGTTCTTCCTGCACGTGGCCACCTCCTTTGCCGCTTACGGCCTGTTCGCCGCCGCCGCGCTGCTGGGGGTGTACCGCACCCTGGGGATCCCCGGCTCGGGCCTGGGCCAGGAGCGCCGCATGCTCGACGAGTGTCTGTACGTGGGCTACATCCTGTTCAGTTGGTGCATGATCGCCGGCAGCCTGTGGGCCTACCTGGCCTGGGGGTCGTACTGGACCTGGCGCATCAAGGGGCTGTGGTCCACGGTGCTGTGGTTCTACTACTCCGGGGTGATCCACGTGCGCACCCGGCCCGGTTGGCAGGACCGCCCCCTGGATCTGCTGGCGCTGGTGGGCTTCGGCCTGGTGCTGTTCACCTTTCTGGGACTCGGGCTGTTGTTCGAGACCTCCCACCCCCTGGCCTAGGAGAACGGGATGGCGGTTCTGGGTTGGCTGTGGCGGGTGGCTAGCGCCCCGGTGACGTTCGTGGTGCTGAGCATCCTGTGGTGCATCGACCTGGCCGCCGGCTCGATCCACGCCTACCGCCTGGACCCCCAGTTCTGGGTGAAGATGGACGCGGTGCCGTTCAACCAGTGGCTCACCCGGGTGGCGCCGACGGTGTGGCCGGCGTCCTGGTGGGTGTACGGACTGGTGGCGCTCACCTATCTGGTCATCGCCAGCCTGCTGATCTGCACCTTGAACTGGTTCTTTCGCCGCCGCCGCCGGGCGCGGGGCATGGGGGAGGTGCTGGTGCACCTGGGCTTCCTGCTGGTGTTCGCCGGTTTCGTGCTGGGCAGCGGCTGGGGGGTGCGCACCCAGGGAGTGGAGGTGGCGGTGGGCGGCACGGCTCCGGTGCCCGACCATGGGCTGGAACTGCGGCTCGACGGCGTGGAGGTGCTGCGCAGCTCGGACGGCCGCCCCCTGGACACGGTGAGCCGGGTCGCCCTGCTGCGCAACGGGGCGGAGGTGGCCGGCGGTACCGTGCGCACCAACCACCCGCTGATCTCCGGTGCCACGGTGGTGTACCCCCAGGGGGCCCGGTCCCAGATCACCGGGGCCCGGGTGGCGGTGGAACGGGGTGGGGTGCAAACCCTGGCGGTGGGTAGGTCACTGCCCCTGGACGACGGCCGTAGTCTGGTGCTGCGCCAGGTGCTGCACCCCGGCGACCGCCTGGGGCCGTACTTTGGTCCCGGCTTCCTGGTGGACGTGGTCGCCGCCGACGGCACCCCCCAGGCCCAGGGGTTCCTGTCGCCGGTAGCGCGGGGGACTCTGGCCCTGGCCGGCGTGGGCCTGCGCCTCGTAGACGTGGAGATCTCCCCGGCGGGGGTGTTCAACGTGCACCACGATCCCGGGGTGCTGCTGGTGCTGCTGGGCGCGGCAATCCTCACCATCGGCACCTTCTGGGCCCTGGCCGGCTACCTGTGGCTTTGGCAACTGCGCCCGGTGGCCGATACGGAGTGAGAAGCGGAGGTTTGGATCCGTAGGGCGCATGCGGAGGTGCTGCGGTGGCCGAGGTGCTGGTGGTCGATGACTCCTCGACGATGCGCAAAGCCATCGCCCACGCCCTGGAGGGCGCGGGGTACGTCTGCGACCAGGCCGAGAACGGGGCCGAGGGGCTGCGCCTGGCGCTGCAGAACCCCTACCGGCTGGTGATCAGCGACCTGCAGATGCCGGTGATGGGGGGGCTGAACTTCATCGCCGCCCTGCGCTCCCGGGAAAAGACCCGCCACCTCCCGGTGGTGGTGCTGACCTCGGCCCACGAGGTGGAGTCCGTGGAGCGCGCCAAGGCGCTGGCGGTGAGCGGCTACCTGCTCAAGCCGGTGACGCCGGAGCGCCTGCTGGAGCGGGTGCGGCCGCTGCTGCCCAATCGGTAGCGGACCGGCTCAGCTGACCCGGCGGTAGACGCTGGGTCGCACCCGCTCCAGGTGGGGGGAGGGGGGGATCAGGGCTTCCGTGAGGGAGAACACCAGGTAGCCCCCCACCGCGGTGGCCGGCACCAGATGTCGGAGGGCGCTCTCCTTGGCCCGCTGGTCGAAGTAGATGAACACGTTGCGGCACAGCACCAGATCGAAGCCCCCCTCGGAAAACGGTTGCAGCAGGTTGTGGCGCAGGAACCGGCAGCTCCGGCGCAGGGCGGGCACCACCCGCCAGGTCGGCCCGGTGGGGCTGGGGTGTTCGGGGGTGAAGTAGCGTTGGCGCAGTTTGTCGGGGAGGGTGCGCAGGGCGTACTCGCCATAGCGGCCCTCCCGGGCCCGGTCGAGCACCTCGCCGTTGACGTCGCT
>JARGFW010000332.1 GCA_029211085.1 Deferrisomatales bacterium | reverse complement strand
TGGTGTACACCCTGGCGGCGGGGAACATCATCTGCGCCGTCATGGGCCTGCTCGCGGCCAAACAACTCAGCCGACTCACGGCGGTATCCTCCGGGCTGCTGGCCCCGGTGATCTTCACCCTGGCGTTGATGGGCGCATACCTCAAGGAGGGCATGATCTTCGACGTGGTGGTGGCCGTGGCGTTCGGAGTGTTGGCTTTCGCCATGAAGCGTTTCGGCTTCTCGCGGGTCGCGATGGTGATCGCGATGGTGCTCGGGACTTTGGCGCAGAAGACCTTCCACCAGACGCTGATGCTGTGGGGAGTGCAGGGCTTCTTCGTCCGCCCCATATCCCTGGGGCTGTTCATGGTCACCGTCGCCATGGTGGCGACCCCCTTCGTGAAGGCGCAGCTGAAGCGCCGGAAGCTGCAGAAGATCGGGGGCTACTTCGACGGGGCCGACTCCGCCTGACGGCGCCGCCGCCAGAGTCTGCCGGCGGCGGGCCAGGCAATCGGCGGGGCGGGACACGAACCATGCACTGCAGATCGCGATGATTCGGTAGAGGAGCCCCGCGGGGCGAAGCGAGAGGAAGATAGAACATGACGAGTGTGAACAAGCGTCCATGGGTGGTGACCGACGCGGTGGTCTTCGATGTCCTGCTACTGGTTTTCTTTGTGACCTTCGCCGTCACCTCGTTCCAGTACAACGTGCGAGCCCGTTCGATCCCGCTGGCCATCGGGTTGCTCGGTGGTGCGATGATGACCCTGCAGTTGCTCGCTGACGCCCTGCCGCGGGTCGGGGCACGCCTGCGCTTCATCTCCCAGGGGGGGCTATTGAGCAGGCCGAACGCCCTGGCGAAGAGGCGGGAGCCGGTGACGGACGCACTGTCCTCGGACGCAGCCCCCGTGGAGAAGGCGGCGGAGGAACCGGTGACCTGGTTCCGGGTGTTTCGCATGGTGGTGTGGTTGTTCGGGTTCATCGCGCTGCTGGCATGGACCCACTACCTGATCGCGGTGGGCGTGTTCACCTTTCTCGTCGTTGTCGGCGAGGCGAAGGAGAGCTGGGTGCGGGCCCTGATCCTGACCCTGTGCGTCTGCGGGAGCTTCTACCTGCTGTTCAATGTGGTTCTGGGAGCGCAGCTCTAATCCATGGCGTCCCCTCACGCGGGCGACGGGGTTCTTCGGTCTACGGACGCCGGGGAGAACCCGAACCTGGCCCGGTTCAATAGCCGTGCGAAGGAGTGGGATCAAGCCCCCGACCGTGTCAGCCGGGCCCAGATGATCGCAGAGCGGATTCTCGAACAGGGTCTGGTTCACCCCCATGGAGAGGTTCTCGACATCGGGTGCGGCACCGGCCTGCTCTCCCTGGAGATTCAGAGCCAGGCGCTGCGGGTCACCGCACTGGACCTGGCGCCGCGCATGGTGGAGGCGCTGAAGGAGAAGTGCGCGCAACAGTCGGTGACCAACGTCGAGCCCGTGGTGGCGGATGTGGAGCGGGAACCGCTCCCCGGTGGGAAATACCACCTGATCGTGTCCAGCATGACCCTGCATCACCTGCGAGATACGTACGCGCTGCTGCAGCGCTGTTTCGATGCGCTGCGACCCGGTGGAGCGCTGGCGGTCGCCGACCTGGACTGGGATGCAAGCGGGTACCACAAGGACGACAGCGGGGTGGTGCATCCCGGTTTCGAGCGGCATAATCTGGCCGACCAGTTTAGCCGGGCGGGGTTCTCGGGGGTGAAGGCGACGACGGTTTCGGAGGAGGTCCGCAGCGTGCCGGACGGGGACGAGAAGCGATTTACGACCTTCCTGATCTGGGGCACGCGCCCCTGATCGACCGGTCAGGCCTGCCCTACGGTGCGCCCGTGTTCTGGGTGGCCGTAGCGGCCCGCGCAACAGGCAGTTCGATCGACCCACGTTGGAAACCTGGCAAGTGAGGAATGGGCCCATGAGACGTGTAGCGAGTCTGGTGCTGGTTGCGTTGATCTGTTGCCTGGCGCCTCGGGAGGGCACGGCGGCAGCGGTGCGGCTCGCAGTGTGCCCGCTGCAGATCTACAGCGGGGAGGACCTCGCCTACCTGCGCGAGGGCCTGCTCGACATGTTCATCTCCCGCCTGCAGGTGGAAGATCGGGTGGTGGCCCTGGACAAGAGCCGCGTCCGGGAGACCCTGGGCAGCCTGGACGCCGCCAACGCCTCCCTGACCGAGCGGCGCGGCTTCATGAGCCGGGTTGAGGCGGATGTCCTGGTGTACGGCAGCGTCACCAAACTGGGCGAGAGCCTCAGCGTCGACGTGCGGCTCCTGGAAGCCTCCGCGGCGGCACCGGTGGTGTTCTCCGCCCAGGCACAGAATCTCGACGGCCTGATGCCCGAGATCGAGGGCCTCCTGGAGCAGGTCCGGCAGCGGCTCACCGGCGACCGTCCTCCACCGCCACCACCAGCTTCCCCCCGGTCCCCTGCGCCTACCTCCGGTTCCGCCGCCGGGTTCGACCCGTCCCTGCAGCTCGAGGTGCCGTTCCAGGCCCGCGGGCTGGGGGTGGGAGATGTGGACGGGGCCGGGGGGGCGGAAATCGTCCTGGCCGACAGCAACGGCGTGTTCGTGTACCGGTTGACCGACGGGGCGCTGCAGTTGGCCGCGGAGTACCGCGGGAAGTCGTACGAGGACGTGATCCACCTGGACGTGGGCGACGTGAACGGCAACGGCCTCGCCGAGATCTTCGTGACCAGTGTGCGGGACGGGCCGCGTTCCTTCGTGCTGGAATGGTCCGAGGGCGAGCTGCGGCCCACGGAGACCGATCTTCGCTACTTCCTGCGCATCTTCCAGGGCGCGGACGGAACACCGCGCCTCATCGGTCAGGAGGCTTCCGGGGATTCCTGGCCCTTTGCCGGGAGGAGCTACCCCCTGGCCCACCGGGAAGGCCGGTACGTGGCGGGAGAGGCGTTGCCGGGCAGTTTCCCCCTGTACTACACCCTGACTGTGGACCTGGACGGAGACGGGCCGGAGGAGACCGTGATCCTGGACGGCGAAGGACGGTTGGTGGCCGTGAACGTCGCTGGCGGCCAGCTCTGGCGGGGCGGGGCCGGCTACGGCGGGTCCTGCGTGAACTACGAGTACCTGCCGGTGGGGAAGGAGGACGTGACCCAGTACCTGGAGATCCCGGTGCGAATGCTGGCGGCGGCAGGAGGGGTGGGCAAAGGCAGGGAAGTCGTCGTGGCCCGCAACCGTGGGACCGGGCTGGGTAACTTCCTGCGCAAGAAGAAGCTCTACGGCGCGGGCGAACTTGTGGGCCTCGAGTGGGACGGCACGGCTCTCCGGCGCACCTGGTCCTACCCGGATCTCAACGGCTGTGTCGTGGATATGCAGTTTGCAGACGTCACCGGCGACGGGCAAAGGGACCTGGTCGCCGTCACCACCGACGGGGGCGAGGTGTTGCTCTCCGGGCCCGGGAGTGGGAGCACCGTCCACCTGTTCAAGCCCGGATCCCGTTGACGCAGCCCCCAGCCCCCGGTCCCGGCAGCGCCCCGCCCCAGCACGGCGGAGTCCGGACGGCCCGGTGGAAGGGCAATCTTCCGTCGCTCACCACCTGAACCGCCAGAGGAGTCGCTCGATGCCGATGATGATGGACCTGGACACCCATGAGGGTCTGCCGAAGACCCGGGAGGAAGCGGTGGCCCAGCTGGTGCTGGCCAACCGGATCCTGTCGAACGAAGGGGTCGTGGACGCTTTCGGACACGTGAGCGTCCGGCACCCGGAGCACCCCGACCGATTCCTCCAGTCCCGTTCGTGTTCCCCCGAAATGGTGACCGGCGCGGACATCCTGGAGTTCGATCTGGACGCAAACCTGTTAACCCAGACGACCCACAAGCCCTACGCGGAGAGAGTCATCCACTCCGCCGTGCTGAAAGCGCGCCCGGATGTGAACGCGGTGTTCCACGGGCACCCCCACGCGGTGATCCCGTTCAGCTGCACCGGCGTGGCGCTGCGGCCCATCGTCCACCTGGGCTGCATGTTCTACGGGGGGGTCCCCGTGTACGACGACTACGACGTCAGCTCGGGGATGTTGATCGCCTCCCCGGAGGAG
>JARGFW010000331.1 GCA_029211085.1 Deferrisomatales bacterium | reverse complement strand
CGGCATTGTTCAAGCTCCATTTCCCACCCGCCAGGTATTCGGAAGACATCGACCTCGTTCAGGTCTCGGCAGGGCACATCAAACCGATCCTTGACCCCCTGCCTTCGCGGCTGGCGAGAACTGACCCCGGCATGCCGGTCTGAACTGCCCCCCGAGACCCGTTGAGGTTTGAGGACGAACGGAGTATGGAAGGTCTTGTCTCCAGATAGCAGAAGGCCCGAAGTGACAGCTTCGGGCCTTCCTCGGATGAGCTCCTCGAACCAATGACCGGCCGTTGGAACCCAACAGGTAGCTCTTGTTCTACCACGGCGCGGCCTGGTTTGCCAGGGGCTGGGTTGTGGGCTGTTGCGGCTGGCCGTGGCGGTGCGGTGTCGCACGTGCGGCACGGAGTTCCTCGTGTGTCGTTCCTGCTGGCGGGGCCAGGCCTACTGCTCGGCGACCTGCCGGACAGCGGCCCGCCGCGAACGACGGCGTAAGGCCCAGAGTCGGTATCGCCGAAGCCCCAAAGGCCGCGAGGCCAATCGCCGGGGCGCCCGCCGGCGCCGGCGCCACGATCTCTTCCCCGTAAAAACTGTGGCTGATCCTACTTCAAGCCCTGCCCCGGCGTGCGCTACGGTGCATGGGTACGCTGTATGTGGGGCATTGACCGGGCTGTACCGTCGTGTTCTGCCGCGTCCGGTCGGTCGAGAGCCTCGCTGTTTTGTGTGCGGCTGTCCGGTGCGGGTGGTCGATAGGTTTCCGCACCGTGGGTATACGCGACGTGTCCCCTGTTCCTTCCACCCCTGCGGTGCCGGCCCATGACCCTTGAGTTCCACCAGATCGCGTTGAAGTACGCCGCCCTGCGGATGCGCGATCCGCTAGCGGAGGCGCGCCTGCTCGCCTCGCTCTCCGAGCACGGCCAGCAGACACCGGTGTGGGTGGTCGCGGTTGCACAGGCGGTGCCCTTTGTGCTCATCCACGGCTACCGCCGGGTGCGGCTGCTGCAAACACTCCGACACGATACGGTGGAGGCCTTGGTGCTGGCGACCCGCGAGGTGGAGGCGCTGCTCTTGGCCCATCGCCTGGAGCGCAACCGCACCCCTTCGGCCTTGGAGGAGGCGTGGCTGTTGCGCGAGCTCACCGAGGTTCACCGGCTCTCTGCCAAGGCGGTGGCCGAGCAGTGCCTGCGTACGCCGAGCTGGGTGTCGCGGCGGTTGGCGCTGGTGCGGGCGCTGCCCGAAGCGGTGCAGGAGGCGGTACGCTCCGGCACGCTGTGCCCTCACGCGGCGATGAAGGCGCTGGTGCCGTTGGCGCGCGCCAACCCGGGCCATTGCGAGCGGCTCGCCACGGCGTTGGTGGCCTCGGGCGAGAAGCTCTCGTCGCGCCGGATCGAGACGCTCTACGGCGCCTACCGGGGCGCATCGGCTGACGTGCGCGAAGAGATCGTCGACCACCCGCTATTGTTCTTGCGCGTTGACGAGGAGCTGGCTCGGCCCGACGCCCCCGAACCGGCGGCCCCCGCGACCGCCTTGCTCAAGAACGTCGAAGGTCTGGGCGGGCTGGCGCGGCGCACGCGCTGGGAGCTGAAGCAACTACCACCCAGCGCCCGGGAACTGGGCTGCCTGGAGCTGCTCCGCGCTGCCTGGGTCGAGACCCAAGCCGACCTGCATGCCCTGTCCACCCGCCTTGAGGCGTTGTTGCGATGAAAGATGAGGCAACCCGGGTGGCGATTTTCCGGCTGCGCCGGGAGGGCCACGGCATTAAGGCGATCGCCCGGCTGCTGGCGATCTCCAAGAACACCGTCAAGCGCGTGCTCGACCACGGCTCGTCCGCAGTGCCCGAGCTCGCGCGCGCCTCGAGCTTGGACGAGCATCTCGATCGGGTGCGGGAACTCTTCTTGCGCTGTAAGGGCAACCGGGTGCGGGTCCACGAAGAGCTAGCCGCCAACGGGATCACCGTGGCCTACACGACGCTGACTGATTTCTGTCGCGCCCACCAGATCGGCGTGGTGCCCAAAGAGCGCGCCGGCCGCTATCACTTCGGGCCCGGCGAGGAGATGCAGTTCGACACCTCGCCCCATACGGTAGAGCTCGGTGGCCAGTCCCGGAAGCTCCAGTGTGCGTCGCTTACGCTGTGCTACTCCCGGCTGCTGTTTGCCCAGTGCTACCCCACCTTCAACCGCTTCTACGCCAAGGTCTTCCTGGTGGAGGCGCTCACCTATTTCGGCGGCGCGGCGCGCCGCTGCGTGATCGACAACTCGAGTGTGGTGATCGCCCAGGGCACGGGCAGAAACGCCATCCCGGCCCCCGAGATGGCCGCCCTCGCCGAGCGCTTCGGCTTTGTTTTTCTCGCCCACGACCTCGGCGACAAAAATCGCTCCGGCCGGGTGGAGCGGCCGTTTCACTACATCGAGAACAACTTCTACCCCGGTCGCACGTTTGCCGACCGGGTCGATCTCAACCGCCAGCTCCTGGTCTGGTGCAACCAGGTCAATGGCAAGCCCAAGCAGGTGCTCAAGCACGCCAAACCCATCGAGCTGTTTGCCGCGGAGCGCCCGGCGCTGCAACCGCTGCCCCCGTTTGTCCCCGAGGTCTACGCCCTGCACGTGCGCACCGTGGACCTGGAGGGCTACGTGGTGTTGCACACCAACCGTTACTCCACCGAAACCGAACTCATCAGCCGCCAGGTCGAGGTGCGCGAAACCAAGGACCGCGTGCAGGTCCTCTTTCGCCACCGCGTGGTCACCGAGCATGCGCGCGCCGAAGACGGCGCCGGCGCACGCCTCACCCTGCCCGCGCATCGCCACACCGGCAGGACCTACACCAAGAAGACCGGTGGTCCCGCTCCCAGGCTGCCCGAGGAAGCCACGCTGCGCGCCCAGGGCCCCGAGTTCGTTGCCTTCATCGATGCCCTTAAAGCCAGCCAGGGCGGCCGTGCCCGCCGGACCCTGCTCGCCCTGCATCGGCTCTTCCTCGATTACCCCACCGAGCCGCTGCGCCGGGTCCTCGGGGAGGCACAACGCTTCCACCTCACGGATCTCGAACGCATCGAGCGCATGCTCCTGCGCCGGCTGTCTGGAGACCTCTTCCGCATCGGCACCCGAGCGAACCCCGACGCGGGAGACGAGCCATGAGCGACGACCTCGAGCAACTCCTCAAAACGCTTCACTTGAAGCGCGTCCGCGAGATCCTCGATCGGGAACTGGAGCGGGCCACCCGGGACCAGCCGAGCTACTCGGAACTGCTCGCCCGGCTCCTGCGGGAAGAGTGCCTCTACCGCAAGACCCGTAGTATCGAGTACCGCATCCGCGAAGCGAAGCTGCCGGAACGCTGGTCGATCGATACCTTTCCCTTCGACCACCAGCCCGGCGCAAGCGCCGCCCAGATCCGCCAACTCGCCGAGCTTGATTTTATCCCCAAGGCCGAAAACCTCGTCTTCATCGGCCCCACCGGCGTCGGCAAAACCGGGCTGGCCTCCGGCCTGCTCCTCAAGGCGCTCCAGAACGGTTACAAGGGCCTGTTCCTCAAAGCCCAAGACCTCTTCGACGAGCTCTACACCAGCCTTGCTGACCGCTTCACCCGCAAACTCCTAAACCAGCTCGCCCGCATCGACGTCCTCCTCATCGACGAGCTGGGCTACTTGAACCTGCAGCCCGAACAGACCAACGCGTTCTTCAAGCTCATGGACGAGCGCTACCGGAAGAAGGCGACGATCATCACCACGAACCTGGACTACGACCACTGGTACAGCTTCCTCGGCAACAAGGACCTCGTCGGCGCGCTCCTCGACCGGCTCCGGCACCGCTGCCACACCCTCCGCATCGATGGTCCATCCCTACGCAATCCGGGCGCCTGAACGCTGCGCTTCCGGGGCCCCGCCAGATACTCCATCCACCCCACGCCACCACCGATCCGACCACCCTGAAGGCGCCGCTCCTCTCCTTCTCACACCCCCTACGTGACCCTCCCATTCCCAATACGGATTTCGAACGAGGGTCACTTCTCGCCAGCGTAAAGGGGTCAAGTCTGGCCGGCCGCGGGGTGCGCTCACTAGAGCTCGCTGAGAGCGCTGAGAAGGGCAGAGCATCCTTCTTGTC
>JARGFW010000330.1 GCA_029211085.1 Deferrisomatales bacterium | reverse complement strand
CCCGTGAAATCGTAACCCATTGAAATCATTAAACTCTAAACCGGACAGCAGTGATCCTGCCCTATACCTACAGCTTCAACCCCAACGACAAGCCGCTGCGGGAAGCCGGGGCAGACGACATCAACCTCGACAACGCCGAGGTGAAATTCCAGATCAGCTTCAAGCTCCCGGCCTGGGAGCAGATCATGGGGTCCAACGCCAGCCTGTACTTCGCCTACACCCAGATCTCGCTGTGGCAGATGTACAACGAGCACTCGGCGCCGTTCCGGGACACCAACTACGAGCCCGAGGGCTTCGTGCAGTTCGACACGGACTACGACCTGCTGGGCCTGAAGAACCGGGCGATCTCCCTGGGGTTCGTTCACCAGTCCAACGGCCGGGGGATCGACGCGTACTCGCGCAGCTGGAACCGGCTCTACGCGAGCTTCGTCTTCGAGCGCGGCGCCTTTGCCTGCGGCCTCAAGCCGTGGTGGCGGATCCCGGAGGACAAGAAAAAGCCGGGTGACTCGAAAGGCGACGACAACCCCAACATGGATAAGTACCTGGGCTACGGGGAGTTCCGCGCTGGCTACAAGTGGGGGGACATGGTCTTCGCCATGATGCTCCGCAACAACCTCCGCACGGACCAAAACAAAGGCGCCATTCAGTTGGACTGGACCTTCCCGCTCACCCGCAAGCTCAAGGGCTACGTGCAGTTCTTCAACGGGTACGGAGAGAGCCTGATCGACTACGACCACGCCAACCAGCGGATCGGCGTGGGCGTGCTGCTCAGTGACTGGCTGTAACGTCACCGCGCCCTGGGCCAACGGGAACTGGGCGACGCCACCAAAGGCATCCTGCACCGCTGCGATCGGCCCACGCGCTTGGCCAAAGACCCGGCCGGCGTCCTCTCCCTGCTGCTCCAGAAGTCCCCGGGCGAGGGTGGCCGGAGCGGTCTGAGCTTCGCCTTCGCCGAAACGAGCTTCCTCGCTGACGACCACACCGGGGAAAGCATCGACCCCGGGGAAAGACCGGCCCCAGAGCAGGGCGGGGAGCCGCCTTGGCACCACGGACGGCAACCGCGAAAAGGTGAAGTCCCCTGGGTGCCGCTCGAGAAAACCCAAGATCGCTCAGGGAGCGTCCAGCGTCGCGGCGAGGTGCCCGGCCGCCTCGGCGGGATGTTTGTTCGTGGGCAAACGGCCCTCTCCCCCTGTGGTTTTCGTCCCCCCCACCGTACCCGCCGACCCGCCGACCCGCTCACACCCTCCCCCTCACCGAACCTGCCGGACCACGCCAGACAGGGCACAGTCAGAGCCGGTGCGGGGGTGGAACTCCGTGCCGGAGTAGCCCTGGAGAGCGCCCGCGGGTGATCGGAAGTGGCGCGGTTGCCTCACCACCTCCGTGCTGGAGAAGCTCTGCGTTCTGGTCCCCACTCACGGGGGACGGGCCCCTCCCCCCAGGGCTCCCGCCTAAGACCAGAGAGCCGGGATCGGCCAGGCCCACCGTGGGTGGTGGCGAGACTACCCCCCGGACTTCCTTGCAGCCGACGCCCCTGCGGACGGCGGGGGACGTGGGTTGAACACCTCCTGCGTTCCTGTGACGTAGGAGCGAACCGGCTGGTCGTCCGTGTCCACCACCGTCAGGTTCACCACCTCGTTCTCCCCCACGCCCTCCCCGGAGGTCCCGGTGGCCTTCCAGAGCTTCCAGGCCAGACGCCGAGCCGACACGTCCGAGTCCAGGGGCGGATCGGCGAGACCGGGGGAATACGCCACCACCAGTTCGCCGGCGTCCAGGTGCTGGTACCGCACCCGGTACCCCTTGGACTTGCGGATCCAGCCCTCGTCGATGATCTTCATTGCCTCGCCTACTTTCATGACCACTCCTCCGCCTCGGAGCTACCCAGGTCCGGGGCGTCTCCTTCTCCGTGGTGGTAGATGTCAAACTGGGCATGGGCGATCCGGATCCCCTCGCGATCAAAGGTCAGCTTGATCTTCTCCAGCAGGTCGCACTTGGTCACCCAGTATTTGAGGTTGGGCACCCAGCACCGGGCACCGAGTTGCACGCAGTCCTTGGTGAGGGAAAGGACGTACACCACTGCCCGGGGGGTGAGCTCCACCCGTGGGTCTTCGATCATCAGTTCTTCCATGATCTGCTTGGCCCGGATCAGGTCGCTATCGTATCGAATACCGAGATTGATCTTGATTCGCCGGGTCGGGGTGAAGTGGTAGTTGGAGACGATGTTATCGAATACCTTTTGGTTGGGGATGAAGATCGTCTTCCCGTCGAAGGTGCGTATCCGGGTGTTCAAAAAGGTGATCCCATCGACCTTGCCGAGCACATCCCCCACTTTTATCGTGTTGCCCACCCGAAACGGCAGATCGGGCAACAGGGGTCGGCATAAAACGATTGCCCCGGTTGCCACCAAGACACCGACGACCAGGACCCTCAGAATCGGCCGGATCGGGAGTCCCGCCTGCACCGAAGCGGCGACCACCACCACAACAACGAGCACGACGGCCGCCACACTGGTGAAGGTGGCGGTCCACTTGCGGTTGGGAATGAAGCGGCCGAGAAACTTGCGGAGTGCGCCCACCAGCCAACGAACGGTCATGAGCCCGATGATGACGACCAGAAGGCCCTGGATCAGCTCAAGACCGTGGGCCATCATCAGTTCGCCGACCTGCCGAAGTTTCTCGAGCTGGTTCACCATGGTGCCTTCCTCCTCGAAAGTGCCTCCACCTCGCTGCGAAAGGACAACAAGATTGCCAAGCGCAAGGCTATCCACATTCGCGGCAGCTCAGGCGCCGGCAACGAATCCAAGTACCTCACCCCGGTTCCTCCGTTTCCCCTGCCCGCGCCCAACGCCTCTTGAGCCACTCCAGCAACGGCAACTGGTCGTCGCCCAGGGCCCTCTCCAGCCGTGCCTCCCGGGCTGGATCGGCCACCTTGTGCGAACCCGGTGCAACTGCCGCCTCTTCAGGCAGTGACCAGTAACAGGGTGCAGCAAGTCCCTGTTGCCGGGCTCGACCTCCTCCCGCGGCCCCCAGCAAAGCTTACTCCGCGCCCTTTTACTCGCCCTAGGCTCTGCAGCACCAGCCCAAAGTACTGGCAGGGGCGCAGCCGCCCCGGTGTGGCGCAGCCGGCGAGATACGGGTCTTGGCAGTTTCATACAGGCACAACTGCGGAGCCGGGTCCACCTCGCGCGGCGCCCCGTCCGCGGCGCAGGGCGACCGTCAGATTCCGCCGACAGCGCAACCGGACAGGCCGCGGTGACGGGAGTCCGAGTGCCTGAGCTTCGAGGAATGAGCCATGGCGGGTCCCGATGAACCTGGGTGGGCCCGGGGGCCCTGCCCGGCGCGAAGGGGACAGGCGAACGACGCTACCCCAGCCGCGGTTCCTGGCTCGCCCGGGGGCCACAGGAAGGCCGGGTTCGCTCTGGTCTACGGAGACGCCCGGGCAGTGCATGGTGGTGCCGGCGGTGTGGGGTTCCCCGAGCAGATGTCACCGCCCGAGCCTTCGCCCCGCAACGCAGAATGGCCTCCCCGGAGGGAGGCCATTCTGCTGAACACGAGGAGACCCTCGGTGCCTGTAACGCTGTCTAGCTCTCCGCCTCCACCTCCTCGGCCACCGGAGCCGTCTCCGGCTCCGGAGCGAGCTCTTTGCCGCCGTCGCCCGGCACGGCGGCGGGCTTGTCGGAGCTTCCAAACGCGGCCAACTCGGCGGCCACCTCGGCGTCGGACAACGTAGAGACCCGGGGTTCGACGATCGGTCCCCAGTTTTCCCCTTCGTCGTGCACCTCGATCTGGGTCTTGCGGTAGTGCGCAAGGCCCGTGCCCGCCGGAATCAAGCGGCCCATGATGACGTTTTCCTTGAGGCCGCGCAGGCGATCCACCTTGCCCTCGATGGAGGACTGGGTGAGCACCTTGGTGGTTTCCTGGAAACTGGCCGCGGAGATGAAGCTCTCCGTGGACAGGCTGGCCTTGGTGATGCCCAGCAGCATCGGCACACCGATCGCAGGTTCGCGGTTCTCTCCCAGAAGCTCCTGGTTGGCGGCGTCGAACACGCTGCGCTCCACCTGCTCCTTGAGCAGGAAGTCGCTGTCGCCCACCTCGGTGATCTCGATGCGGCGCAGCA
>JARGFW010000044.1 GCA_029211085.1 Deferrisomatales bacterium | reverse complement strand
CAAACTACGGCTCTACTTCATTCACGAGGCGACCCCGGCATTCCCCGGATGAACCATATATTCCGACCCAGAGAGACCACCGGTTGGTATTCCAAACGCGCCAGCAACACGTATCTGCGTTGTGGAATGGGGGGGTATGTTGGCTGGCGGCCGTCTATCTGTCAGACGCCGTCCAGCAAGTCCTCCAGGACCAAGTGATTGCGGGTCCTCGGATGTTCCATGCCGAGGTAAGCAACGACGTGCCTTCCAATGGAGGTCAAGGTGAAGCATACGGTGATCTCGGAGCAGGGATTGTCTTCATCCAGGCTGAGCATGTGGTCCACCCAGTCTCTGTACCTGCGGGTCTGATCCTCGGTCAGTTCGAAGGTGATTCGGTCCGCTGGCATTTCGCCTCCTCGCAAAGGATGTGGTCTAGGGTCCCGGTGGCACACGGGTCCGGCCACGGATCACCGCTGGGACCCGTCGTCGTGACTATCTGGTCCCCCGACCTGTCACATGATGGAGACGTAGGCACCAAAGGCGACCCCCGGGAAGAGATGTCGATCCACACGGGATAAGAGGTCAGCCCACTGCCTGGCCAGATCAACTCCGAAGGCAGCCGGTGCGTCTGACATGACCTCACCCCAGTCTCCCTTGATCGTGACCGCGAGCTCCGTCGGCACCTGGTGATAGTCGAAGAACTTCTCCGCAACACGGTCGCACCGTCTCGCCAGTAGAACCGAGGTGAACTCGTCCTCCTCCGTGGGGTCCAGGCGATACGCGGATGGCCTCCTGTTGAAGATCACGTCCTGCGACATCCCGTCTAGAGCGTCAAAGAGGATGCCGTCGGCATCACTCCCCCGCACAGCCGCGAACGCCGTCATCAACTGCCCGTAGACGTCGACCAGTGGGTGCTCGCCCCGCAGAGCCTCCAGTACCTCGTCGTAAAGCCCCTCCCGCTCGCGGCACAGAAACCACCAGAGCATCCACCAGCGGTTGGGCGCCCGGTTTTCCAGCACCTCGTCAATCGTCCACCGCAGTATCACCCGCTCGGTTGTCCACCCCACCTGAACATCTCCCTCCAGGAGGACCATCGCCGGAAGACAGAGGTAGTCCCCACAGGTGCAGGAGGGGCAGACGTCGCGTAGATCCTTGATCGCGACTTCACTCGTCATTTCGCACTCAGGACAGATCACGGAGACGATCTCCTCGTCGGGTCCCGCCCGTCTGCTGGCCTCGAATCTCTCATAGTGTTCAGCAGGAACCGAGATGTGCAACTTCACCGAGCCACCTCCGTGAACACGAAAATCGGCGCAAGTAGGCAGGAGAGACACCAAGGTGGAAAGGCGCGCGTGTTTGGCGCAGTGACGGCGGTCAGTAGCGGCAAGGAGCAGTCCTCGGTCCGGCTGGCTATGCTTTGAGTAACCAATACAGTACCTCGCACGCTATACCCCAGGCACTCCCTCCCTCGTAGCATTCACAAACAACAATCTCGCCACTCGGATAATCATTCGATATTCTGGAGCAGGATAAGTCTCTTACAGCTTCATGGCCTTCATATTTAGATAAGGCATTATTTATTCTTTTTCTGTATTTGCTAATTTTTCCAATATCTGTAGAAATATTATTAATAGTGTGTGTTGCCAGCAAGATAGTGTATATTTCAGGAAACGGTGTTTTGTGCTTTTCTGCAAGATTCTTTGATTTTATTCTGTCGTATTCAATCTTTTTCTTGTATTTCTCCCACTTCTTTTGGTTGCATATATCAGCAGAGTGCAGAGCTTTCAATTCAATAAATGCTATCGGTGAAGAGTTTTCTTTATCAAGAATTGCTAGGTCACAGCGGTTCCACTCCCGCGCGATCATATAAGTTGAATAGAGTTTACAGTGTAGGGAGAAGGCCAAACGATCCCTGATTTGCGTTTCTACTTTTCCGGTCAATGCGAGATACGCCAATTCATTAGGGTCAGAGAACGAGTCTTGCACCGATTTAAGTCCTTCTTTGAGGATACTTTCCATGCTCATGCTGCCTCCATGTTCGGTTTAGCCGGTGGTCGATGGGTCGGAATAGATGTCTCTGGTCCGGGCAAGTTCCTCTGCAATGTGCCGACGCAGGTCTTGCGGCTCGAGGACCTCGGCTTCCCCTCCGAAGGCCATCACCCAGCCGATGACTTCGGGGGTGCCGCGGGCCGTGAACTCGAGGATCAAAGCTCCGGAGTCGTCTTCCTCCATGGTCTGGTCCGCGCTCCAGGTGCGCTCCCGGACGCGGGTTGCTGCCCAACCCCGAAACGCCACCCGCACCCGAACCGTCTCGTAGTTCATAATACCGAACTGGTCTGGTTCCGCCGTTTCCGTGCATTCAAAGGTTCTCTGCAGTTCCTCTAACGCCAGCATTCGATGTACGACCAGCAGCATGGGGCCGTAGTCGGGTTTGAGCGCCCCGTCCGGCCAAGCGTGACGGCAACGGAGGTAGAGGGAGTCCCTGTGGGCCAGGAGCGAGAGAGGAGCGATGACGTGTTCGCGAGGCTCGGGCCGATGGGGCACCTTGTATCGAATCCGACAGAGGTGCCGTGCAGCGATCGCCTGGGACAGTTTGTCGATCACCTCCCGAAAGGCGGAGTAGTCCACTGTGCCGCGCGGGACGCTGCGGCTGGTGTGCACTACGGCTAGGTCGCGTTCGTTCATGTCCGGCAGAAGGACGGTCGTCTTTGCGATCGCTTCGTCCAGTTCGGCGCGGGTCTCCTCGGGCAGGAGGTGCGCCACCATGTCCCGGCAGGCGAGGAGCATCCGCACGGCGTCCGGCTCGATGGCTGGGCGTGGGCGCAAACCGGACGTGCGCAGGCGGTACCAGATCCGGTTCCGGGTGCCGTGCCCAGACTCAATACCGCCGACCGCCTGGTCGATGCTGTCGATGGCGCCCTGGATGGTCGTCTTGTGCCAGCCATACTTCCCGCACAGGTCGACGAGGTAGCGCGGCTGGCCGGAGTAGAGGAGATCTTCGTAGAGCCGGAGAGCCCGTGTTGCGCGGGTTTCGTCGCGGTCGTTGGATGGCGGCATGGTCCCCCCCTGGGTCGAGTCTGTGCGTTGCTGGGGTCCCCCGATGGCGATGGCCGGTTTCCTTCCACAAGCTTCCAACATCACTCGAGTCTATCGGCCCGCGGGCCGAGCGACTTGACGTTGCCAAAGTACTTCCCGGCGTCGCGGGCCCGTTTGACGCAGTCTTCCGTGCCGGCGCTGTCGCGGCGCTTCCACGAGACCACCTCGTCCGCGACGTCGACCAGGGCCTGGTTCCGGGCGAAGTTGGAGTAGGGGTAGGGTCCGCCCGGATAGTCCTTGTTCACCTCCATGACCCGGACCCGTTCGTACGCGAGGATGCGCTGGTACTCGATCGCTTGTGCGCGCACACCCTTCACCGCCGGCCGAGACTGGTGCCAGCGAACCGAGTTGGGGACCACGCAGATGAGGGGAAGGCCCCTATCCATTGCGTAAAAAGCAGCGATCTCGTCCACGCCCCGGGCCATCCCCGAGACGATGGTGAGCTCAGCGGGCGCGACGCCGCGCCGCACGCAGAGGATGGTTTCGAGGTAGCAGGAAAGTTCCTCGCCCACGCGCACGCGGATCTCTGGATCGTAGGCGGCACCCTCCAGGGGCGGCGCGCGCCGGAAGACCGCCTCAATGTCAACGTGGCCGGTGACGGCGACGATCCGTCCGGAGGCGGGGGAAGTATCGGTGGCCGGAGCATCCTGCGCCGGCGGATAGAGTTCTTGAAGCTTTGTTGAGAGAAACTTCCGAACGCCCTGGTCTGTGGCGAGAACGACGAAGCGACCGCCCTCGATCCCGGTGAACAGGCCGGTGATGTCTCCGAGGCGTAGGCCCTGGCCTTTCGCGAGGTTGTTGGGGAACTCCGGGTGCCCGGTGAACTGGGCGATGTCAGAGGTCGTGGTTTTTGTTTTGGCCATGGGAGCGTCCTTTCGCAGGGGAGGTCATCGACACGGGAGAGATTGCACTCAACCCGTTCCAGCGGCTGAAACGCACTCCCACTACTCTCGCTCCTGTCACCACGGGTCACGAGGAGCGCTGTGCGAAAGAGGCATTAAAGGGAAAGCGGCAGTAGCTTGCAGCTGCGGCCCACAGATCGGGACCACTGCTTTTTTATCCGGAAGAGCGGCCTGCGGTTGCATCGCCTCCTGGGGCGCTTCCCACGCATCGACGACGACACGGTCACCCTGATCGAGGAGGTGCTGGGGGAAAAGGCGCTTCCCGTGGCGGAAGACATCTTGTGGTGCGTGTTAGGGGATTCCCACTCCCAGGAGAGCAAGGGGGAGAGCCGGAAGGACGGTGGGGAGATCGCTGCTGCCCTTGCGGTAGTGAAGAAGGAGTGCTCGCGAGAGGGGCCACACCGAGTGTTTGAACGACTGCGTCAGGCGGTACACGAGCGCCGCCGGAGTCTGGCCTATCGAGGCCAGTCCGAGTCGGAAAGGGGCCTGTCTGCCCTGCAGAAGGTGTTCGGACTGGACGCCGGGTAAGCGGAGTTGTGTGCGTTCCTATTCATCTCCGAGTACTTCCAGCAGGCCAACCCGTACTTCAGAAACCATCTCTGCTGTGATGAGATGTCGGGCCGTCGGTCCCTGCGGTGTGTCACCGGGCTGGGCCAGGATCAGCTCGCCCGTGCTATTGCGCGGAAGGTCAAGGATACCTGCCCCTGAGGGAAGCATCGTGTTCTGCCGTCGATTGCTCGCGCCGTTCATCGGATGTGGCCGATTGGACGACAAAGTGGAGAATCGGCTCAGGACGTTTCAAGCGCTGGCACCAGGGGACTTCCGGGTGGTCCAGGACTAGGTGCTGCTCTCGGTGATGAAGGGCGCTACAATGCCGGCGATGCTGCTGGACGCGTTTGCCGAGGAGATCGAGGCGCGGGACCTATATGCTGGGACCCACGACAGCGCACTGCAGGATCCCGGGGAAAAGATCTCGTGGGAGCGGAGCAACGAACAGGGCGGAAGCCGCATGTAAAGCCAGGGGGAACCCATGAGACAACCGACGATCTCCAAGACCAGTTTCATCACCGGCCTGCAGTGCCCCCGTGCGCTCTGGTACCGGCTGCAGCGGCCCGAGGAAATTCCCGAACCCGACCGGAGCACCCAGGCCCGGTTCGCCATGGGAAACGAGGTCGGGGACTGGTCGAAACGGCGATTCCCTGGTGGTGTCGAGGTGCCCTGGGATAGGGGACCCGCCGCAGCATGCAAGGAGACGGCGCGGCTCCTGGCCCTGAGGATCCCCATCTACGAAGCGACCTTCCGCTTCGCCTCGCCCTACGGCCCGACCCTCATGCGCGCCGACATCCTGAACCCGGTAGGCGCTGATCGCTGGGACCTGATCGAGGTGAAAGCCACCACCCGGCCGAAAGAGGTTCACGTCCACGACATCGCGTTCCAGCGGTACGTGGCCGAGGGCTGCGGTATTCAGCTTCGGCACTGCTACGTCATGCACCTGGACAACAGCTACCTGCGGCAGGGACCGATCGACCCGAAGCGCCTGTTCCAGCTCTCTTCCATCGGAGCGGAGGTGCGCTCTTTCTTGCCCGAGGTGGAGCCAGCCCTGGAGCGCATGTCTGGCGCATTGGCTCTCCCGGAACCGCCCGATGTCGAGGTCGGCCCGCACTGCAGCAGCCCCTACGGGTGCGCGCTCAGCTCCCATTGTTGGGATTTCTTGCCGGAGCGCAACATCTTCAACCTCTACCGCGGAGGACAAGTCTCCTGGGGGTTCTTCGAGAAGGGGATCTATGACCGGATGGACATCCCCGAGGACACTTCACTCGCTGCCAACCAGAACATCCAACTCCGGGCGGATCGAACGGGTGAGCCTCAAGTGGACGTGGCCGCGATCCGTGGGTTTCTGGATGGGCTGACCTACCCGCTCTATTTCATGGACTTCGAGACCCTGAACGCGCCGGTCCCTCTCTTCGACGGTACGTGGCCCTACGGTCAGGTTCCGTTCCAGTACTCGGTCCATGTGCAGGACACCCCGTGTGCCAAACTCCGTCACTACGGGTTCCTGGCCGACATCCAGGGTGGAGCAACCGATCCTCGCCCCGCGTTCCTCGAAGGGCTGAGGGATTGTCTCGGGGACTCCGGATCGATCGTGGTCTACAACGCCTCGTTCGAGAAGGGCCGGCTCAGGGAGGGGGCGGATATGTATTCCGAGTACCGAGGCTGGTGGGAAGACAATATCGAACCCCGCATCGTGGACCTCTATGCCCCATTCCGCCGGTTTGCCTACTACCATCCGGCACAGAACGGGTCCGCCTCGATTAAGGCAGTCCTGCCGGCCATTACTGGAAAAGAGGGTTACGCGGGGATGGCGATAGCGGACGGGGGGACAGCAGCGTCCGAGTATCTGCGCGTCCACCTGGGGGAGGTCGAACCGGCCGACAAGGAGCGCATTCGCGCAGCCCTGGTGGAGTACTGCGGGCTGGATACACGCGGGATGGCGGACATCCTGCAGGCCCTGATCCCGTTGGCCGGCCGCGCGTGCGATGTGGCGAATTCCCATTGCCAAGGAACACTCCCAACCACTCCGACCCAGACGGTTCTTAGGGGTCATCCCAGCCCCTGAAACGCTTTGCCGCCACCATGCTCCGGGAAAGGAGGGAGCCATGGAGGCGATCTGCAAGCCGGACTTTACAGGAAGGACGGAGGCACAGAAGGCCGCGGAGAGAGAACTAGCGGACCTGCGGAAGGAGCTCGAACGATCGCGCGCCAAGGATCGGGAAGGCCCACTGAGCCGCCGAACCCAAAGGCTGGAGAAGAGGGTCGGCGGGTTCAGTATCCCGGGTAACGGGTTCCACGAGGTCTACGGAGTTTGGTTCGCCGGTTCGCTGGTCGAGGCGCTGCGTGTCATCGCGGTGGAGCGTTTCGGCGTCGACCTGGAGGATGCCACGCACGCATACATGGATGCACCCCCTGAAGACCTCACGGCCGGGAACCACCACCTTACCGTGTACGGTCACCGGTGTCGGCTCTACAAGTGGAAGGCCCAGGGCTTTCATCGGGGGCTCGTCGTGCTCGCGGGCAACGCGCTGGAGTGCGCCGCGGCGAACGTCTACATGGCCTCAGGCACCTGGTCCTGGAGGCTCGGCAGGGAAGAGGAGTTGAACCTGCCTGCTCGGTTCCGTGGATGGCTCCCTTGACGGACGATCCGCGTCGGGCGTGGTTCGACCTTCAGAGTGCACAGGAAACCGGTTCCCATCGTTGGACATTCCACCCCGCGCACTGCGCCGACCCGCCGCCAGCGGCCGCTCTCGCCCATCCCTGGGCTCCGCGGCACTCGCCCCTCCTGGCCAGCGCGCCCTACCCCTGGATGCCCCCACGGCCGGTCTGTTATCTTCCCCCCATGCGCGACGTCGAGCAGGTGGTCCGGTCGATCCTCCGGGATCGCAACCTGGGTCCCTGTGTCACCCACCACGAGATCCTTGAGCCCCAGCCGGCGGCCTACACTGACTACCCGGCGGCGGCCCACCCCGACCTGGTGGCCGCCTACCGCAGGCGCGGCATCGAGCGGCTCTACACACACCAGGCCCGGGCCGCCGGGCTGGCCCTGGAGGGAGAGCACTTCGTGGCGGTCACCCCCACCGCTTCGGGCAAGACCCTGTGCTACAACCTGCCGGTGCTGAGCGCCCTGCTGGCCGACCCCGGGGCCCGGGCCCTGTACCTGTTTCCCACCAAGGCCCTGGCCCAGGACCAGCTCGCCGAGTTGCAGGAGCTGTCCGCCGAACTGCCGCGCCCGGTGGCCGCCCATACCTACGACGGCGACACCCCCCAGGACATCCGCGCCCGGGTTCGGGACCAGGCCCAGGCGGTGCTCACCAACCCGGACATGCTGCACCAGGGCATCTTGCCCCACCACCCGCGCTGGGCCGGATTCTTCGCCAACCTGCGCTACGTGGTGATCGACGAGATGCACGTCTACCGCGGCATCTTCGGCAGCCACGTGGCCAACGTGCTGCGGCGCCTGAAGCGGGTGGCGCGCTTCCACGGGGCCGACCCGGTGTTCTGCCTGTCTTCGGCGACCATCGCCAACCCGGTGGAGCTGGCCCGGCGACTCACCGGCGAGGATGAGATCGCCCCGGTCACCGAGTCCGGCGCCCCCCGGGGGCGCAAGCACCTGCTGCTGATGAACCCACCGGTGTTGGACCAGGCCCTGGGGCTGCGGGGCTCCCCGGTGACCCTGGCCCGCAAGCTGGCCCGGCGCTTCCTGCGGGAGAACGTGCAGACCATCGCGTTTGTGCGCAGCCGGTTGCAGGTGGAGGTGCTGGCCCGCTATCTCAAGGACGCCCTGGAGAAGACCCCCGACCAGGCGGGCATGATCCGCGGCTACCGGGGCGGCTACCTGCCCAACCTGCGCCGGGAGATCGAGGCCGGCCTGCGGGACGGCTCTATCCGCGGGGTGGTGTCCACCAACGCCCTGGAGCTGGGGGTGGACATCGGCCAGCTGGAGGCATCCCTGCTGGTGGGCTACCCAGGCAGCGTCGCCAGCACCTGGCAGCAGGCGGGCCGGGCCGGGCGGCGGGCCGAGACCAGCGCGGCGATCCTCATCGCTTCCTCCCAGCCCCTGGACCAGTACGTGGTGGGGCACCCCGAGACGGTGGTGGGCCGCGCCCCGGAACTGGGGTTGATCGACCCGGACAACCTGCACCTGCTGGTCTCCCACATCCGCTGCGCGGCGTTCGAGCTGCCGTTCCAGGAGGGGGAGGCGTTCGGCACCGAGCCCCTGGAGGAGATCCTCGCCTACCTGGAGGAGAAGGGGGTGCTGCACCGCTCGGGCAGGAACTGGCACTGGACTGCGGACTCCTACCCGGCGGGGGAGGTGTCCCTGCGCACGGCGGTGCCCGAGAACTTCACGGTGGTGGAGCTTTCCGACGGGCAGCCCCGGGTGATCGCCGAGGTGGACTTCGACAGCGCCCCGAAGACCATCCACACCAACGCCATCTACATGCTGGAGGGACGCCCCCACCACGTGGACCGCCTGGACTGGGACGCCCGCAAGGCGTACGTGCGCCGGGTGGAGACCGAGTACTACACCCAGGCCATGACCTACTCCAAGGTGCGCATCCTGGAGGCGTTCGCCACCCGCCCCGAGCCCTGGGGCCACAGCGAGTGGGGGGAGGTGCACGTGGTCAACCACGTGCCCGGCTACAAGAAGATCAAGTTCTACACCCTGGAGAACGTGGGCTACGGAGAGGTGGACCTGCCGGATCTGGAGATGCACACCACCGCCGCCTGGTGGACCTTCGACCCCGCCCTGGCGGACCGGTTGGGGCTCACCGACGCGGCGTTCCTGGAGGGGCTGGCCGGCCTCTCCCACCTGCTGCAGCACCTGGCGGCCCTGCGCTGCCTGTGCGACGTGGGGGACCTGGGCCGCGCCCTGGGAGACCGGGAAGGGCGCTGGAGTTTCGCCCTGTCCCGCTCGGCAACCGGCGGGAGCCACCTCGCCGGCGAGGCGGCCGACCCGGAGCAGCGGCTGCAGCCCACCCTGTTCCTCTACGAGCAGTACCCCGGCGGCAGCGGTCTGGCCGAGGGCATCCACATCCGCACCGCCGCGCTGCTGGCCGACGCCCGGGAGCTGGCCCGGCAGTGCCCCTGCGAGGGGGGCTGCCCCTCCTGCGTGGGCCCGGCGGCGGAGAGCGGGGCGGGGGCCAAGGCCGCCGCCCTGGCGGTGCTCGGCGCCGTCCTCGGAACCCGGTGAGCAGCCTGCGCCAGCGCCTGGAGAGGCTGGAGCGCACCCCTCGGAAGGCCCCGCAGCGGCAATCCCCCGTCGGCCCCGAGCTGCGGCGGCGCCTCGACCGCATCCTCGGCACCGGCATCGCGGCGACCGTGGACGCCCGTGCCGCCACGGTCGCCCCCGCTGCGTCCCGTCCGGCCGGCCCCCCCGACCTGACCCGCTGGCTCGACGCCGAACGGGTGGGAGTGGGGGACTCCAGCGCCCTGCAAGTGGTGTGGGAGTTTCCCCCCGACCACCGCCACGGGAAGGTGACGGTGGGGGAGATCGCGGCCAGCATCGGGGCCGGTGCCCGGGGGCTGTTCCCCGAGCACCTGGGCGGGTTCGAGCACCTGCACCAGCTGGCGTTCCTGGACACCGAGACCACCGGCCTGGCCGGGGGCGCCGGCACCATCCCGTTCCAGATCGGGGTCGGCCGCTGGCATCTCGACCCCGAGCGGGGCTTCCGGGTCGTCCAGTTGTTCCTGGAGGCACCCCACCGGGAGGCGGCCCTGCTCCAGCTGCTGACCCGGGAGCTGGAAGGGGTGCGCTGCCTGGTGACGTACAACGGCGTGGGTTACGACGTGCCCCTGCTGCAGAACCGCCACGTGCTCACCCGCCAGCCCTGGCCCCTGGGTACTGCCACCCATCTGGACCTGCTGCCCCCGGCCCGGGCCCTTTGGCGCACCACCCACCCCGACTGCCGGCTTGGCACCCTGGAGGCGTCCCTGCTGGGCTTCGGCCGTAGGGGCGACGTCCCCGGGGCCGACATTCCCCCCCTGTATCGGGCCTATCTCGCCGGGCAGGCCGACCCGCGACTGGCCGCAGTCTTTCGCCACAACCGCGACGACATCCTCAGCCTCGCGGGCCTACTCGCCGCCGCCGGCGAGGCGGCCCGGTGTCCCCGGGGTGCCGCCGCCCTGGGGGTGGGCCTGCTCCAGGGCAGACGCGGCCACGGCACCCTGGCGCGGCCGGCCCTGGAGGCGGCACTGCGCGCCGAACTGCCCCCGCCCCAGCGCGCCCGCGCCCTGCGGGAGCTATCCCTGACCCACAAGCGGGCCGGAGCCTGGCAGGAAGCACTGGTCCGGTGGGGGGAGATGCAGGCCCTGGACCCGGCCGACCCGTTCCCGGTGGTGGAGGCGGCCAAGGCCCTGGAGCATCGCCTGGATGACCCCGCCGCGGCCCTGTCCCTGGTGGAACAGGCCCTGGCCAGGGGGCGCTGGATCCCCAAGGACCGGGAGGCGTTGGAGCGCCGGCAGCGACGGCTGCTGCGCCGGGCGGGAACCGGCTGAGGGAGGTCACTTGCGTTTGCCAGGAACCGTGTCCCAGGGCGACCGACAAACCCTGTCGTGCCATGCGCTCTGCTTTGGTGTGGCCCAGGTACGGTGCTATGTTCAGGACAAACCCGACCCTGGAGGTAGCCATGCTCGACTGGACACCGGAGACCCGGCAGCGGGTGTTCGAGGAGTTCTACCAGCTCCCCGCCCGCCAGGTGATGGACACGACGTTCGCCAACGCGGCGTTCCTGCCTGCCCACTGTGACATCACCGAGGTGCTCGACGCGCTCGTGATCGCCGACCACGCCTGGGTCCGCGCGGAAGACCGGACGGACCGTAGGGTCAACAGCATCGTCCTGCGCCAGGATCTGCTGCGGGCCCTGGAACCGCCCCACGCTTCCTACACCCGGATCAGCCGCACCCGTTCTTGCAGCCTGGCCCACGGCAGCGCGGACTGCGTGTGCTGCTTCACCGAGGGGCGGGTGCTGCACAGCGTCGCCCCGGACACCCCCTGCCGTGACGTGTTGCACGTCATGGAGACCAAGGGGGTCCTCTACGTGCCGGTGGTCGAGGACGGCCTTCTCATCGGCGAGATGGGCGCGCTCCACCTGCTGCAGGCCGTCCACGCCCTCGCCTCCCGGGAGGCGACCGCATCGTGAACCCGGCCCTGCTGTTCGGCAGCCTGGCCCTGGCCCTGGCGGCGTCGAAGCTGCTCGGCCAGGCCTTCGACCGCCTGAAGCTGCCGCCGATCCTGGGGCAGATTCTCGCCGGGCTGGTGCTGGTGCAGCTGCCCGGCGCGGTCCCCGGGGTGCTGCGGGGCGAAGTGTTCGCCTCCTTCAGCGAGGTGGGACTGCTGTGCCTGCTGCTGCTCACCGGCGCCGAGTCGCGCCTGGGCGACATCCGCCGCGCCGGTATCCCCGCCACCCTGGTGGCCCTGGGTGGCGTGTTCGTGCCGTTCGCCGCCGGCTACGCCGCCTCCCTGGTCCTGGGGATGACGACCCCCCAGGCACTGGTGGTGGGGGCGTTGTTCAGCCCCACCTCCATCGGCATCACCGCGCTGGTGTTGCTGGAGGCCCATCGCCTGCGCACCGCGGTGGGGGCAACCCTGGTGGGGGCCGCGATCCTCGACGACGTGATCGCCCTGGGCCTGCTGGCGGTGGTGCTGGGCACCGGCAACCCGCTCCACGTACTGGTCAAGGCGGTGGCGTTCTTCTCCCTGGCCGGGCTGTTCGGCTGGCAGTTGCTGCCCCGGCTGTACCAGGGTTTCCGGCGGGTGCACCTTCCCGAAGCCCCGCTGACCTTCGTGTTCATCGTCGCGTTCACCCTTGCCGCCACCGCCGAGAGCGTGGGTCTGGCGGCGATCACCGGGGCGTTCCTTGCCGGTCTGGCGATCGGGGAGCGCATGGGGGAGGAGAAACTGCTGGCCAAGGTGCACGCGGTGGCCTACTCCCTGTTCATCCCCCTGTTCTTCGTGCACCTGGGCGCCACCCTCGACCTTGGCAAGGTGGCGGCGATCGGCCACTACGCACCGCTGCTGCTGGCCGCCAGCTTCGGGGGCAAGTTCCTGGGTGCAGGCGCCGGCGCGCTGGCGGCACGGCTCCCCCCGGTGCGGGCCCTGCAGGTGGGCCTGGGCATGTTGCCCCGACTGGAGGTGTCCCTGGTGGTGGCGGCGGTGGCGATCCGCCAGGGGGTGTTCCCGGACGCCCTCGCCGACGTGATGATCGGCGTGGCGCTGCTCAACATGGCCCTGAGCCTGCTGTTCACCCCGCTGTTGCTGCGCGCCGCGTTCCGCCTGGAACCCGAGGCGGAGCCCCATCACCCGACCCTGCCAGCCCGGGGACCCGCCGCTCCCTGAACCCCGGGTGCCGCTGTCGATTTGGGGGGCCGAGCCGACCCCCGGCCCATTGTCGAGCACTCAAGTAAAGCTACCCGCGGACCGAGGAGAAAGGGACGAATCGGCGGGGGAGGTCCTTCCCCCCGGGAGACAGTCATGAACCCACACCGCACCGGACCAAACCGCACCGGCCAACGGGCGCGCCACCTTGCCCGGTGGACGGCCCTGGCCGTGCTGGTCACTCTGTGCGCCTGTACAGACAAGACCCCGGTGCAGATCGGTTTCGTGGGGGGGCTGTCGGGCCGGGTCGCCGACCTGGGCATCAGCGGGCGCGACGGGGTCCTGCTGGCCGTGGAACAGCGCAACGCCCAGGGGGGGATTCACGGCCGACCCGTGCGGCTGCTGGTGCGCGACGACCGGCAGGATCCGGAGACGGCCCGAGTCGCGGTACAGGAGCTGATCGACAGCGGGGTGGCCGCGATCGTCGGCCCCATGACCAGTTCCATGGCCATGGCCACCGTGCCCCTGGTGAACCGCCACCAGGTGGTGATGGTCAGCCCCACGGTCACCACCACCGACCTCAGCGGCCTCGACGACTTCTTCCTGCGGGTTTCCGCCACCACCCGTGACTACGCCCACAAGACCGCCCGGCACCTGGCAGAGAAGGTCGGCGTGCGCTCGGCCACCCTGGTGTACGACCTGAGCAACGAGTCCTACACCCGCAGTTGGACGGACAACTTCAAACAGGAGTTCCTGCGTCTGGGGGGACGGGTGGCCGGAGAGGTGACGTTCACTTCGGGGGACGACGCGGTGATGCACGAACTGGCCCGGCGGGCCGCGGGCGAGGGCGCCGACGCCGTGGTGGTCTCCGCGGGGGCGATGGATGCGGCGCTGTTCTGCCAGCAGTTCGCCAAGCTGCCGGGCAGACCCCACCTCGCGGTGTCGGAGTGGGCCGCCACGGAGCGCTTCCTGGAGCTGGGGGGGACGGCGGCGGAGGGGGTGCTGGTGGACCAGTTCTTCGACCGGCACAGCGCCGCTCCCGCCTACCTGGCGTTCCGCGACCGCTACCGCGAGCGCCACGACACCGCCCCGGGGTTCATCGCCGTCAACGCCTACGACGCCGCCAACCTCGTGATGGAGGCCCTGGACCGACGCCAGGGAGGCGAGAACCTGAAACAGACCATCCTGGGGATGGGCGGGTTCCAGGGTGTGCAGGGCAGCCTCGTCCTGGACCCCTTCGGCGAGTCCGACCGCCGGGCGCACCTCTCGGTGGTCCGCAACGGCAGATTCGTTCCGGTGGACTGACCGTGCCCCGCACCAGACCCCTCAGGACCCACTTGTCCCTGCTGTTCTTCCTGGCGGTTCTCGTGCCGGTGATCCTGACCACCGGGGCCGTCTACTACCACCTGGCCGGCGTGGCACTCCCCGAAGTCGAACAACGGAACCTCACCCTGGCTCGCTCGGTGGCCGGGGAGGTGGAGACGTTCCTGCTCGCTCCCCAGTACGTGCTGGGCAACATCCGCCAACTGGTGCTCGCCTCCTCCGCCGGGGCAGAGGACCGCGAGACCGGGGCGATTCTCGACGCCCAACTCACCAGCGCCCCCCTCGGGGGGGACCCAGTGCCGCCCCTGTTCGAGGCGGTCTACCTGGTCGACTCGACCGGCCGGGTGACGGCGGTGGGGCTGCCGCCGGGGATGGCCCGCCATCGGGAGAGCTTCCTGGGGCTCGACCTGTCCCACCAGAGCTTCTTCTCCCAAACCGGGGACACGGCCACCCCCGCCTGGTCCAACACCTTCCTGTCCTTGATCAGCGGCCACATGTCCCTGGCCTTGGCCACGCCGGTGACGGACCGGGGGGTGCTGGTGGGCAACGTCAACCTGGACCTGCTGCAGCGCACCGTCGAGAAGTTCCGCCGGGACACCGCCACCCAGGTGTCGGTGATCGACCGGGAGGGCACGGTGGTGGCCGACACCGACCCTGCTGCAGCTGCGAGCAAGCTCAACCTCAGCCACCTGGCCGTGGTGCGCGCGGCCCTGGAGGGGACCGGCTCCACCCAGAAGTATGTGACGGACGGCACCCCCTGCCTGGGGAGCGCATCCCCGATCCGGGGCCCCGGCTGGGTGGCCCTGGTCAGCCAGCCCGTCGCCACCGTGTTCGCCCCCCTCCGACACACCGCCGCCGTCGCCGGGGCGGTAGCCGCCCTGGTCCTGGGGCTCGGCACCTGGCTGGCCCTGGCGGTGGCGCGGCGCTACGCCGCGCCCCTGTCCCAGCTCACCGACCAGGCTCGGCGGGCCGCGGCCGGGGAGTACCACCTGCCATCGATCCACGGCAGCTACCTGGAGGTGGAACTGCTGGGCCGCACCTTCACCGAGATGCTGGCCGCCCTGGGCGCCCGGGAGGGGCAGCTGGCGGAGAGCGAGCACCGCTACCGGGAACTCACCGAGTTGTTGCCCCAGGTGGTGTTCGAGACCGATCTGGAGGGCAACTTCACCTACGCCAATCAACACGGCTTCGAGTTGATGGGCGTCACCGCGGAGGACCTCGCGGCCGGCCTCTCCGTGCTGCGCTTCATCGCCCCGGAAGATCAACAGCGCGCCCTGGCGAACATGCAGCTGCGCCTGCGGGGGGAGGAGGTCCCCGCCAACGAGTACTCGATGGTGGCCGCCGATGGCCGTTCCCTGTCGGCGTTGATCTACACCAACCCGATCCTGCGAGACGGACAGCCGGTGGGCCTGCGGGGGGTGCTGGTCGACATCACCCGGCGCCGGGCCACGGAGAATGCCCTGCGCTTCACCCAGTTCGCCATGGATCATCTCTCCGATCCGGCCTACTTCATCCGCCCCGACGGGCGGTTCGCCTACGCCAACGAAGCAGCCTGTACCGAGCTGGGGTACTCGCGGGAGGAGTTGTTGGCCCTCTCGGTGTTCGCCGTGAACCCCGACCTTCCTCCGGCTCGCTGGCAGGAACACTGGGAAGAGGCCAGGCGCGACGGTTTCTTGCAGACGACCACCAACCACCACACCAAGGGGGGCGAGTCCCTACCGGTGGAGATCGCACTGAACTACGTGGCCTTCGGCGGCGAGGAGTACCTCTGTGCCGTGGCCCGTGACCTCTCCGAACGTCTGGCCCTGGAGGCGCGGGTGCGCCAGTCCCAGAAGATGGAGGCGGTGGGAACCCTGGCCAGCGGTATCGCCCACGACTTCAACAACCTGCTCCAGGCCATCGCCGGCTCCACCGAGTTGCTGCTCGCCGAGACCAGCTCCGCCACGAGCCGCCAGCGCCTGGAACAGGTGGCGGCGGCGGCGGACAGCGCCGCCGAACTGGTGCAGCAGATCCTCACCTTCAGCCGGCGCAGCAACCCCGCGCGGCGTCCCATCGACCTCAATCGGGAGGTGTCCCACGCCACCGAGATGCTGCGCCGCATCCTGCCGAAGATGGTCCACATCGAGGAACGGCTGGACCCGGAACTCTGGCATGCAAACGCCGACGCCACCCAGGTGGAGCAAGTGCTGATGAACCTGGGTACCAACGCCCGGGATGCCATGCCCGGGGGGGGCCGACTGACCCTGACCACCCGCAACCGCCACATCGACGGGCACCCCGATCTGGCCCCCGGCCCGTACGTGGAGCTCACGGTGCGCGACGACGGCGCCGGCATGTGCCCCGAGACCCGGGACCGCATCTTCGAACCGTTCTTCACCACCAAGGGGGTGGGGGAGGGCACCGGCCTGGGGTTGTCCACCGTCTACGGCGTGGTCCAGGCCCACGGCGGACACCTGCACTGCGACAGCGCACCCGGCGCCGGCACCACCTTCACCATCACCCTTCCCGCGCTCCCCGACGCCTCGGGCCACGTGGCTGGCGCCACACGCGACTCGGCCCCCCTGCCCGGGGGAAAAGAACGGGTGCTGGTGGTGGACGATGAGGAGATGGTCCGGGAACTGGCGGCCAGCGCTTTGGAGGCGTGCGGCTACCGGGTGGACCTGGCGGAGTGCGGGGAAGATGCGCTGGAACTGTACGGCGATGCGCTGGCGGACGCAGGCAACGGCAGCGGGGGCCGGTTCGCGGCGGTGATCCTCGACCTGGGTATGCCGGGCATGGGCGGTCGACGCTGCCTGGAGGAACTGCGCAGCCTCGATCCCGACGCCCGGGTGCTGGTGGCCAGTGGTTACGGCGGGCCTACCCTGCAACAGGACGTGTTGGCTGCGGGGGCGGCCGCGTTCGTCGGCAAGCCGTACCGCCTCGTGGAACTGTGCGGAGCCCTGCGCGGGGTGCTGGACCTAGCCCCGGCACACACCCCCGAGTCCTGACCTCCCTCTGCATCTCCCACCTCCTGCTCGCCGAGCCAACACCTGCCAAGCTTGTGGAATGTTTCTCGCAATCCCTTTGACGGCGGCCCGGCCAACTGCCAGAATCCTCATCTCATGGTCGCCCCCAGGGACGGCCCCCATCATCCCGAAGGAGGAGAACCCGTGGCGCGTGTATACAACTTCAGTGCGGGTCCGGCGGTACTGCCGTTGGAGGTTCTAGAACAGGCGCGAGACGAGATGCTGGACTGGCGGGGCTCCGGCATGTCGGTGATGGAGATGAGTCACCGGGGCAAGGAGTTCACGGCGATCGCCGAGCAGGCCGAGGCCGACCTGCGGGAACTGCTGGCCGTGCCCGCCGAGTACCGGGTGCTGTTCCTGCAGGGTGGGGCCTCGAGCCAGTTCGCGGCGATCCCCATGAACCTGCTGCGGGGCAAGACCAAGGCCGACTACCTCAACACCGGGACCTGGTCCAAGAAGGCCATCGCCGAGGCCAAGCGCTACTGCACGGTGAACGTGGCGGCCAGCGCCGAGGATCGCAAGTTCACCTACGCGCCTGCCCAGGACGCCCTGCAACTCGATCCGGACGCCGCGTACCTGCACTACACCCCCAACGAGACTATCCACGGGGTGGAGTTCGACTACATCCCCGACGCCGGGGACGTCCCTCTGGTGGCGGACCTGTCCTCCGCGATCCTGTCGCGGCCCATCGACGTGAACCGGTACGCCCTGATCTACGCCGGTGCCCAGAAGAACGTCGGCCCCGCGGGGCTGACCCTGGTGATCGTGCGGGACGACCTGTTGGGCCAGTGCCTGCCGGCCACGCCCACCATGTTCGACTACCGCACCCACGCCGGTGACGGCTCCATGTACAACACCCCCCCCACCTACGCCTGGTACCTGGCCGGGCTTGTGTTCCAGTGGCTGAAGAAGCGCGGTGGGCTGGCGGCGATGGCCGAAACCAACGGACGCAAGGCGAGCAAGCTCTACGCCGCGATCGACGCCTCGGGGCTGTACGCCAATCCGGTGACGGTGGCCAACCGTTCGTGGATGAACGTGCCGTTCACCCTGGCCGATGCAGAGCTCGACGCGCCGTTCCTGGCCCAGGCCAAGGCCAACGGCCTGGTGGCACTGAAGGGCCACCGCTCGGTGGGCGGCATGCGCGCCAGCATCTACAACTCCATGCCCGAAGCAGGGGTGGACGCCCTGATCGCGTTCATGGCCGAGTTCGAGCGCACCAACGGCTGACCCTCGGGTCTGCCCCCCGCAACGCCAACGGGCTGCGTCGCGAGGCGCAGCCCGTCGCTATTTTCGGGGCGGCGGGGAGGAGCGGCCCACCCCGCTGCCAGACCCCGCCCCGTCGTGCTCCAGGGTGCGGGAGCGCCAGTCGAGCACGGCGGTGTGCATCCACATCTTTTCCGCCAGATCGGGGAACTCGGCGCGGATGACCGCGGCGCCGAATCCGGAGAGGAACCGGGCCTTGAGCTCGGCCCGGGCCTGGTCCACTCCGATATCGTTGTAGGGCACCGAGGCCAGCAGCAGGAAGCCGTCGTCGGGAATGCGGCCGGCCGCCATGTTCACTGCGAGGATGCCCGCCGCATTGCGGATGGGGTCTGCGAGGTCCGGGCTGTACGGCCCGATGATCAGGGCGACGTTGGGGGTGTGCAGGAAGTCGAACCCCCGGCCCAGACAGATCGCCCACTCCCGGTGTTCGATGTCCAGGGCGCGGTTGCTGCTGCGCACCTGGGCGATGCGCTCCAGGTTGCCGTGGAGCAGGGGCAGCAGATCGTGGCGCATCTGGCCGGGCATGTCCGGGAAGAGCTGCGCCAACCGTGCCGGCAGGGCGGCGGCATCGCCGGGCTCCAGGGTGGAGAGGTCGAGGGGCTCCCCCCCGGGCCCGTGGAGGATCAGGGCGTCCTCGTCGGTCTCGAACCCGCAGACCAGGGGGTACACCGTGCCGTGCCCGGTGCCGAAGACGTGCTCCGCCTGCGCCTTGATGGCCCGGGTGTGGGCAACGGCGGCATCGGTGTCGTGGGCGAACCCGGCGCAGCCCCGCCGGGGGTCGCCCCGGGAGAAGTGGTAGGTGATCACCACCAGCACCCGGCGGCCCTCCGACGCCATGCGGTGCACGTGGTTGGCCAACACCTCCCCCAGGTGGGGCCAGCCCAGGTCGAAGATACCCCCCAGGTTGCGGATGGGCTGGATGATGCCCGGGGGCGTACGGGTCGCCACGGGGAGGTTGATGCGCCCGTCCATGCACTTGAGTACCACGATCGCGGTGGGGTGCTCGGCCAGGTAGCGCTCCCGGGCCAGGCACGCCTCGGGCCCGGAGAACTCCGCCGAGTGGCGGCGGGCCAGGTCGAACAACCACTCGATGCGCTCCCCGATGGGGCGTTCGTGGATTCCCATGGCGGCTCCTTTCCCGATGTGCGGCCGGCCCTCAGCATCGGTCTTCTGGTGCAGCGTTGGCAAGGGAGGAGTTCTCGACCGGGTTTCCGGGACGGGTTCAAGTGTGGCCTGTGGGGGGACGAAGAGTAGCCGGTCTCCCGCAACCTCTGCCCCGGCGACCCTCTGGCATGGCCCATCCGGCTCCCTGCGTACCCGGTGCCACCCACTTCTCCCTCGCCCCGGAAGATCGCGCCCCCCTGGCCGCCCGTTGGCTGCAAAGCGACGCCGAGGGAGTGAGCCTGCGCGACCGCGCCCTGGACCGCCTGCGCCGGGGAGACCCGGCGCCCGGCGGCGAGGAGAGCTGGACCCAGGCCCACGACCTGCGGGCCCTGCCCCTGGCGGGGGAGGATCTCGCGGGGCTGGAACTCTCGGGTTACGACTTGAGCTGGGCAGATTTCACCGGAGCCAGCCTGCGCGGCGCCCGGCTCGGCGGCGCCAAACTGCTGGGGGCGGTGCTGACCGGGGCGGATCTGGAGGGCGCGGAGTTGCTGGCGGCGGACCTGCGCGGGGCAAACCTCAACGAGTGCCGCGCCCCCCGGGTGGGGTTCGGCAAGGCGGATCTCCGAGAAGCCAGCCTGTTCGGCGCCCACCTGCACGGGGCTACGTTCACCCACTCCACCCTGGCCGGGGTGGACCTGCGTGCCGCCGATCTCACCGGGGCCCGTCTGCGGGAAGCGGACCTGCGCGGCGCCAACCTCTCCCGGGCCGTGCTGCGCGGCGCCGACCTGGGGCTGAGCCGCGTGGCTGGGGCGCTGTTCGACCACGCCGACCTGCGCTCGGCCCGCCTGCGGGCCCTGGACCGTTTCTGGGAGGCGTCGTGGATCGGCGTGGACCTGCGCGACGTGGACTTCACCGGCGCCTACATGTTGCGCCGCCACGTTCTGGACGAGAACTACCTGTTCGAGTTCCGCAACCGCAACCGCGCCAGCGCCGTGCTCTACCGGCTGTGGTGGGTCACCTCCGACTGCGGCCGCAGCCTGCTGCGCTGGACCCTGTGCAACTTCGCCCTGATCGGATTGTTCGCCCTGTGCTACACCCGGGTAGGCCTGGATTACGGCCACTATCCGACGGTCCTGTCGCCCCTCTACTACAGCGTGGTCACCTTCACTACCCTGGGCTTCGGCGACGTGGTGCCCGCCACCGCCACCGCCCAGGTACTGGCGATGCTGGAGGTGATTCTGGGCTACGTGGGTCTGGGCGGCCTGTTGGCGATCCTCTCCAACCGTATGGCCCGGCGGGCCGACTGATCCGGAGGAACCGATGCTGGGCCTGTTCCGCAAGCGCGCCAAACAGGGACTCGACAGCCTCCGGGAGGCGGTCGGGACGTTCGAACTGCCCTCGTTCCGCCCGGTGGCGATGAAGGCCCTGGAGACGATCCGCAGCGAGGGGGCCACGGCAGCCGCTGTGGCCCAGGTTCTCAACGGCGACCCCGGTCTGTCGGTACAGGTGCTGCGGGCGGTGAACTCCGCTGGCACCGGACTGCGCGGCCAGGTGAACAACCTCGGACATGCCGTGGCCCTGCTGGGCCTGTCGCGGCTGGAGTCGCTTATCGTCGGGGTGGCGGTACGCGGCGCCTTGCCTCATATCTGCTACCGCGGCTTCGATCCGTCTCGGTTCTGGCACACCGCGGCGCTGCGGGCCGCCCTGGCCCAGGAACTGGCGGCGATCCTACACCCGGCGATCCGCGTCGAGTGTTTCACTTCCGCCCTGCTCCAGGACATGGCCATCCCCCTTCTGGCAGCGGCCCGGACCGACCAGTACGGCCCGCTGCTGGAGAGGTGGCATGCCGGTGAGGGGAGGCTCCCGGATCTGGAACGGGAGCGGTTCGGCTGGGACCACACCGTGGTGGGCGGCCACATGTGCGACGCCTGGGGCCTGCCCGAAAGCCTGGGTCAGGCCCTGCGCGGACATCACGACAACTCGAAAGATGCAGGGTGCCCGCCGGGCGTGGCACTGGTGAGCGAGGTGGTTGACGGTGCCCCGGGGCCGGACGCGGAAGCGTTCATCGCCCGGGTGACGAACTCCTACAACCTGCCGAATTCCGTGGTGGCAGAACTCTTGGAACGGGGTCGGCAGCGTGCCGGGGAGATCGCGACCATGATCGGCATCCGCTGAGGGGGGGGCAACACGTCACCGGGCAGGCGCCGCCGCCGTCTTGCGGCGCACGTACAGGGTCTTGCGCACGGTGGCCACAACACCCCCTCCTTCGTCGAAGATCTCGACGACGAACTCGGGCAGCACCTTCCCACCCGTCGCCGTGTCCCGGCGGATCGCGTCCAAGGCATCTTCGGAGATCGCCAGCCGCGCCCGCACCGTGCCCCGCCCCGGTTTCTTGAACTCGATCCGCGCGGCCTTGTCCCAGACCGCGTAGCCACTCCCCAGCAACTGCATCAGCAGCAGCATCAGGTGCGGGTCCACCATGGCGTACAGGCTGCCGCCGAAGTGGGTGCCCACCGCGTTGCGGTTGTACCAGTGCAGTCCCATGGAGACCCGGATCTCCCGCCAGTCCGGAGCCACGTACTCCACCCGTACTCCAGCTCCCAGGTAGGGGGGGTAGAGCCGCAGCGCCATCCGCAACAACCGGGGGGTCCAGCGCATCGTCCCCTCCCCAATCCGGGCCGCCCCGGGGGCCAACCGAGTTCACCGCCGCTCGCCGGGGGCAGTGTATCACTCCCCAGCCGCCAGGTCCGGGTGGGGCGAGCCGCCGGCTTCGGAAACACGCCCGACCCCGGGCAACCGCCACCCCCCGGGAGGGCGGCTTTCCACGGACACCGGGGGCGGCTTCGGCGCGATCTCCTTCCCGTCGCGGTACCCCCGTGTGGTCGGCCGCGTTCCTCAACGGCTTCCTCGCCCTTGGCCGCAGCGTTGTCCGCGCAATATCGAGTGGTGTGGGGTGTGCTGCCGGGGCTCAGCGGAACAGCCACGAGCGGATGCGTTCGATCTGGTCGGGTGCCAGCAGGGCCGGCGCGTGGCCCACGCCGGCTACCTCCACCACCTGGGCCCGCGGTCCCCGCCGGGCCATCTCCGCCGCCACCTCCGGCATCAGCAGATCCGAATCGGCGCCTCGCAGCACGAGGGTGGGGCAGCGTACGGCGTCCCAAACCGCCCACAGATCCACATCCTGGAAAGGGGCCGCCCGCAGGGTGGTGCCGATGGCAGGGTCGTAGTGGAGGGCGAAGGTTCCGTCCGGGAGCACCCGGGTGCTGTGCTCCGCGAGGTGGCGCCACTGCTCGTCGCTGAGAGATCCGAACGGCGCGTGGACCTCCCGCAGGTACGCCTCCACGGAGCCCAGGTCGTGAAACGCCGGCGCGTTCCCCACATAGGCGGCGATCCGCTCCAGGGCGCGTTTGGGGATGAAGGGGCCCACATCGTTCAGCACCAGGCGGCGCACCGGGGTGCCGGGGTTGGCCGCCAGCAGCATGCCGATCAGCCCACCCATGGAGGTTCCGACCCAATCCACTCGCCGAGCACCCAGCCGGGCCACCAACGCTGCGGCGTCTCCCAGGTACACGGGGTAACCGTAGTCTTGGGGGTACGAGAGCCACTCGCTCTGTCCGCGGCCGGCCATGTCCGGGCACACCACGCGGCAACAATCCGAGAGGGCCTTCGCCAGGGCGTCGAAGTCCCTGCCGTTGCGGGTCAGACCGTGGGCGCACACCACCACCCGTTCACAGTCCGGGTCGCCCCACTCGTGGTAGGCCACACGGTGGAACCCGTGGGGATCCGCCCCCCGAAGCGTCTTCGTCACCATCGGAAGGTTGCTCCCACGGGAAAGCCTCAGCTGCCCAGGGCGCAGACCGCCGCCAGTAGGGTGGCGATCCCCACCGGCAGGCAGTCTTCGTCGATGCGGAAGCGGGAGCTGTGCAGGGGGGCGGCCGTGGTCGGATCGGCGGCGGCACCCAGGCGCAGGTAGCAGCCGGGCACCTGCGCGAGGAGGAAGGACATGTCCTCGGAACCCATGGTGGGTTGGCTGGACACCACCCGGTCGGCGCCGAGCAAGGGTTCCAGGGCCGCCCGCAGGGTTTCGGTGGCGCCGGGGTGGTTGGTGGTGACGGGGTAGCCGGCGGTGAACATGCAACGGCACGCCCCACGGTGGGCCTGGGCGATCCCCGCGGAGATGTCGCGGATTCCCTGCATCAGGGTGTCCCGTACTTCGGGCGTGAAGGCGCGCAAGGTGCCCTCCACCTCCACCGTGTCGGGGATGATGTTGGACGCCGTGCCGCCCTGGATGCGGCCCACGGTGACCACCGCGGCGTGCAGGGGGTCAACCCGCCGGCTCACCAGGGTCTGCAGGGCCAGCACCGCCTCGGCCGCCATCACCACCGGGTCGATGCAGGCGTGGGGGTAGGCACCGTGGCCGCCGCGCCCCGCGAACTGCAACGCAAAGGTATCCATGCCGGCCATCACCGGGCCGGGGGCCAGGGCCACGCTGCCGGTGGCGAGCTGCGGCCACACGTGCAGGGCCACCGCCGCCCGGGCCGGGTAGCGCTCCAGCAGACCCCGCTCGAGGAAACGCGCGCAGCCGCCGCCCCCCTCTTCGGCGGGCTGGAACAGGCACACCACCCGGCCGGAGAACGGTACCGCTGCGGCGGCCAGGGCATCGACGGTCGCCAGGAGCATCGCGACGTGGGCGTCGTGGCCGCAAGCGTGCATGACCCCGGGGTTGCCCGAACAGTGCGGTCCGTCGTGGGCCTCGGTCACCGGCAGGGCATCCAGGTCGGCCCGCAGGATCAACACGGGTTCCCCGTCACCGAGCACCGCCGCGCCGCCGGTCTCGCTGCCCAGGGTATCGAACGGCACTCCCCGTTCTCCGAGGAACTCCTGCACCAGACGGGTGGACTCCCGCTCCTGGAAAGCCAGCTCGGGGATACGGTGGAGCCGCCGCTGGAGCGCCACCACCAGCTCCCGCCGGCTCGCCGCGGCGCCGCGGAGAGCCTCCAAGGGGATCTCACCCATCGCTTCGCCTCCGTTGCAGCATCTCGTCCAGGGCTCCGGCCAGGACCCCGGGGTCGCTCACCTGCACCTCGATGCGCAGGGCCAGGGCCGGCACCGCCAGGGGCAGGAACTCCCGCAGCCGCACGCCGTCCTTCTCTGTGGTGACCACCGCGTCGGCGTTCATCAAGCCGGCCCACTGGTCGAGCTTCGCCACCTCTTCCGGTTGGAAGCGGTGGTGGTCCGGGTAGGGCACCGTCTGCAGCACCTCCGCGCCCAGGTCCTTGAGATCCTGGAAGAACAGTTCGGGTTGGCCGATGCCGGCCACCGCCAGGATCTTCAAACCCTGCAGCCGCCGCAGAGGATGGGCTGCGCCGTTGGCCAGGTCCACCAGCGCCACAGGGGCGTGGGCCGCGGTGAGCACCGGCCGGTCGGGGACGTGCCGCACCACCGCCTGGCGCGTCGCCTCGATGCACCGCGGTTCCACCCGGCGGGTTCGGGTGAGCAGCACCAGGTCGGCGGCGCGCAGGGACCGGGGTGTTTCCCGCAGCAGTCCCCGGGGGAAACAGTGCCCGTTGGCAAAGGGCAGGCGGGCGTCCACGGTTACCAGATCCAGATCCCGGGCCAACTGCAGATGTTGGAACCCGTCGTCGAGTACCAGGACCTCCGCCCCCAACTCCTCGACCGCCAGCCGGGCCCCGTCCCTGCGGCTGGCCCCCACCACCACCGGGACTCCGGGGAGGGTATGGGCCAGCATCACCGGTTCGTCCCCCGCCTGGGCGGGGTCGAGCAGCACCCGCTTGCCGTCGGAGACCGCCGCCACTGCGCCCCGCAGGGTACCACCGTAGCCCCTGCTGAGCACCGCCGGCCGCAGACCTCGCTGCTGCAGCAACCGGCACACCGTCTGCACACAGGGGGTCTTGCCGGTGCCGCCAGCCGTGACGTTGCCCACGGACACCACCGGCACCCGCGTCCGCGCGCTGCGCAACACCCCCCGGCGATAGGCCCACCGGCGCAAGGCCTGCACCGAGCCGTACGCCCAGCCCGCGAGGGCCAGGGGAAACAGCATCACCCGGACCGCTCCGCCTGAGGACGGCCGGGATAGGAGATCTTTGACCCAGAAGTACGGTACCATGCTCAGCCCCCGCTCCCCACGGCGCCGAGGCTTCGCAACTCCGCCAGGGCACGGGCCGCGCCCCCCCGGCTGGCGGCGAACAGGCGCCGAGTCCCCCGGGCGATCGTCGCCGCGGTGTCGGGCTGGCTCCACAGCCGGTCTACTACGGTCGCCAGCTCCGCGGCGTCCGCTATCTGGAAACCCACGCCGCGCTCCACCACCGCGTCGCGCACCTCTCGGGAGTTCTCCGTGTGGGGGCCGAATAGGGTCACGACCCCCCAGTTCAGGGGCTCCAGCAGGTTGTGTCCCCCCACCGCAACCAGGGTGCCGCCGACGAACGCCGCGTCGGCACCGCCGTACAGATCTCCGAGCACTCCGTATTCGTCCACCAGGATCGCGCGGCCGTCGCGGAACGCCTCCAGGATACCTTCCTCGCGAGGGTCGCCCAGGGTGCTCCAGCGCACCGGGGGGCGACCGCCCGAGGCCACCTCGCGAGCGGCGTCTTCCACCCGCTCCAGGTGGCGGGGAGCCACCACCAGGCCCACCCGGTGGCCGTTACCCCGCAGGGTCGCTGCCGCTGCGGCCACGGCGTGTTCCTCGCCGGGGTGGGTGGAGCCGGCCACCAGGGGTCGCCAGCCGTCGGCCCGCGCGTGGCGCAGGGCGGTGGCGGGCACGGCCGATGGGTCCGGTGCGGGGAGGTCGTACTTGAGGTTTCCCACCACCACCACCCGGTCTGCCGCGGCACCCAACTGCCGAAAGCGCTCGGCGTCTGCTTCGGATTGGGCATGGATGGCTGCGAACCGCCCCAGCAGCGGCCGGACCCAGGGCCGTACCCGGCGGTAGCGGGGCAGGGCGCGATCGGAGATGCGGCCGTTGACCAGCAGCAGAGGGACCCCGGCCCGGGCGGTCTCGGTGAGCAGCGCCGGCCAGAGCTCGGTCTCCACCACCACCAGGGCGCGCGGTCGGCAGCGCTGCAACACCCGCCGCACCAGGGGCGCCAGATCCAGGGGCAGAAGGCGGGCAGCTCCCCCCGGGCCCGCGAGGGCAGCGGCGGCGTCGCGCCCCGAGGGGCTGGTGGTACTGAGCATCAGGGGTTCTCCGGCGTCGCGCAGCAGGGCCAACAACGGAGCCACGGCACGCATCTCCCCGACACTGGCGCCGTGCACCCACACGGCCCCGGAGGGCACGTTTCCCCAGGCGCCGAGGCGCTCCCCCCAGCCCACCCGGTAGCGGGGGTCGCGGGCGGCTCGAACCGCCACCACCGGCGCCGCCAGGGGCAGTGCCAGCCAGCCGAGCATCTGGTAGAGGAGGTAGGGAAGGGTCACGGGGAACGCACCCCCAGGGCGCGGTCGGCGGCCTCGGTGGCGGCGATCAGGGCGGCGCCGATGCGCTGCTGGACGTCCCCAAGCGGGTCGTCGCGGGTGAACCGGAGTACTTCGCCGAACTGGATGCGGATACGACCGAAGGGCAGGGGAAGTTGAAATCGGTCCCAGGAGGAGAACACCAGCTTGCGACTCATGCCCACCCCCACGGGGAGCACCGGGCGGCCGGTGCGGCAGGCCAGGTGGGCGAGACCCGGCTGCACCACGTAACGCGGTCCGCGGGGCCCGTCTGGGGTAAAACCCACGTCGTACCCCTGTCCCAGGTGCCGGAGCATGGTGCGCAATACCTGCGCCCCCCCGCGGCTGGAGGAGCCGCGGATCGGCACGAACCCGAACGCCTCCACCACCCGGCTGATCAACTCGCCGTCGTCGCTCTGGCTGATCGCCACGCCGGCGTGCTGATTCCGGTAGGGGTACACCGGGCCGAGCAGGCGGTTGTGCCAACAGGCGGTCAGCAGCGGGCCCTCGATGCGGCCCAGGGCGCGCTTCGCATCCTCGCCCACGAGCTGGTAACGGGTGGTGGCCCCCACCAGACGCAGGTAGCCCGCTCCCAGCGGCGGTCCCCAGCGCAGCAGCGCGCTATGCACCGCTGCCCCCCCGGGTTCCCAGGAGGTCGAGGATGTGCCCCGCGGCCCGCTCCGACGCCCCCGGCTCCCCCACTGCGGCGCGCACCGCGGCCAGGGCCTCCAACTGGGCACTGCGGGCCGGGCCCTCGTCGATCAGTTCCGCCACGGCGCGGGCCACTTCCCCGGGAGCCGGCTGGAGGAACTCGGGCACCACCTGGCGTCCGGCGATCAGGTTGGGCAGGGAGAAGAACGGCACCCGCACCAGCAAGCGGCCCAGGGCGTAGGTGAGGGGGCTGACCTGGTACACCGAGACCAGGGGCGTGCCCACCAGGGCACACTCCAGGGTGGCGGTGCCGGAGGCCATCACGCACACCCGGGCTCGCTCCATCACCTGCTGGGCGTCCCCGTCGAGGATCTCTACAGGCAGGCCTGCAGCCTGCAGGGGCTCCCCCAGAAGGGCTTCGGGCAGGCCCGGGGCCCGGGGCACCAGGAAGCGCAGTGGCCGTTCGGCAGCCAGGCGCCGCGCCACCTGCACCAGCAGGGGCAGGATGCGGGTGACCTCCCCGGGTCGGCTGCCGGGGAGCAGCCCCACCACGCGATCTTCCGCCGGGTGGCTGCGCGGTGCGAGGTGGTCGAGCACGGGGGAGCCGACGTAGTGGGCGGCGATGCCGTGTTCCCGGTAGAAGGCCTCCTCGAACGGCAGGATCACCAGGGCCCTGGCCACCCAGGCGCGCAGTTTACGCACCCGCCAGCGGCCCCAGGCCCACACCTTGGGGGGGATGTAGTACACGGTGGGGATGCGGTTGCGGTGGGCAGCGGCGCACAGGCGCAGGTTGAAGCCGCCGAAGTCCACGGGCACGAACAGGTCCGGGGGCTCGGCGGCGAAGCGCTCCAGTACCTGCCGGCGGGCCCGCAGCAGGGCGGGTAGATTGCCCGCCGACTCCACCAACCCCATGCCGGCGATCGCCGCGCTGGGGAACACGATCTCGGCGCCAGCCCGGGCCAGGGCCTCGCCCCCGACGGCCCACACCCGTAGGTCCGGGCGCCGCCGCCGCAGCGCCGCCACGAGATTGCCGGCGTGGATGTCGCCCGACGCCTCCCCCGCCACCACTGCGATGGAACTCATGGGACTCGGCGACTCCTGGTCTGGGTCATCGATCGCGTCGGGAGGGTGGAAGCGGCGCCAACGGGAAAAGCACTTCGCCTCTCCTCACCCCCTCAGAACGTGAGGATGGTGATCTCGTGACGATCGGCCAGGGCCACCGCTTCCTCCCTCTGGAAGAAGAAGGTGGCGCCGGCCTCCACGGCAAGCACCCGGGCCCCGGCGTCCAGGCACGCAACCACCGTGTCGACGCCGATGGCGGGCACATCGAACCGCAGGTCCTGGTCGGGTTTGGCCACCTTCACCACCACAACGCCGCCGCTGCCCAGGCTGCCGCCGCGACGGATGGTCTGGTCGGTGCCCTCGATCGCCTCCACCGCCAGCACCGC
>JARGFW010000043.1 GCA_029211085.1 Deferrisomatales bacterium | reverse complement strand
GGGGGCACCTTCATCCAGATGGAAGACGAGATCGCCAGCATCGCCGCCTGCCTGGGGGCGAGCCTCACGGGCGCCAAGGCCATGACCGCCACCTCCGGGCCGGGCTTCAGCCTCATGCAGGAGCTGATCGGCTACGGCTGCATCGCCGAGATCCCCCTGGTCATCGTCAACGTCATGCGCTACGGCCCCTCCACCGGGCTGCCCACCAACCCCTCCCAGGGCGACGTGATGCAAGCCCGCTGGGGCACCCACGGTGACCACCCCATCGTGGTCTACACCGCCTCGTCGGTGGAAGAAGCCTTCGCCATGACCGTGCGGGCGTTCAACACCGCCGAGAAATACCGCAACCCGGTGATCCTGCTCTTGGACGAGGGGGTGGGCCACATGCGCGAGAAGATCCGCCTGCCCACCGCCGGCGGCGTGGAGCGCATCGAGCGCATCCACCCCAGCATGCCCCCGGAGTGGTACGCTCCCTACGAAGAGACCAACACCGGGGTGCCGCCCATGGCCCCGTTCGGCGACGGCTACCGGTTCCACGTCACCGGGCTGGTCCACGACCGCATGGGCTTCCCGACCCAGAAGCACAGCGAGATCACCTCCGGCATGGAGCGCATCTACCGCAAGATCACCCGCGGCTTCCGCGAGATCTGCCGCACCGAGTCGGTGTGGCTGGAGGATGCCAAGGTCGCCGTGCTGGCCTACGGCTCGGTGGCGCGCAGTGCCCGGGAGGCGGTGGAGGAACTGCGCACCGAGGGCAAGCCGGTAGGGCTGATCTGCCTGCAGACCCTGTGGCCGTTTCCCCGCGCCGCCCTGGAGCGGGTGGTGGCCCAGGTGGACACCCTGCTGGTGTGCGAGCTCAACCGCGGCCAGATCTACCGGGAAGCCTGGAGGGTCAGCCGCGGCCGCTGCGACGTGCAGAAACTGGTGCGCGACGACGGCACCCTGATCACCCCCACCGACATCGCCAAACGCCTGCGGGAGTGGCTGTGATGGAAGTAACCAACCGCGAGATCATCCACCGCTACCTGCGGCACACCAAGAAGTTCCCCCACATCTTCTGCCCCGGCTGCGGCAACGGCGTGGTCCTGGGGGCGCTGTTGCGGGCCATCCACGAAACCGGCTGGGACAAGGACGATGTGATGTTCGCCAGCGGCATCGGCTGCTCCAGCCGGGCTCCGGTGTACGTGGACTTCAACACCCTGCACACCGCCCACGGCCGGGCCCTGGCGTTCGCCACCGGGGTGAAGATGACCCGCCCGCGCCTCAACGTGGTGGTGATGATGGGCGACGGCGACGCCACCGGCATCGGCGGCAACCACCTCATCCACGCCTGCCGGCGCAACATCGACATGACCGCGATCATCGTCAACAACTTCATCTACGGCATGACCGGCGGCCAACAGAGCCCCACCACCCCCCAGAACGCCCTGTCCACCACCTCGGTGTACGGCACCCTGGACCAGCCCTTCGACATCTGCACCCTGACCGCCGCCGCCGGGGCCACCTACGTGGCGCGCTCCACCACCTACCACGTCAAGGAACTCGAGCAACTGATGGTGGGGGCGTTCGCCCACAAGGGGTTCTCGGTGGTCGAAGCCATCGCCGCGTGCCCCACCTGCTTCGGGCGCCGCAACAAGCAGGGCGGTGCGGTGGAGATGATGCGCTGGCAAAAGGACGTGGCTATATCCGCGAAGAAGGCCGCCGCGATGAGCCCCGCCGAGTTGCAGGGGCGCATCGTCACCGGGGTGCTGACCGAGCGCCAAGCCCCCGAGTACACCGAGCAGTACCAGAAGGTTCGCGAGGCCGCTGCCGCGGGCAAACAGGCGATCTTCACCCCGCCCCTGGGGGACATCACCCGCACCAGCGCCAAGGAGTACTGAGGTGATCGCGCGCACGAAACCCAAGGCCACGAAGCGCATCGAGATCCGCCTGGCCGGCAGCGGGGGCCAAGGCCTGATCACCGCCGGGGTCATCCTGGCCGAGGCCGCCGCCCTGCACGAGGGGCGCAACGCCGTGCAGACCCAGTCCTACGGCCCCGAGGCCCGGGGCGGGGCGAGCAAGGCGGAGGTGATCATCTCCGACGGGCCGATCCACTTCCCCAAGGCCCAGCGCCTGGACGTGCTGCTGGCCATGACCCAGGAGGCTTCGGACCTCTACTACCATGATCTGAAGTACGAGGGGATTCTGCTGATCGACTCCGACCTGGTGACCAGCCCCCCCACCAGCGCCGCCCTGGGGGTGCCGATCACCCGCATGGTGCGGGACGAACTGGGCCGCGAGCTGTTCGCCAACATCGCGGCCCTGGGAGTGCTGGTGGGCGCCACCGGGGTGGTCGGCGAAAAAGCCCTGCAGGCCGCCCTGCTGGCACGGGTGCCCAAGGGCACCGAGGCCGTCAACAAGAAGGCCTTTGCCCTCGGTTTGAAGGCCGGAAGGGCGGCGGCGCGCGTCGAGGATGCGGGAACCGAGTTCGCCGAGGACTGAACAGGCCACCCCGGCAGGCGCAGCCCTCGGCAGCGACGGCGAAAGGCAAGAGCGTTTTCGACGGGAGCTCACGGATCGCGGGGATCGAGCGTCAACCCCCTCAAACCGGGTCCCGTCCTGAGCCTTCCCCTCCGTGAGATCCGTGTAATCCTGTCCAAAACAGACGTTCTTTACGGTTCCCGCGGTCCCCTCGTTAGCGCGAGAACGCGATCCCCGCGTCTTCCCGGTCTGCCGGCTGGATCTTCCACAGTTCCCTGCGGGCGAAGTGCAGCCCCCGCGCCACCAGCACATCCGGGAACTGCTCGGTGCGGATGTTGTAGATGTTGACGCTGTCGTTGAAGAACTCCCGGCGGTCGGCGATCTCGTTCTCAAGGGAGGTGACCCGCCCCTGCAGTTTGCCGAACTGGGCGTCGGCACGCAGCTCCGGGTAGTTCTCGGTGACCGCGAACAGGGATTTCAGGGCTTCGGTGAGGAACCCCTCGGCCTCCGCCTTGGCCTCCATGGTGGTCGCTCCGGCCGCCAGGTTGCGGGCCTGGGTCACCTTCTCCAGGGTCTCCGCCTCGTGCTGCATGTAGCGCTCGCACACCGCCACCAGTTTGGGCAGTTCGTCGCGACGCTGCTTGAGCAGCACGTCGATGTTGCTCCAGGATTTGTCGGCGTTGTTCTTCAACGCCACCAGTCCGTTGTAGATGGAGATCGCGTAGAACGCGCCGCCCACCAGGAACAGCAGTGTCCCAAGGATGATCCACACACCGAAACCCATGACCATGGTCTGACTCCTTCCCCGGTCTCCCGGTTCATCCGCCGGCCAGGCGTTGCCACCAACCCGTCCGGACCAGTGTCTGCACCAGCGCAACTCCACCCCCGATAATGCCCACAACTCCGACGGTGAACGCCAGGGGGATCTTCCAGGCGAGGGAACCCAGGATCGCCTCCTCCTTGCGGTCGGAGATATAGAACAGTCCCCCCGCCGGGTGCTCGCCGATCGCCACCTCGTCCCGGTCGGCGGGTTCGGTGAGGCCGGCCAGCAGGGCCTCCTCCTCCACCTCCCCACGGGCCTGCGCCCACTCCTCGGCGTCGATGCGCCCGTCGCCGTCCAGGTCGTAGTGCTGCATCCGCTTGCGGTCGGTCTTCAGCTCCCGCAGTTTGTCGAGAAAGCGCTGGCGGTGGTCGAGGGCCGAGTGCCGGACCCGACGGGCGTAACCCATCACGTAGAGCGGATCGCCGGTGGCGATGACCCGCTCCACCACCTTGCCGTCGGCGGGCACGGAGCGCCCCAGAGGCAGCCCCAGGCAACCCACACTGCCGTGCAGGGTCTGTGCGGTCCCCGCATGGATGATCGCCTTCTCCGGCTGCACCAGCACGCGGTGGGAACCCTCCTCCAGGTAGAACGGCACCGCGCCGCTGTGCCCGGATTCCCTCAGGGTGTAGCCGGTTTGGTCCCTTCCCGTCGCCCGTGCATACACCTCGTAGGAGTAATACACGCAGTCGGTCTGGGTGTACGGAGCTTTGAGGAGATACTTCTGCGCGGCGCGGCCGGTGACCTCCACTTCCCCCATGGGCAAGGAGCGCACCCGGGCCGTGGGGCAGTTCTGGATGGCCCGCTTGCGGAGCAGCAGCACGAAGGAGTGGAGAAAGGCTGCCAGGCCGAGGAAGAGTACCCCCGCGGGAATCGGGTGGGTGGACTCGATCGCCCACGCCAGCCCTAGAGTGCCGAACGCGGCGGCGATCAGGGGCTGCAGCAGGAACGGGGCCCCCAGGGAGCGCACCACCTGTCGGTACCACCCGCCGGCGTGGCCCAGCAGCCCCCCCCAGCTGAGGGGCGAGGCGGGCAGGAAGGAACTGGGGGCCACCGGGGGAGTGGGCAGGGTGGGCAAGGGTGCCGCGGGTGTGGCGGAAGCCCTCGTGCCGGCGGATGACGGCCCGTTTCCCGTTACGGTGGTCCACAGCACACCGCCGGGGTCCAGGGCGGCCAGGGGCGCCAGAAAACTCGGCGCGGTCACCCGCCCCCCCGGAGATTCCTCCCGGAACGACCAGAAGAGGAAACGGGAGTACACCTGGAACTGGCGCAGCATCATCCCCGGGTCGTAGGGGTCGGGCCAGTGCAGGAACGGGTGCTGGACCATCCCGAAGCTGGTGTCGAGGACCGCCTCACCGGACAGCTCTCGGATGTCTCCGAGCACTGTGGGGAAGTTGGTGCCGATCGCCAGGCGGTTGCGTTCGCCCAGGCAGCTGAAATCGAAGCGCCGGCCGTGGATGCGCACCGCCACTTCCTGGCCGGGCAGGTACACGTCCAGCACCGGGTCGTTGGCGAACACCGAGCGCAACACCTCGTCCAGGCCCAGGTCCCCGACTACGTCGAGGGCGCGCCGGGCCATCAGCTTCTGCTGGAAGCTGCGGAAGTCCAGCGCCCCCAGCACCAACAGGCAGCGGTCTCCGCGGCACAAGGCGGCGATCCGATTCCCGCCGGGCGCCACGAAGTGTATGGTGTCTGCTCGGAACTCCAGACGGGTGCAGCATCGGGCCGCTTCCCCCCTGGCGATCTCCGCTTTGCTGACCAGCCAGGCCGACACCCCCTGCTGGCGCAGGATCCGCGCGGTGCTGCCCAGGGCGACCTCGTCCGCGCCCGTGACCAGGGTCTCCAGCGCGGTGCCCACCAACTTCTGCCGCACGGTGTACCCGTCCAAACCCGTCGCCTCGGCGATGGCACCGAGCCGGTCTTCCAGACCCTCCGGACGGGTGGCCAGGGGGCGCACGACCAGGTAGTGTCGCTCCGCGGCATCGGTGGCCAGTGCGTGGCGGGAATGGGTGGACAGGGGTGCGTCTCCGGTGCAGGGCTCGAGGCGGCGCCGTCAGGGAGCGACGCAGGTGTGGGCCTTGGGGAAACCACTGTAGACAACCGGCGGTCAACGGGCAATCCGCGGGCCAGGGCGTTCCGACCTCACAAGGATCGGCTGCATTGCAGGAAAGGCTGAGTTGGGCGCGGAGCGGAGGTGCAGACGTGCAACGAGGCCCCGGACGGGACCCCTCCCCGCCACCGAACCCACCAACGCCCCACCGAGCCTGGGGTGCAGGCGAAGGAAGAACCTTCGAGGCTCGATCAGGATTGGAACGGGTTGCTTCTGGGCGATCCGAGGATGGGCCAAAGGCCTTGTCCGGAGCCCTGCGGCTGCGGAGGGTGTGGCTGGAGGCGAACCCGGTGCAGCCGGCCCCGCAGGGCGCGCAACCGTCGCAGGCACCCCTGCGGTTGCCTCGCGGGGCGCGTTTCGGGGGGTAGGGGCGGTCAGGCGTCGCGCAGCCGTTCCACCACTTGCTCGATGACGTCCGCGGGGGTGGATGCTCCAGCGGTCACCCCCACCCGGGACAGCTGCCTCAACTCTGCCAGGGGCAGCTCCTCCGCTGTCTCCACGTGGTACGCCGGGGTTCCCAGGTGGCGACAGATCTCCGCCAAACGACAGGTGTTGGCCGAGTTCCGGCCTCCGATCACCACCATGGCGTCCACCTCGCCCGCCATCTGCCGCACCTCGGTCTGGCGCCGGTGGGTTGACTGACAGATGGTGGACAGGGCCTGGGCGCCGGGGAAGCGCTCCAGCACCCGGCGGCGAATCGCCTCGAAAATTTCCTCGTCCTGGGTCGTCTGCGCCACCAGCAGCACCTTCCCCAAGGGAGGCAGCTCCGCCACGGCCGCCGCGTCGGATACCACGTGGGCCCCCCCACGGGCGTAGCCTAGCAGTCCCACCACCTCGGGGTGGTCGGCGTCACCGGCGATGACCACCGCGTAGCCGTTGGCACTGTACTTGGCGATCTTCTTCTGGATGGTGGCCACCTTCGGGCAGGTGGCGTCGACCACCCGGGTGGCCTGCCGCTGCAGGCGGTCCCGGGTTTCTGGCGGGATGCCGTGGGCGCGCACGATCACCGCGGCAGGAGGCACCGCCTCCTCATCACCCAGGGGAATCACGCCTTCCCTGCGCAGTTTCTCCAGGGCCTGGGGGTTGTGGATCAACGGCCCGTTGGTGAACACCTCGCCCTGCTCCTCGGCGGCCGCCTCCCGCGCAATCCCCACCGCCCGGCGCACCCCCATGCAGAAGCCCGCTGAGCGGGCGACGACGATTTCCATCCGAAGACGTTACCGACCCTTAGAACGGGACGTCGTCGTTGGGATCGAACCCGCCGTCATCCGGACCGGGAAATCCGCCCGGGTCCCTCTGGGACGGACCGCCCTGGGGGGAGCCTCCCCTTGCGGGGCCTGCCGGACGCTGGGGCGGACCGCCGGAGCCACCACCGTACCCGCCGCCGTACCCGCCACCACCGCCGCCTTCCCCCTGGCCCTTGGTGCGGCTCAGGAACTGGATATCGAACGCCACGATCTCGGTCATGTACTTGGTGTTGCCGTCCTTGTCGTCCCACTTGCGGGTCTGGATGCGTCCTTCCAGGTAGACCTGGCTACCCTTCTGCAGGTACTGGCCACAGTTCTCTGCGGTTTTCCCGAACACCACGATGTTGTGCCACTCCGTGTGGTCCGTCCACTCCTCGCCCTGTTTGCGGCGTTCCGTGGTCGCCAGGCTGAAGTTCGCCACCGCACTGCCACTCTGGGTGTAGCGCACCTCCGGATCCTTGCCGAGGTTGCCCAACAGAATCGCCTTGTTCACGCCTCTTGCCATCCGTCTTCTCTCCCTGCGCCAGTTGCCGCCGTTGATGGTCGCGTGCCGGGCCCGCCCGGGCACCTGCAACAGAGGTCCAATGCTATATGACAAGCCCCACCGAGACAATCGCGAGGGGGCTTCCGGCAGCCCCGGGGGCCGAGGCGGCGGGTGCGGACCCGGCCGCCGGGGGGTGCGCGGTACTTGGAGAAAAAGGCGGTAAAGTTCAGGGTGGGATACGGGCACTGCTGGTCGCGGGGATCGGTGCGGCCGGTTGTTCACCTGGCAGAACCTCCGGCAAGGGCTGCATCCGCGACCAAGCCCGACCCACCGTAGGGGCTCTCCGGTACGGTGCTCGCGGCGCACCCGGCCGCCAGCGGGCACCTTGCCCCCGGTGCCCGCTACCAGCGCCAGCTCAGCGCCCCGCCGAGCCCCCCGTCCAGCAGGGCCAGGTTCCACTGGGGTAGGAACCCTCCCTCCCACTCCCGCAGGAAGCGCCCCTGCTCCCGCCGGTTCCACTTGTGGGCGGCATTTGACGCGCTGACGATGTTGCCGCTGTACCAGCCGAGTTCGAAAAACCCCAGGATGCCCGCCAGGGCCCACTGCTCCTGCTGCACCGCTGCGTAGGTTCCCCACAGGAACACCCCGTTGAGCACCAGGGAAACCATTCCGTCCCGGGGCCTGTCACAGTAGAGATGTCCGGCCCCAGGCAGCAGGGCGGACAGGGTGCCGGCCAGTCCAGGGGACTTGCGCGGCAGGTCACGGTAGGCCGCGGCGAGGTCGGCGCGTGCGGCGCCGGGCAGTGGTTTGTCCCCTTCTCCGCGCAGGAGTGACAAGGTACCCAGCACCGTTGCGGCTTCCTCTAGCTCCCCCCCGGGGCTGCCGGCCAGCAGGGCCGAGGCGGCTTCGGCGTAGCGGCCGCCCTGGTACAGGGCGGCGCCGAACAGCCAGCGGGCCTGGGGGGCGTCGGGGCCCGGGCTTTCTGCCAGCGACTGCCGGAAAACGGCAGCGGCTTCGTCGAAACGCCCCGCCGAAGCGAACGCCCGCCCCAGCCCCTCACGGGCCGTGGCCGCAGCAGGGTCGTCGGGGAAGTGGTGCAGGAAGCGTTGGTACTCGGTGGCGGCACGGAAACTGTCCCCCTCCCGCAGCAGGGCCCGGGCGAACGACAGGGTTCCCGCCGGGGTGCCCGGGGCCAGCGGCTGCTGGGCAGCGGCGCTGCCTGCCAACCACAGCGCCAGCAGCACGGGCAGCAGCCGCGGGAACGGTGCGGACGGTGAACGGGTGCGGTTTCCCACCCACCCGACGGTCTCCTTCCCCCCCGGCTCAGGGCTCAAGGGAACCGCCCAGGAAAGCCAGGTCATCGTGGAGCGGGGAGTAGATGCGCCAGCGCCCGTCGATGCGGATACGCGCAGCGAACGCCGCCTCGTCGGCCTCGGAGATCAGCCGACCGGCGGTCAACGCGGTTCCCAGCAGCGGCCCGTGCTGACGCAGGGCCTGCACCGCGTACTGGGAACAGGTGGGGTAGCTGGGACAGCGGTCGCCGTCTACCCGGCTCACGGTGCGCTGGTAGCCGCGCACCGCCCAGGTCAGCGCCACCGCCGCCGGGTTGGTGGGGCCGAGCGGGGCCTCGCCGGGGGCGGGCAGGCGCCAGCCCGCGGGCTCCCCGGTAGCGCCCGCGGTCAGGGGCGCGAACAGCACGCAGACGAGGATGGCAGCCCGCAGGGACACCATCAGAAGTAGTAGCGGATGCCCAGATTGATGAAGCTGCCCCCGTCGGTGCGGAAATCGGTGCGGTCGCCCATCTCCTCGAGCACCAGTCCCAACTCGGTGCTGAAACCCAGGTGGGGCAGCCCCTGGAAGAAGAACTCGAGACCACCGAACACCTCGGCACCGACCCCCTGGTCGGAGTTGCCGTCGTGCCTCTCGGTCAGCAGGGAGATCCCCGCGCCACCGTAGGCGTGCAGGTTCTCTTCCTCGACCACCTTGATCAGGAACCGGCCGCCCAGGGAGAACGACCGGTCGTCGGGCGCCTCGTCGCGCTTGGCATAGGAGAAGCCGGTCCGTCCCTCCAGGGCCAGTTGGCTGTCCAGCCAGTAGCGCACCGCCAGGGACGTGTGGTCGGGGTGGGTGGTGGCCAGGCCCTGGGTGAAGCCGACTCCCCAGCGGTCGGCGAGATTCTTGGCCTGGGCTGTCGGGGCGACCAGCAGGACGGCGAGGACAAGGGGAAGGGCGATGCGGTTCATGGGTTCCTCCGGGTCAGGGTGCGACGGGGCGAAAGGCAACGAAAAAGTCCGTGCGGCGGTCAGCCGCCGTTGGCGGGGGGGGCCTGGCGGTACACGAGGCGCGGCGCCTCGAGGGTGACCTTGGTTCCGGCGGGGACGCTCTCGGTGAGCCACACATTGCCGCCTACCACACAGCTGCGGCCGATCACCGTGCCGCCCCCGAGGATGGTGGCGCCGGAGTAGATGACCACGTCGTCCTCGATGGTGGGGTGGCGCTTGGTGCCGCGCACCAGCCCCCCGACCTCGTCGCGCTGGAACGACAACGCGCCCAGGGTCACCCCCTGGTAGACCGTGACCCGGGCGCCGATCTGGCAGGTCTCGCCGATCACCACCCCGGTGCCGTGGTCGATGAAGAACTCCACACCGATCGCCGCCCCGGGGTGGATGTCGATGCCGGTGGCGCTGTGGGCGTGCTCGGTCATCATCCGCGGCAACAGGGGCACCCCCTGCAGGTGCAGGGCGTGGGCCAGGCGGTACACGGTGGTGGCGTACAGCCCCGGGTAGGAAAACACGATTTCGTCGAAGTTCTTGGCGGCCGGGTCGCCGCGGTAGGCGGCGCGAACGTCCCCGGCCACCAGGGTGCGGATCGCCGGCATCTGGGCCAGGAACTCTACGGTGTGGCGCTGGCCGGTGTCGATGCAATGGGAGCACAGACTGTCGGTGCGCCGGCACTCGTGGCGGATCGAGCGGGAGATCTGCAGGGACAACCGGTCGAACACCTCGGTGACCTCCTGCCCCACATGGTACGGCAGGCTGGTCCAGTCCATCTCCTGGCGGCCGAAGAACCCTGGGAAGACGATGTCGAACAGGCGGCGGACCAGCTGGGTGACTTCGTCCCGGGACGGGATGAGCGCCGAGTCCACGTGGGAGATCGCCTCTTCGCTCCGGCAGCTCTCTACGATGGCGTTCACCAACTCGGGCAGGGCCTCCCGATGGCGGCGGGCGTGATCGGCTTTGGCCAGGCATACGCCCTGCTCACCGTTGAGGTCCTTCAGAGGGAATCTTCGTGTGTCTGCCATGGGTGCTCCTTACCGGATGAGGCCGATATCGCGGGCCGCGCCCACCGCCTTCTCCCGCGCGGCGGCAGGGTGCAGGAGTTCGGCGGGCCAGGTGCGGTGGTGGCCTTCTGCGGGGCCCTTGAACGTGGCGTCCACCGCCACCTTGCGGCCCAGGACCCGGACGTCGCGGCCCGGGTCGACGCTGGACAGGGCCCGCCAGGCCAGCAGAGGCAGGTCGTCCGCGGCGGTGCCCTGCACGGCCACGGCCACGTCCACCCCGCGGATCCCCAGAGCCGCTTCGGCCAACCGGGCGCCTTCCCCGGGGTGCTGTTTGTCCACCACCAGCAGGGCCAGGTGCAGGCGGGCCTCGGGCAGGGGCAGGTGGCAGGCGCGCAGATTCGGGTACGCCCCGACCAGCTCGGCGTGCAGTTGCTGCGGGGACGGCGCCACCGCACCCTCCGGCGGGGAGATACCGTGACCCGGCTCCCCCGGCAGGGGACGGGTGGCGTCCAGGCCCAGCTTGCCACCCCACAGGGCCTGGGGGCTGGCGTGATCCAGGGCATCGAGCACCCCATCGGTGACGGCCAGGCCCTCGGGGACGCGCAGCCCATCCAGCACGGCGCGGGCGGCCGCTCGAGGGTCGCACACCTCCACCTCCGGGTCCACGGCCACCAGGATCTTGGTGAAGCTCATCTGTCCGGCGCCCCACAGCCCCTGGAACAGGCGCCGGGCCTGGAACGGGTAGAGCTTGTCCACCCCCAGGAGCGCGAGGTTGTGGAACACGCCGGCCGGCGGCAGGTGCATCTCGGTTACCTCGGGCCACTGGGTGTTGAGCAGCGGGAGGAAGATGCGCTCGGTGGCCAGCCCCAGCCATTCGTCCTCCATGGGCGGGATGCCCACCACGGTGGCGAAGTAGATGGGATCGCGGCGCTGGGTCACCGCGGTGACGTGGAACACCGGGTACGGCTCCGCTGGGGAGTACACCCCGGTGTGGTCGCCGAACGGTCCCTCGATGCGCTCCTCTCCCGGGTCCACATAGCCTTCCAGCACGATCTCGGCGCTGGCGGGAACCTTGAGATCCACGGAGACGCACGGCACCATCTCCACCGGCTTGCGTCGGATGAAGCCGGCCAGCATCATCTCGTCCACCCCATGGGGCAGGGGGGCGGTGGCGCAGTAGGTCACCACCGGGTCGGTGCCGATCGCCACCGCCACCTCCATGCGCCGCCCGGAGCGCGCGTGGTCGCGGTGGGCTACGCTGCCGTCCTTGTGGATGTGCCAGTGCATCCCCGTGGTGTTGCGGTCGTAGATCTGCAGCCGGTACATCCCCACGTTCTGGGGACCGCCGTCCGGTCCGCGGGTGAATACGCAGGGGAAGGTGATGAAGCGCCCACCGTCGCCGGGCCAGCACTGGAGCACCGGCAGTTGGGTGAGGTCTACCGCCTCACCCTTGCGCACCACCTCCTGGCAGGGCGCCTGGCCACGGTGCCGGCGGGGCAGCACCCCCTTGAGTTCGAACAACCGGGGCAGCAGGCGCAACGCATCGCCGACGCTCCTGGGTGGGGCCGTCCTGAGCAGGGCCTGGATGCGCCGGGGGATCTCCTCCAGCGCCCGCCTTCCCAGGGCCAGCTCCAGGCGCCGGCGGCTGCCGAAGGCGTTGACCAACACCGGTATGGTGCCGCCATCAACGTTTTCGAACAGCAGGGCCTTGCCGCCCCCCGGGCTCTTCATGGCCAGGTCGGCCAGGGCGGCGATCTCCAGTGCGGAGGAGAACGGAGCCCGCACCCGTACCAGTTCCCCGGCACGGTCCAGGGCGGTGATGAATTCTCGGAGGGAGGGGAAGGCAGTCATCAGCGGTTTTCTGCGCCGGCTTGACCCGCCGGAAAACGGACAAGTACCCTACGGCGGGTCGGCGGGAAAGAGGAGCTGGCACTCTAGCAGAGGAGAAATCACACTGTCCACCCGACGCAGTGTATTGTACCCCGGCGCGGTGGTGGATCTCGGCCTGGAAGCCGTTGCGTTGCCCGACGGTCGCACCCTGGAACTGGAGGTGGTGCGCCACCCCGGGGGCGCCGCTGCGGCCGCGGTCGACGCCGCGGGCCGGGTCTGCCTGTTGCGCCAGTATCGTCACGCCGGAGGCGGCTGGCTGTGGGAGCTGCCGGCGGGCAAACTGGACCCGGGGGAAGATCCTCTGTTGACGGCGCAGCGGGAACTGCAGGAAGAGGCCGGGCTGCGCGCGGCATGCTGGACGCCCCTCGGCTCGATCCTCACCACCCCGGGGTTCTGCGACGAGCGCATCCACCTGTATCTAGCCCGGGAGTTGGAGGCGGTGCCCGCGACCCCGGGCGAGCACGAGCTGCTGGAAGTACACTGGGTGGAACTGGCCAAGGCCTTGGAGTGGGCCCGGGGCAACCGCATCGAGGACGCCAAGACCCTGGTGGCGTTGTTCCGGGCCGCAGCGCTGCTGTCGGGCCCGCGGGAGGACGAGAGGTGACCATGGGAACTGGCGCTCCCCTGCGGGTGGGCCACATCGGGTTTGCCAACTGCACGCCCCTGTTTCTGGCCCTGGAGGAGTTGGGGGTCACGGGCGTGGAGTACGTTACCGGGGTGCCCACCGACCTGAACCGTCGGCTGCGCTGCGGAGAGGTTGACCTGTCACCCTCCTCCAGCATCGAGTATCTGCAGCATCCCGACCTCTACGGTTTCCTCCCCGACCTCTCGATCTCTTCCATCGGAGCCGTGCGCTCGGTGCTGCTGTTCAGCCGGGTCCCGTTGACCGGGTTGGGCGGTCGCAGGGTGGCCCTGTCTGCGGCGTCGGGGACCTCGGTGCAACTGCTGCGCGTGCTGTTGGAGACCCACCGGGGGATTACCCCGCAGTATGTGCAAGAGGCCGAGGGGGCGGACGCCGTGCTGTGGATCGGTGACCGGGCCCTGCGCCAGGCCCGGGACGGGGGCTGGCCCCATGTCTACGATCTGGGGGAGTTGTGGTTCGAAACCACCGGAACTCCGTTCGTGTTCGCCCTATGGATCTGCCGCCGCGACGCCTGGCAGGCCGACCCTGCCGGCATCCGGCAGTTCTACCGGACCCTGGTGCGGGCTCAGCAGTTGGCGTACCGCTCCTACCCGGCGTTTGCGGCTCGGTGTGCCGAAGCGGAGTGGCTGGGAGAGGGGGCGCTTCTCGAGTACTGGCAGACCATCTCCTACGATCTCACCGCGTGGCACCTGAGGGGCCTGCGGCGGTTCGCCGAGGAGTTGGTTGGGTTGGGGGTGCTCGGCGCCGTACCGGATCTGGCGCCACTGGCGGTGGAAGAGTAGGGCGGTTGCCCGGGGCCCGGATGAGGGGTTTTCCGGTGCGCGGAGCCGCAGTGCCTCCGGCCAGAAAGGGCCGCAGAGTCCGCCTCGGGTTTGTGCCACTGGGTGCGGGATATGTGCCGCCTGTGCGGGGCAAAAAAAGCCCCCGGGGAGGGGGGCTGGGGAAGAAGCCTCACGAACGAGGCTCGGCGATGGAGGTTCGGCGTCGGACTCCGCCGTTGTCCCGTTCTGGTTAGCAATCCCCGTGCCAAACGTACGGTAGGGAAGCGCGGCAAATTTCGGGCCCGTCGGGGAAGCGACCGGGGCGCAGCCGCGCGATATGGCGCAAGCAGAGTGCGTTGTGTGGTATTTCACACCAAGGGGCCACTCCGGGTCGCCATCCAGATCGCGCCATCGCCTCTGGGTGTGGAACAGGGGCCCCGGATGGAGGTTGTTGCACCCCTCCAGGCGCGGTTTGGCTGCACCGCTCATGCCGGTTCAGGGCCCTGCGGTTCCCGGGCTTCCAGGCGCTCCAGATCCTCTTCCTCCAGACCCAGATGGTGGCCGATCTCGTGCACCAGGGTCTCGCGGATCACATCCGCTACGGCAATCCCGTCCGCCCGCGCCCAGTACTCGATGGGGCGCTGGTAGAGGATGATGCGGTCCGGCAACTCCCCGCCCCAATCCACCGAGCGCACCGTGAGCGGGTTGCCCTGGTACAGGCCGAGCAGGTCGAGGGGGTCGTCGATGCCCAGCCCCTCCAACGTCTCCCGATCCGGCCAGTCCTCCACCAGGAACACGACGTTGTCCACCCAGCCCAGGAGTTCCCCGGGCAGGTTCGCAAATTCCAGTTCGGCGAGAGATGAAAACGCGGTTCGTTCCATGGGGCTCCAGCGAGCAGGGATCATACGGAGTACGCTTGCCCCGGGTCAATCCGCGGGCCGGCGCTCTCAGTCCGGCGGCTTTCCATCGCCGGGGAGGTGCGGTAGGATGACCCCGGTTTCGCCAGCCAAAGGAGGAATCATGGGAGTTTCTAGAGCGGTATTGTTGCTGATGGCGGTGGTGTTCCTGGCCGCCGGGTGCGCCCCCACATCGATCACCCTGCAGCCTGGCAAGACCGAGTGGGGCGCGGCCCAGGAGGGGGGAGGGGATGCGTGGTCCCTGTGGGTCGCCGATGTCAAGGATCTGCGCAGCACCGCCGCCGCCGAAGGAGCCAAGGTGGGACTGCTCTACCCCAACTACCAGACCGAGCCCCAGACCGCGTATTTGGCCCCCGAGCCGACCCGTTATGTGCGCGACGAGCTGAGCCGGTTTCTGCTGCACCGCGGACTGGAGGCGTCCGAGGGGCGCCGCGCCAAGCTCCATCTGCGTTTGGAGCTCACGGATTTCTCCCTGGTCGAGAAACCCGGTGCCGTGATGGACGAGATCAGGCTGCGGGTAGAGTACACGGTGCGCTTCGTGGCCCCCCAGGGCGCGGAACTGGGGAGCCTGCGCCTGGAGGGAAGCAGGATGATCCAGACCCCGATTTCGACACGTCGCAAGGCCGAAGAGGGGTTCCGGGATGCCGTGTCGGACACGTTCGCGCCCCTGCTGGCCAGCGATGTGTTCGTCCGGGCCATGAACCAGGTCCGTTGACGGGGGAGATTCCATTGGGCGACGCCAGTACCTACGACGCGATCATCATCGGCGGGGGGCCCGGGGGGCTCACGGCCGGCCTGTACCTGGCTCGGGCAGGGAAGAAGACCCTGCTGCTGGAGCAGACCCTGCTCGGCGGACAGATCGCCCAGACCAATCACGTGGAGAACTATCCGGGCTTCCCGGACGGCATTACCGGCCGCGAGCTGATCGAGCTGTTCCAGCGCCAGGCGGTTCGCTTCGGCCTGGAGATCCAGTTCGGGCGGGTGGACGGCCTGACCCTGGACGGCGAGTGGAAACAGGTGTCCGTGTCCGGGTTCCCGTTCCGCTCCCGGGTGGTGGTGATCGCCACCGGACTGATCCAGCGGCTCGGCATCCCTGGGGAGGAGGAGTTCCTGGGGCGCGGGGTGTCCTACTGCGCCACCTGCGATGGCGCCCTGTACCGGCAGCGGCCGGTGGCGGTGGTGGGGGGCAGCGAGTGGGCCATGGAGGAAGCACATTTCCTCACCCGTTTCGCCCAGCCCCTCTATCTGGTGGTGCCAGGAAGCGGGGTCAAACGCAGCAGCCCGCTGCGCGAGGAGGTGCTGGACCACCCCGCGGTGGAGGTGGTAGCCGGGGCGCGGCCGGTGGAGATCCTGGGGGACGCGGCCGGGGTGCAGTCCCTGCGGGTGCACGCCGAAGGCCAGACCGAGCTTCGGGACCTCAGCGTCGAGGGGGTATTCATCTGCGCCGGCAAGAAACACCCCGGCACCGGCTTCCTGGGCGAGCTCCTGGACACCGACGAGGGTGGCTATCTCCGCGTGGACGAGTGCTGCGAAACCCCCCTTCCCGGGGTGTACGCCGTCGGCGACGTGCGCCGGCACCGCTTCCACCAGGTGGGCACCGCCGTCGGCGACGGCACCATAGCCGGCATGGACGCCCTGCGCCACCTCAAGAAGACCGGCGGCTAGGAACCGGCCCCCGGTGCGCCTGGCGATCCTGGCCGACATCCACGCCAACCTCCCGGCCCTGGAGGCGGTACTCCGCGACGTCGCCGGCAGGGGGGTCGAGGGCGTCCTCCACCTGGGAGACCTGGTGGGTTACGGTCCCCACCCCGACGCGGTCGTCGCCCGGGTGCGGGAGCAGCAGATCGGTGGTGTCGTGGGCAACTACGACCTGGCAGTGTGCCACCCGGACGCCCGGGAGGGAGCGCAACAGTACCTGCGGCCGGACCTCTCGGAAGAGGGGTGGAGGACCTACTGCTGGACCCGCGAGCGGGTCGGCGCGGCGACCCGGGAGGTGCTGGCGACCCTGCCGGCGCAGCTGCGCATCGAGGAGGGGGAGCGCGTCTTCCTGTTCACCCACGGCAGCCCCGAGCGCCCCAACGAGTATCTTCGGCCCGAGACCCCGGAACCGCGATTGCAGGAGTTGTTCGAGGGCAGCGGCGCCGACGTGCTGGTGGTCGGGCACACACACCTGCCCCAGGCCCGGGAGGTGGGGAGCCGGCTGCTGCTCAATCCGGGCAGTGTGGGCAACCCGAAGGACGGGGATCCCCGCGCCTCGTACCTGATCCTCGACACTGACCGGGGTCTTACCGTCGAGCACATGCGAGTGGAGTTTGCCGTTGAAACCGTGGGCGCCGAACGTGTAGACTCCGCCTTTCCTGCGCAACAGGGGGAAGCCCTCCGCCGCGGGCGGGGTGTGTAGCAAGATTTCTACGTCGGGACGTGGCGCAGCCTGGTAGCGCGTCTGCTTCGGGAGCAGAAGGTCGCTGGTTCGAATCCAGTCGTCCCGACCACTAGTTCAAAGGGTTCCGGGGAGTTGTCCTCGGAACCCTTTTTCGTGGTACCCACAGGGGTACCCGTCCACGGCAGAACACCCCCCGTTTCCGCTCCATCCAGCTCCCGGTCATGTCCGCCGCGTGGTCCCGTCTGGACACACGGGTTGTCCGCACGGGACGCCGCTGCCTTGCGGCACGGCTTCGTCGCGCCATTCCATCTCCTCGAAAAGCATCGCCAAGCGCTGGCTCAAGCCGCGGCACACGCCCAGGGCAACCTCCGGGTATTCTTTGACCACGGCCTCGAACTCATCGCGATCGAGAAGCAGCAGGTGCACATCTTCGTGGGCTTGAACGGAAATACCCGGTGGGACGTCCCTGAACAGGCTCACCTCGCCAAATGAGCCGCCAGGGGGAACCCGAAGATATTCCTTGGAACCGCCATCCCCTCCGACCTTCCGCCGCAGAGAGACGCTACCCTCCACCACCACCCCGAGCCGATGCCCCAGTTCCTCACGGCCTGCAATTGTCTCCCCGGCACGGAACCGCTCTTCGGTCATCACCTGGGCCACGGCGGCCAGCTCGCCGACCTCCAGATCCGTGAACAGATCCACCTTTCGCAACCAGAGAATCCGGTGGGGGACATCCACCAAAGGGTCTGCCATCGCGTGCTCCTTTGTCGTGATCCGGCCGTCGGCGAGGGGCACCCCCTGCGACGCCGCGCCGATCGACAGGTTGTCTTCGATCCCCGCCGTCAACGGGGGCGCACCCGCGGTTGCCTCCCCCATGTGTGTGGCCAGGTGCCGGGCCAGCAACCGGGTCACCCCATCCCCTTCGTTCAGCAGGGTCTGCAGTGCACGGTGGGCCCTCTCCAGGCTGCGGGGAAAACCCGAGCCTTCCGGAATCGGGGTCTCCGTCGGTTTCCGGTCCTCGGGCTCGAGGAACGGCACCAGCCGGGCTGCCAGGGAACCGTCAACGGCGTTCTCCAGGGCTTCGATCCCGTTGGCCACCCGGCGCGGATCGCCGGAGGTTATTCCCTGGACCGTGATCCGCATCCTGCCCGAGCTATCGAACGCCGCTAGACCCCGGAGAACGTGGCGGACCCGCCTCCTCTGACGATCTTCCAGATGCTCCATGAGCAGGTCCCGCTCCAGGGATCCAGGCAAATAGGCCAGATCGTCGGCAGCCTCCCGAGCCCGTTGTGCCCAGCGCAACTGGTCCAGATAGAATTCGATCGCGACCCCGTCCGGAACGCGCAGGGACTCCGCGATCCGAAACACCGCGTCCTGCACCCGGCGGCTGTAAGTCCCCAACGCTTCGACCAGTACCGGGCCAATCCGATGAGACGTGCCTTCCAGTTTGGCAAGGGCCCGCTCCCGGGTCGTGTCCGAGGTGTCCCCCAGCAGCGCGACCACCGCCCGGGCTGTGTCGTCGTCCTCCAGCACCACGGCATCCAGCGCCGCCTCGCGCACCACGGGGTCCGGGTGCTTGAGATACGGAACCACCCGGGAGGCGGCGGCCCCCGGTTGCCGGGTGCCCAGGGTGCGCAGGAGCAGACTCACAATCCCCGGATCGGCTTCCACGTCGAGCATCCGGGACAGGGTATCGGTGCGGTCGGGGTCCAGCACCTCTCGGGCGGCCATCACCCCCGCACGGCGTTCGGCGAGATCGGCGGAGGCGAGCCACCCGTCGATCACGCCCTGGTAGTGAGATGGATTCTGATCGATCAGCCCCGGGAGGAGGCAGGCCTTGACCTCGGGGAGTTCCGCCCGGTCGAAGATCTCCTTCCGACGATCGGGCGCTACGTTCGGCACCAGCCGCACCACGGCGTGTGCAAGGGCGATCATCAACTCCGGCCGGGCGGAGTCGATCAGGCTGCGAAACACCGGTAGTGCGTCCAGCCCCGCGGCCGGGGACAGCAGCTCCAGCAAGCGGATCCGGGTGGGGTCGTCTTCGCCGGTCAGTTTTTCGAGGATCTCGGTGTCAAGGCCCGGCTCGTCCAGCTCTCGCAGCAAGGTTCCGTACCAGACCGCGTCTTCTCCGTTTGCACCCCGAAACGCCGACATGAGCTCGCCCTGGCAGACACTGCCCCGGAACACCTCGCCGGCGGTATCGGGCTCCATCGCCCCCACGTCGAGGGTCTCGTTGCGGATCAGGTCGACCAGAATGCTCGTGTAGTTTCGTTTGAACACCACCACTGCGCCGAGCCAGACCGCGCCCAACGCCAGCACGCCCACGGAAAGGAACCGCGGGGGGACCCAGCCCTGGGACCACAACACCGCGCCGGAACCCGCCAGGATTCCCACCCGGACCACCGTACCCCGCAGGAACGCGCGCACCAGGGTGCGCTTGTCCCGGGGGAACAGCCCGTACAGCACCGAGACGGCCGGCGTGTGGATCGCGCTGCGCAGCACGCCGGCGGAGAGCGTGGCGTACATCGCCGAGGAGATGTCGAACCGCAGCAGGTAGGCGCAGGCGGCCACGCAGTAGTTGAACGGGTGGAACATGAGGGCCACCGGCAACCCAAACCGCCCGTACACCCGCGCGGCCACGAGGCTCAACAACAGGGAGATCGTGTACTGCACCCCCCGGAAGTACCCGTAAAAGCCGATCATCCCCCCTTCGGTGTTGTAGGTCTGGTCGACGACGAAACTGAACTGATAGTTGACGATCGGAAGGACGATGTTGGGGACCAGTGTGAGCACGAGCAGGACCTGAGCCAGCTTCGAGCCCCGGAGGAATGGCCCCACTTCTCCGAACTCGGCCATGAGCGACCGGATCGGTCCCCGGGCCCGGGCCTCGCGTGCGGAGGTCAGCTCAGAAGGGAACCGGGCCCCCGTCCTCTGGGCCGCCAGCGCCCCTGCAGCAGCCAGCGCGGCGTAGGCCACCAGGAGGTTGTCGGCAGCCAACCAGCGCGCCGCATGGGGGGTGAGCACGCTACTGAACACCGAGCCCAACAGCCCGCCGGAGGTGATCAACGGAAACAACCGTTTCGACTGACGGGTGTCGAAGACATCGTTGGCCCAGTTCCAGAAGAAGAACACCAGCAGCGCCTCGAACTGGGTCTTTAGGACATACAGGAAGGGGTAGATCAGGGGGACGCCCAGGGGGATCGCTAGCCGGCACAACAGCACGGCTGCCGCGGAGAACACCAGGAAGATCGACAGCACCCGGGCGCCCGGCACCCCGCGGGACCGCTCTGCCAGGTATCCCATGGCGAAGAACGTAACCACGGCGTTGATCGCGGTGATGTACGGCAGATGCTCGACCCCGAACCGCTTCAGAAAGGCGGTTTCGGCGTAGTTGTTCAACAACACCCCGGAACTTCGGATCAGGAAGAACAGGAGCAGGGCGCAGCCAAACAGCGCCGCCTCCCCCCCACGGATGTTCAATCGTGCTCGCGCCCAGTTCGTCATCGCCTGCCGCCCGCTCCAGCGACTCCCACTCGATGACACCGTCACCGGCCCACGCCGTGCTGGATGGACCTGGTTTGAACCAACAGCGGCTGGTCATCCTGGAATTGGTGGCTCGGATTCCGCTGTCGCCAGGCCCAATACCCGCCCCGGAACATCCCCTCCATGCAGAACTCTCCCCCGTGGTCCCCGATGAACCGAAATCGAACCTGTACGCTCTAGGGGCTTTCGTCACGGCACACCTCCGTGCACCTAACGCGAGGTGTTTTTCGGGGTGTCCGCCAATCCGGGACACGCCCCTTGGCGCGCTCTGCATCAGGCGATCTGCGCGCTGTTCGATGAGATCAACGGCCGGCCCATACGCTACCTGGGCAAGAGCCGCCGCGAACCGCTCGAGGCGTTGGATGGCCCGGCGCTGGCCCGGGGACGGGCGCGCACACCCGTAGGACGCCCGCAACACCGCAAGCGTGCGCGCCTCCACCCCTCGGGCAACGCGCGCTCAGCGCGGCCCGAAGTCTGACCCCGTCCGGTTGGACCCCGACGGCCCAGCGTTCCGCCCCCGCAAGCAGCGTCGTTGTCAGTGGGCGACCAAGAGGAGGCCCGCGTACGCCGCGGCGCTGCCTGCGAAAAGCAGGAAGTGTCCTCCCTGGGCCTCCGAGAGCTCGGTGACCATGGCGCTCGCGAGGATCGCTCCAGCGACCAACGCAATGAGCGGCAGCATGGGGAGGTGGGGGATCGCCCACAGCACGCCGCACACCCAGCCCACCAGCACACAGCCCGCGAGGATCCGGACACCGGCGCGTTCGTAGGCGTCGCCGTGCTGTTTGCGCAGGGTGTGACTCAACGACAGCAGGTGCAGCGCCATGGCACCCGCGTAAAGGGCCATTCCCGACGCCGTTCGCTCCGTACCGCGAACCAGAAAATAGGCCAGCAGGCCGACGTACACACCCACGCCTGACAGGTGGAGACCCCGTGTCAGCCTAGAGGCGCTGCGGTCGTGACCGTCGCCGTGTCTGCCATTTCGGGGACGGAAGAGGGCTTGGTCTACCCCGTAGAAGCCCACGAATCCGGCCATGGCAAAGAGGTACACCCCGAGGCCATCCAGGGGAAGCGACCGGTCCGGCACTTCTCTGAGCAGAAGAAATCTGGTGCGCTCCAAGACCGGGAGGATGTGCACGAAGGCATACGCCACAGCCGCTCCCGCGGCGGCAGACAGGAATTCGCTCCCCTTTGTGCCGAGAGACGTCCCGAAGTTCTTTCGAGCCCCCAGCAGCAGGGCGATGCAAAATGGAATGACACCGACCAGCGCCTCGAGGGCACGAAGTAACGTCACGGGTTTCCCTTTCCAAAGGAAGCGCCACAGGTTGCGGCAACCAGGTCGCCGTCGCGGATGACCCAGTACCGGGTTACCCCCACCGTGGGGGCGGTGCTATCGGACCCGCCGGGGCGGCGCTCCAGGCACGACACAACGAGGCCACCCTCGCGCACCGCCCGCGTCCGCGGATTCACCCGATCGCCCAGCAACACCACATGCGTGCCTCGGTAGCCCTCCCCGGTGCCAAACGCCGCCGCCGCGTACCAGAACGTGCCACTCCCACCGGCCTGGTGGACGCAGAAGATCGCCGCGTGGTCGACCCCGTCGCCGTGCAGGTCGCCATACGCCAGCTAACGGGAGATCGCGGTCCGAACCGGTGCGGCAGAACCCGGCGCGGCCTCGGCACCACCGTCCCGGCGGGCCACGTCCTGAGCCTCGATCCGATAGGTGGCAGGGAGGAACCAGCACGACGCTCGGCCCCGCGAGATGGCGGGGACGCCTACTGGGTGACCCGGGCCGTTCCGTCCGGGCTCCTCACCACCTTGACCTGCTCCCCCACCAGGTACTCCCGGTCCGCAGCCTGGACGATGATGATGACTTCCCCGCTCGCGAGCTTCACGGTGAACTCCAGACCCTTCTGCCTGGTGCCCGCCTCCTCGGCCACCGCGCCTGCGCCGGCTCCGGCGATCACTCCGCCGACGGCGCCCAAGATCTGCCCTTTGCCGCCCCCGAGCATGCTGCCTAGAACGCCGCCCACTGCGCCCCCCGCAACGGCTCCGGCGCCGGACTTGGTGCCCTCGATCATGACTTCGCGCACCGCGATGATTTCCCCCTCCTCGACTCGCTGAACCTTGCGGGCCTGGTCCCTGGAGTAGACATCGCCCGACATGCTCGAGGCGCAACCCGTTAGGGTGAGGACCGCGGCGATCACCGGTAACATCCTCTTCACCACTCGTCTCATCGGCTCTCTCCTCCTGTTCGGTCCCGTAGCTGCTACCGGTCCAACCGTCCCGGGAGCTTCTGTAGGATCATCTCTTTCTGTCCAATCTGCATGGACTGCAGATCCACCATCATCTCGGCGGCGATCTGGGTTCCTCCTGGAAACCCTTGGCTGGCGGGCCCCACGGTGCTGCGATAGGGCACCGTCTCCCCCTGAGCGCACAGCAACCCGATCACGCTCAGGAGGACGACATCTCGCCGCCCGCCGCGTCGCCACTCGCGGCTCGCCTGCTGACTGTGCAACGTTCTTCTCGAGCGTTGTTTCGAGACACCATGGGCGGATGGACCCCTTCCCTCTGGAAAGCGTCCAGGACGCGTTCGGTCACCTCGCTCAAGAGAGCCTCTTCTAACGCCACGTCGCTCACATAGCCCCTGGCGCAGGCGAATCGCAATGAAGGTCTCCCGGATGATCTCGGAGACAACCACCGTCCAGGGCAGCCGCAGGCAGATGTGGCAACTGCTCGTGAGGGCCTCCTCGACGATCCTCTTCGCCACAGCGACGTCCTGATCGACCGCCACGTGGAAGTCCAACTGCACCAGCATCTCAAGGTTTCCCGCGTTTGCCGAGGCGACCGCGTCCGTGAGGAACCTGTTGTTGGGGATCGTGACCTGGGTATCGTCGAGGGTGACGAGCTTCACCGAGCGCCAGGACGAGGTCGCGCGACAGGTTGACCACCGCAACGGTCGCCCCGCACAAGCCGACCAGATATACCCCGAAGCGGGTGAAGGTGCCTACCTGACTCAGGGTCAGTCGCTTCCCGGGCAGGGGTTCCCCCAGGCGGTCGAACCCCCGGGTGAGCAGGTTCGCCAGAACGATCGTGGCGGCCAGTATGCCGACGGCGTACGGCACCCCGTCCGGCCGCAGGAACTGGAGAATGCCGACCTGTTCGTTCATAGCACCACGTCACACGAGAAGACGGTTGCCGCGCTTCAGGAAGCGCTTGGCCGCCGGGTACCAGTAGGAAGAGATCGGGCATCGCTCGCCATCGCAACCGAGGATTCCCAGGTCGGCCAGACGGCCGACGACAGTGGCGCAGCGGGCCCCTCGAAGGTGGAGAGTCGCAGACGCCTCGGCCACCGTCAAGGTCCCGTGGGAGCGCAAGGCTGACAGCAACGGCGCCATCTCGTTGCCGGCCCCTGGTCCTCCCGAGGCGCACCGAGTCGTACACGACCGGCACACCACTGGCGGCCGTCCGCTTCCGGAGCAACTGATGGATCTCCTGCTCCGTCCAGGCATCCAGGGACTGCGTGTGCCGGAACGGAGCGAGTGTGCCGCGAACGGGCCCGCAGGTGGGCCCACGCCGCTTCGATGAGGGAACACAGCCAGAACACGCGGCTCCCCGTGCTCTCAACCAGTTGCAGGAACGCGTCAAAGACGGCGTAGCCCCCGACCCGGGCGTCCGCAGTAACGGAAGAGAGGAGCAGAACCCGCACGAATCGACCCACCGCAAGCCGCTAGTCCAAGCGGGCGGCCAGCGACTTCCACGCAGTTTGCAAAAGACGGCGGAGCCCATCTGGTGTGGACTCCGCCGCCGGATCGACATCGTCGTTCGTTGCCGGGAAGGGCCCCGGGACCTGTCGGTCCCCTGCGGAAACGCCCCCGAAGCGGGCCCGGGACGTAACCCGCCGTGGTCCTAGAAAGTGTAGGTAATCGCCGCCCCGACGAGGAGTTGCGTGACACTCCCCTCGCTGTCCACGATCGGGCTGTCCGCCGCGTCCCCGAGCAGGCTGGTCAGGCGCGCCGCCGCCATCACGCCCCAGTTGGGAGTGTAGCGGTACATCCCGAGCAACGTGGCGGAAACATCTTTGAACCCCGCATCGGCATCATAGCGATCAAGCTCGCTACTGTCGGCGTCTGCCTCACTGACGCCGAAGTACGCCTGCATGTAGTCCTGGTCCGCGTAGGTGGTCGAAAGGCTCAAGTTCACCGACGCCGCGCTGCCCACCGGCAGCGTGTACCCCCCGCTGAGGGTCAACAGGAACCCCTCGTGACCGTTGGCCACGTCCTGCGCCGCATCGACCTTGGCGTTCCAGTGCTGGTACTGAAAGCCCGCAAAAGCGCCCAGTTCCGCGGCCGCATCGACCTTTTCCATGGCGTCGACCCGGTCGTTCCTCACGTCGTCGCGAGCGCCCCGGAAACGCAGCAGGGGGCCGACCTGCCAGGTCTTGCTCGGGAGCACGTTGCCCATGAGGGTCGTGCCCAGAAACTGCACGTACTGTCCTCTCGGCCAAAGACCCCGGAAGTAGAGGACAGGGGCACCCGTGAAATCAGAAGAACCTTCGAACTCGGGAACCACGGCGGCCCCGATCCCGGCCGTCAGCGTCATCTTCTCAACCGGCGGTTGCTCTCCGGTTTGCAGATCCACCGCGGCGACCTGGGCGAGGCCGCTGGAGCTCAGCCCCAGCATCGCGACCGGCAGCACCGCCAACACCAACTTCCGTACCTTGCTCATGATTCGCTCCTTTCGATGTGTAGTGCCGTTGAGCCAAAGACGGAGTTGCCGGTTTGCCTCCGGAGGCGAACCGGCCCGCTTCGTCAGGTCCCCGTGGTACCCATCCGAGATGGCGCAAGCGCCCCAACTCCGCGCCAAAGTTGCCGGGCCCTGTTTACCACAGGGGATCCGGATTGCAAAGTTGGGGCGGCCCAGCCCCCGCGGTGTCACGGGGAAGGCCGGGAGTGGCAACAACTCGACCCGCCCGCGCGGGCTCAAGGCACGTCGGCGGCCGGGGAGCGGTCCGCTGCCGCGGCACCGTCCACATCCCGACCTGCCGCCACGACGTCCGCGGGCGGCTGTTGCCGGACGGGAGCCGGGTGCACGGCCTGTCCTCGGTCCGCACCGCCGTGGGCACGAAGTGCAGTCGAGGCTGTGGGTAGACGAAGGCTGCAGGACGCTGACAGGACAACTGGCGGTCACACCGCCGCAGACGGGAGGCTCACGCACATGAAGGCACAAATGATGCGGCAGCGGAAGCGCCGCGAGGGGTGGCCCTACCGCTGAAGCGGTTAGGCAACGGCGCAGGAGCACCCCGGAGGGGCCGGTGTGCTGCGAGAGGCTACCCCCCGAGGCGCGCCCCCACTTCGGCGGCATCGGCAGCCGAAAGCGTCCACGTGCATGCCTTCGCGTTGGCCTGCAGCTGTTCGGGGGTGCTCGCCCCGGCGATCACGCTGGGGACCACGGGGTCGCGCAACAGCCAGGCGAAGGCGAGGTCCAGGAGGGTCCTTCCCCGCTCCGCCGCGAACGCCCCCAGGCGTTCCGCCAGGGCCAGGTTCGCCTCGGTGAGGAAGAGTTCGGCCAGGCCCTTGGCAGTGGCGAGGCGCGTGCCCTCCGGGGCGGCCTGGCCGCTGCAGTACTTGCCCGTGAGGATGCCGCTCGCCAGGGGGAAGTACGGCACGAGACCGAGGCCGTACCGCTTGCAGACGGGAAGGAGCTCCCTCTCCACGCCCCGGGCGATCAGGCTGTACTGCTCCTGGGTGGCGATGTAGCGGTTCAGCCCGGCGGCGCGCGCGGTCCACTCGGCCTCGACGATCTGCCAGGCGGCACAGTTCGACGCGGCGACGTAGCGGACCTTTCCGGCGCGGATCAGGTCGTCGAGGGCCGCCAGGGTCTCCCCCACCGGCGTGTCGGGGTCGGGCTGGTGGACGTACAGGAGGTCGATGTGCTCGGTGTCGAGTCGGCGCAGGGAGGCCTCGACCGCGGCGCAGAGGTAGAGCCGCGAGGCCCCCTGCATGCGCCCCGAGGCATCCATGGGCTTGCCGCACTTGGTGGCCACCACGGCGTCCTGGCGCCGGCCCTTGAGCGCCCTGCCCAGGATCTCCTCGGACGCCCTGCCCACCCCCATCGGGTAGGTGTCCGCGGTGTCGAAGTGGGTGACGCCCAGGTCCAGCGCCGCGTGCACCACCCGCGCCGCCGCCGCCGCATCCATGCGCCCGCCGAAGTTGTTGCAGCCGAGGCCGAGGGCCGAGACCTGGAGGCCGGAACTGCCGACACGCCGCTGCTCCACGTCAGTCGCTCCCGTTCACTTGTCTGCCAGGTTGAGCCCGAGATAGCGGTCGAGGGGCGCCGCCTGACCCGCCATCACCGCCGACGGTGCGGCGTGGGCGATCCGGCCGCGTTCGATGACGATGGCCCGGTCGGTGAGTTCCAGGGCGATCGCCCCGTGCTGCTCCACGAGCACCAGGGCCATGTCCCCGGAGCGCGTCATGCCGGCGATCGCCGCTGCCAGCTCGTCCACCACGATCGGCGCCAGGCCCTCCATCGGTTCGTCGAGCAGCAGCAGCTGCGGGTTGGACATCAGGGTGCGGCCGATGGCCAGCATCTGCTGCTCCCCCCCCGAGAGCTGGTTGCCGGCGTTCTCCCGCCGCTCCTTCAGACTCGGGAACAGGCCGAAGACCCGCTCCCGGTCCCAGGGCCCGGGACGGGCGACCACGGTGAGGTTCTCCTCCACGCTGAGGGAGGGGAAGATGTCGCGCTCCTGGGGGACCCAGCCGAACCCGAGCCGCGCCCGCCGGTGGGCGGGGGTGCGGGTCACGTCGCGGCCGCGAAACCGCACCGTGCCGGAGAACAGAGCGGTGAGGTTCATGATCGTCAGCACCAGCGTCGACTTGCCGACCCCGTTGCGGCCTAGGATGGCGAGGCTCTCCCCTTGCCCGATCGCCAGCGAGATGCCGTCCAGCACCACCGCCTCGCCGTAGCCGGCGCGCACCTCTTCCAGTTGCAGCAGCGGGTCAGCCATGGTGGGCCGCGCTCCCCAGGTACACCTCGCGCACCGTCGGGTGGGTGGCGATCTCCCCCGGCGTCCCCTCCACCAGCAGCCGGCCCTGGACCTGGACGAAGATGTGGGTGGCGAAGCGGAACACGAGGTCCATGTCGTGCTCGATGAAGAGCACCGAGATGTCCTCGGGCAACGCCGCGATCGCCTCGAAGATCGCCGCACTCTCGCTCCTGGGAACCCCCGCGGCGGGCTCGTCCAGCAACAGCACCGCGGGTCGGGTGGCGAGGGCCAGGGCGATCTCCAGGAGGCGCTGCTCCCCGTAGGCCAGGTCCCGGGTCGGCCGGGTGCACACCGTGGCGATCTGGAACAGCTTCAGGAGTTCGTAGGCTTCGTCGACGGCTTCGGTCTGGCCGGTCAAGGGCGCCCACCAGCGGCCAGCGACACCGCGCCGCTCCAGCACCGCGAGCACCACAGCCTCCAGCGGGGTGAGGCCGGGAAACAGGGTGTTGATCTGGAAGGTGCGCACCAGCCCGCGCTTGACTCGCTGGTCCGGCTCCAGGGCCGTGATGTCCTGTCCGTTCAGCACCACCCTGCCGCCGTCGGGTGCCAGCGCACCGGTGATCAGGTTGATCAGCGTGGTCTTGCCCGCTCCGTTGGGCCCGATCAGGGCGTGGCGCGCCCCCTTGGGCAGGGCGAGTTCCACGTTGTCGGTGACGATCAGGCTGCCGAAGGACTTGCGCAGGCTCTGGGTGGCCAGCACCGTGCTCATGGCCGCTTCTCCCGCTTCGGCAGGAGGCGGCGCAGCCCGCCGACGATGCCGTCGGGCATGAACAGGACCACCCCCATCAGCAGCAGACCGATCCAGAAATACCAGTACTGGGGGTTCATGCCGGCCAACTGGTCCCGGGCGAACAGGAAAATGATCGCGCCCACGATCGCGCCGTACAGGCGCCCGGTGCCGCCGAGGATGAGCATCACCGCCACATCCGCGGAGCGCTGGAAACCCAGAACCTCAAGGGACACGGTCTCGGTGGTCTGGGCGAGCAGGGCGCCGGCGACGCCGGCGATGGCGGCGGCATAGGTGAAGATGTGGCGCAGTCGCGTGCGGTTCGGCGCGCCCACGGCGACCGTGCGGGTGGGGTTCTCGCGGATGCCCTCCAGGGACAGTCCGAACGGTGAGTGCACCAACCGGCGGCACAGCAGGAACAGCAGGAAGGTGACCCCAAAGGAGTAGCCGTAGGCCGTGCGCCCCCACAGGTCGAACTTGAAGGTCCCGAGCAGCTTCCAGGTATTGACCCCCTGGAGGCCGTCCGCTCCGCCGGTGAGCCAGCCGTTGGCGTTGGCGAGTTCGACGAGCAGGAAGCCGAAGCCCAGGGTGATCATGAGCAGTGCCAAGTGGCGCACGCGCACGATGACGAAGGCCACCAGATAGCCGACCAGGCCGGCAACCACGGCGGCTGCAGCGAGGCCGGTGAGGGGCTCCCCCCAGCCGTGGCGCGAGATGATCCCGGCCGTATAGGCTCCGATCCCGAAGAACGCCGCGTGGCCCAGGGAGATGATCCCGGCGTAGCCGAGGA
>JARGFW010000042.1 GCA_029211085.1 Deferrisomatales bacterium | reverse complement strand
GGACCGCTGGTTCCAAGGGCTGACGCTGGAGCTGCAGTCCCTCGTGCAGGCGGTATCGCCGGTCCCCGGGGCGGCGCCGGTGGGGGAGGGCCCAGAGCCCACGCCGTACCCGCTCCCCCCCCTCTGGTACTGCAAGCGCCGTACGTTGCTGTTCGTGCCGCCGTGTCCGGTCTGCGGTGAGCCCTTGGCGGAGTGCCGCGACGACGCCGCGCTGGTGGCCGGGGGCCTGGTTTCCCGAGCCACCTCTCCGCACCGCCACGTCAGCTGCCCCCGTTGTGCCGGGGAAGCGAACGCACCCCATTTCTACAGCCTGAGCGGAGAGCCTGCCGGACACCCCAGCGTTGGGGACCGTTGGGCCCTGGTGGAGGGGTTCGGTCAGCGGGTTGCCGCCAGTCGCGACACCGGCAACCTGCACTTCCCCTGCCAGGGTTGTACTTTCAGCCAATCCTGCTACCCCCTGAGTGACGGCGCCGAACCCGGTGAGGCCAGCACCCTGCTGGTACCCTTGTCGTTTTGCGGGGGCGAGGCGTGGCCCGTGGAGTTGTTGCCACTGGGTTACGGCGCCGCTAGCGATCTGCTCGGCGGACGCCCTCGCGCCGAGCTGCCGTTACCGTGGGCTCCCCCCGTTGCCGACGAGACGCCCCGGGCGGCAAACACCGGAGCTTTCCTGTTCGCCGCCGAGCGGGAGCAGCGCCTGCCCCTGGAGGCCCTGCTGCTCAAACTGACCGTGTTCGAGCAGGTGTGTGCCGGGGTCGAGGTGATCCACCGGTCCCTGGGACGGCCCCACCTGAACCTGAACCCGGGGACCGCGAGGGTGGCGCTGGGGGGCGGCGGCGGGGCAGCCCCCGCGTGGTGGCGATCCCAGGCCCAAGCGGTGGGCTTGGAGGGAGCCCGCCCGGTCGCCGCTGCCGGGGAGGACGCGGAACGGGGCTTCCTGCCGCCTTTTCGTTTCGACCTGGCATACTCCCATCCCGGAGTGGCCGTCTGCCCGGGGCAGGGGGTGTGGCAGCCGGCCCGTTTCGCAGTACTCGCGGTGGTGGACGACCCGGCCGGGGGTTGTGTGGTGGACGGCGTCCTCGAAACCGAGCGCCTCCGCCCCGGCGAGGCGGGGCCGGCGGACACCTTCCAGCTTGGCTTGGGCCAGGGCCTGGGGTTCCGCTCGGAGCTTCAACTTCCCTGCGCCTGCCGGGGCAGCAGCGGCGGGGGGGTGGCGCTTCGTTCGGCTCCCGTACAACTTGCCGCGGCAGATCGGGAGCGCTTGGCCTCCCTCAAAGCGCTGCCCCAGGTGGAGGTCCGCTTCACGATGCTGCGCCGGTATGGGGCAGAGTGCGATCTGTTCAGTCTGGGCATGCTGCTGTTCCGGTCCCTGCTGGCCAACCGCTCCCAGACCATGGACGAGGTGAGTCAGCGCTGCCGGTTTGTTGCCGCGGAACTGGAGCGTGGGGCCGGGGCGACCGGCATGGGAGGGGATGGGAAGCCGATCGCCGAGAACCTGGAGCGAGGTCTGCTCGACCCCCTGTTCGACGCCGGGAACCTGCTCTGGGAGCCCCTGGCGCCAGGGAACACTCCGGTTCCCTCCGAGCTGTGGGGCGAGGTGCTGGAACTGGGGTTCCGGCTCCTCACCGGGATCCCCGGGTTCAGCTTCCTCGCTGCAGGGGCGGCGGCAGAGGCGGTGGATGGCATGGTCATTGGCCGCCTGCGGGACGACCTTTGCCCGTTGCTGGAGAAGGCCAGGCAGTCGCTGTTCGCCTGGCAGCCGGCACCCGCGACGGACATCCGCGCGGTGCTCACCGGGTTGATCGATGACCCTGAGTGGTTGGATCGGGTGCTTGCTCTCGGCTCCGGAGACGACGCCCGGCCGGCGCCCACCCCGATGGTCACAGCACCCGACGGCCCCGCCGTGACCGGCCCGGAGGTGCAATCCGTTGCCCCCGCGCCTGTAGCGCCGGAGTCCGGGCTGGATGAAACCGTGATTCTGCGCCCCGGGCAGGTGGCGGCAGCCCTGTCGTCCGCCCGGGAACAGGCGAGCGCCGGTGTGACCGCCGGGACCCAGGGGGACGATCCGGCCGAGCCCGCCTTCGATGAGACGATGATTCTGCAACGGCCCCCTGGAAGGACCCAGTCGGCCCCCACGCCGGCTGCCCCGGTCGCCGGGTCCGGGTTCGAAGAAACCATGATCCTGCGCCCCGGTGCTCCCGGGGTGCCGCGGGCTCCCCAGGCCGAAGACGCTACGTCACCCGCCCAGGAAGGGCAGGAGGGCGAAGATTTCGAGAAGACGATGATCCTCCGCCGCGGCAAACCCCCGGGGAGTAGGTAGTGCTGGGGGTGGTGACCGAAACCACGGGTGGTGTGCACTCTATCCCACGGCGTTTGGCCGGGGGGCTGCGCCAGGTGGCCCAGCGAGCCGCAGGGCTGCCGGAGTCCGAACGGCGGCGGGCTCTGGAACTCTATCTCTCCTGCCAGTTGCAGGGGGAAGGGCGGCCTGAGGTGCCGGCCCTGCTGCGAGAGACGCTTGCGCAGTTCGAGACGAGGCGCGGCGTGGCGCCCCCTTGGGCGCACGCGGATGGCTCTGTGGCCCACGCGGTTCCAGGCGGGGCGGGGTCCGCTGCGGGTCAGTCGCAGCTGGACCTGGAGGCGCTGATCGGGAAGATCCGTTCCCTGGTCGGCGTCGAGGCGGACCCCGACCTGACGCCGGAGGCGCTGCTGGAGCAGGTGCGGACCCGGGAAGAGGCAGTGGAGCGCGCGGTGCAGCAGACCGCCCAAGAGTTCTTCGACCGGTTGATGCAGGCCCTGGACCCGGCTGCGGCGAGGGCCTTTGTAGGCAAGCCCGGGCTGCGTCCGGCGCCCCTGTACAAGGCTGCAGTGTTCGACGCCTACGCAGAAAAGTTTTCCCAGTTGGCCGAGTATCACGGCAAGGGCCGGTTGGTGCGCGATTTCCGGGCAAGTTTCAAGCGCAATCTTCGGGGATGAAAGGGGAGCATTCCACATGAGAACACCACGCAGAGGCAGTCTGTCGCTTTTCCTGTTGCTGTTGGCCGTGGGTTGCGGCGGGGGGGGCAGGTCTACAAGGCGCCGTGCCAGTACACCTACGAACAGGAGGCGGTGAGTGTCGATCTGGTGGCCACACCAGACCTGAACAACTACAACAACCAGCCGCACACCGTATTGGTGCTGTTGTACCAACTGGCGGATCCCAACATGTTCAAGCAACTGCTGGAGTCCCAGGAAGGGGTGGGGCGCCTGTTGGAGGGCAAGGCGTTCGACGGCAGCGTGGTGTCGCACCGCCAGTTGGTGGTGCAACCGGGGGAGACAAAGCAGGTGAAGATGGACCGGGTGCAGGGGGCCCGCTACCTGGGAATCGTCGCCGGTTTCTACAACCAGCAAGCCCAGAACTTCAGCCGGCTCTACTCCATCCCAACCCATGTCGAGCTGTCCTTCTTCGGCAAGGAAAAGGGGTGCTACTCCGTGCCTTTGGAGATGGCGCTGCAGTTGGGCAGTGACGGGTTCGTGGGCAGCGAGTGATACTGGGCGCCGGACCGGGCGCGCGCGGCGCTAGCCGCACGGGAGTGGATGCATGAACCGCGGCAGACCGATCTACTGGCACGAGGGGGTGTTCCTGCGGCCCCAACACTTCCAGCAGCAGGACGCATTCCACGACGCCAAGGGCCTCGCCCTCGCCGCCATGACCCGGCCGTTCTTCTGGGGGGTGCGGTCCCTGGCGGTCGCCGAGGGGGCTCTCAAGGACCAGGTGTTTGAGCTCGCCGAGTTGGAGGTACTGTTCCAAGACGGCTCCCTGGTGCGGTCCCCGGGCAACGCGCGGATCGCGGCCCGCTCGTTCGAAGGCCTGTGGGCGGACACCGGCGGTCCCCTGGCGGTGCACCTGGCGCTGCGCAAGTTGATGCCCGACGGGGTGAATATCGCCGACGACCCGGACGGCGCCAGTGGCCGGGAAGACCGTGGGGTCCGCTACAAGATCTCGGACGCGGACGCTACCACGAAGGACCTGTATGCCCGGGATCCGGGGCAGCCGGTCCTCTACCTGGAGTACAACCTGCGCCTGTTCTTCGGCCAGGAGGCTGAGGAGGCCAGCGACTGCCACCTCATCCAGATCGCCGAACTGGAGCGTCTGGGCAGCGAGGTGCGGCTGGTGGGCAGTTTCGTGCCGCCGGCGCTGACCGTGGAGAGTTCTCCGTACCTGCTGGGGGTGTTCCGCGAGCTCAAGGAACAGCTCACCTCCCGGGGGCACGAACTGGCCCAGTACAAACACGGTCGGGGGCTCGACGCCCCCGACCTGGGAGCCAGGGACCTGGTGCCCCTGCTGAGCCTGCAGTGCGTCAACCGCTGGATCCCGTGGCTGCACCAGGTGGTGCAGTCGCCGAACCTGGCCCCGTGGGACGGCTACGCCGCGCTGCGCCAGATCGCCGGGGAGCTGTCCACCTTCTCCCGACGTTACGACGTGTTCGGCACCGACTCCGACACGAAGGCCGGGGTAGGCCTGCCGGAGTACCGACACACCAACCTACGCGGCGGTTTCGGGGAGGCCCGGCGCGTGATCTCCCGCCTGCTGGAGGAGTTGGCTGCGGGTCCGGATTTCGTCGCGCCGCTGCTGTTTGACGGCACCTACTTCCACGCCGACGTGCCCGAGCGCATCTTCCGTGCCGGCAGCCGCTTTTACCTCTGCGTGCGGTCCCCCGCCGGGGGGGACTCGTTGGCGGGGGTTCTGCAATCCCTCGCCAAACTGAGTTCCAAGGAGTACCTCCCGATCCTCATCGCCCGCGCCCTGCCCGGAGTGAGCCTGGAGTACCTGGCAGCTCCACCCACGGAGTTGCCGCGGCGGCCCGACAGTATCTACTTCGCCCTGGACCCCCGCGGGCCGGCATGGGATCCCGTTCGCGACAACCAGAATATGGGGGTGTATCTGGAGACTCCTCCCGATGAGATCGAGATCGAGCTGATGGTGATCTATGGCGAGTGAGGCGACCGGCCGCACGGTGGACAACTGCTTTACCGAGACCTTCGGGTACGTGGCCTATCTCAAGAAGATCTGTGCCCGGCGCCAACCGGAGTTTGCCACGGTGAAGGCCACCCTGGATCGGCTGATCGAGCAGAGCGCCCAGCGCATGCGCACTTGGGGCATCGACCCGCGCAGCTACGACGACGCCCGATTCGCGGTGTTCGCCTGGGTGGACGAAACGATCCTCACCATGCCCTGGAGCCAGCGGGAGGAGTGGCGCCGCAACCTGCTGCAGACCGCTTACTACAGCACCACCAGCGCGGGCAGCGAGTTCTTCGAGCGTCTCAACCGGCTCCGCTCCGATCAGCAAGGGGTCCGGGAGGTGTACTTCACCTGCCTCAGCCTGGGGTTCCGTGGTCGTTACCACCAGGAGGGAGACGAGTTCCTGCTGGCCCAGTTGAAGAGGTCCAACCTCAAATCGGTGCTTGGCAGCGTGCGGGAACCGGCCTCCTTCGCCGATGAACAACTGTTTGCCGAGGCCTACCAGACCCAGCTTACGGCCGGACCCAGCGCGCAGAAACCCAAGTTCTGGACACTGCCGCACCTCCTGTTGGGTGTGGCGCCGCCGCTGTTCCTGGTCCTGTTGTTCGTCATCTACACCTTCGTGCTCAACGGCGTGTTGGACAACCTGCTCACCCACGTGGGCGGGGGGCGGGGCTGACGCCATGAAGAAACTGCTGAAGTGGGTCGCCGTGCTGCTGGGGGTGGTTCTCGTGATCGGGGGAACCCTGGTGCTGGCCTACCTGCTGGACTGGCCCCTGCAATGGGTCGGCATAGGGTGGGGAGGGGTCACCGGCGTGGTCTGTGCCGTGATCGGTCTGCTGCGTTGGCGCAGCCGCCGGCAGGCGGCCCCCACGGAGGAGGCCCCCGATACGGCCCGGGGGCGGGCCCTGGCTGAGCGCTGGAAGGAGTGCGTCCAGACCCTACGCAAGGCGCGCATCAAGGGCGGCATCGATCCGGTCGGGGAGGCGCCGTGGTATCTGGTGCTGGGGCCGGGGGGCAGCGGCAAGACGGCGCTGCTGGCCGAAGCTGGGGGCAGTGGTCCGGCGCCGGGCGGGGAGCCGGGTGCGGGCTTCCGGTGGCGGCTGCTGGAGCAGGGGGTTGTGCTCGACGCCCCCGGCGCCTACGCCGTGCCCCGCGATCCCGAGGACGAGGAGGAGTGGCGGGCGTTCCTGGCCCTGGTGCACCGTACCCGCAAGAGCGAGCCCCTCAACGGGGTGCTGATTACCGTTTCCGCAGAGACCCTGTTGCGGGCGGAACGATCCGAACTGCAGAAACTCGGAGCCGCCCTGGCCAAGCGCCTCGACGAGATGGCCACCGGTCTCGGGGTGGTGGTGCCGGTGTACCTGTTGGTGACCCAGTGCGACCGGATCAGCGGCATGGCGCGTTTCTTCCAGGCGTTCCCAGCCCCGGTGCGCGACCAGGCCTGGGGCGGGCTCAACGACGCGCGGGAGGCGGGGCCCCCGGCCCTGGCGTTCCTGGAGAGGGTGTGCGGGCAGATCTACGGCCGGCTCCGCGAACTGCGCCTGACCCTGTTGGGCGAGTCGGAAACCGACCCACTGCACCCCGAGGCGTACCTGTTCCCGGAGGAGTTCCGGGCTCTGGAAGAGCCCCTGCGCAACCTGCTCGGCACCGTGTTTGAGGACAACCCCTATCGGGAGCCGGCGTTCTGCCGGGGCTTGTACTTCTGCAGCGCCCGGCAGGAGGGGATGCCGGTCTCCCGGTTCCTGCCCGGTCTGGGGCTGGAGGGGGAACAGCTGGCCGCGTCGGGAACCGGACACGGCTGGTTCCTGAAGGGGTTCTTCACGGCCGTCCTGGCCCGGGACAGGGCCCTGGTGAGCCCCACCTCCAAGGCGATCGGCTGGAGCCGGCTCACCCGCAACGTGGGCCTGTCCGTGTGGCTGGTGGTCTGTGTCGTGCTCGGGGCTCTGCTCAGCGTGACCTTCGTGCAGGATCTTAGGACTATCCGCATGGTGGCGGGTGAGATCCCCGCCAGCCCCTACCTGGGGCAGGAGTTCGCCGCCAATCTCGGGATGATCGACCAGCTGAGGGAAGCCATCGAAGGGGCTCGCGCCCGCGACGCCGAGCGCTGGTTGCCGCGCCTGGGGCTGACCCAGAGCACTCGGCTGATCCGCCAGATGGAGAGCGTGTTCTGCGGCCGCTTCGGCAAGGGCATTCTTGAGCCCCTGGACCGGGAACTCGACCTGAGCCTGGACCGGGTGGCGGTGGGGGGCGCACCCCAGGACGTGGCGCGGCACGTGGACTATATGTCTCGGCGGTCCAGCCTGTTGCAGATCGCCAGCGCCGAGGACGTCACTGCGGACGCCCTTTCCGGGGCCACGCTGCCGGCGTTCGCGCTGGTTCTGGGACGGCTCTCCGGGGATGCGGGGGAAGGCGCGGCCCAACAGGTGGAACGGGGGTTCCTGGCGTACCTCCGCTGGCAGGCCGACCGGCGGGTCTTGGAAGAGAACCTGGCGGCGGAGCAGAAGCGCATCCAGGGGTTTCTCGCCCGGCGCAGCATCGGTTTCGCATGGCTCGACGACTGGGCCAACCTCCAGGCCGACCTGGAAGAGGCGACCGCCGTGCCCTACTGGGGCGACGACGTGCCCCTCGCTGGAGGCGGGATCCTGCACGTGGAACGGGCCTACACCCCCGACGGCTGGGAAAGGATCCACCGCTTCATGGGCGAGATCCAGGCATCCTTGACCGGGGAAGCGGAGGTGCGAGAGGCCCTGGAACAGTTCGAGTCCGCGTACCGGACCGAGTACCTCCGCCAGTGGGAGGGGTTTCTGACGGGGTTTCCAGGCGGCTTCCGGCGCTGGTTCGAGCGCTCCCGGCAGGTTGATCTGGTAGGCAAGCTGGCCGCTCCCGACTCTCCCTACGCCCAGGTGCTGGCCTACGTTCCGGGGGCGCTGGCCCCCGCCGTGCAACTGACCCGCGAAGGGGGGCAACTGCCGGCTTGGGTGTCCTTGGTGTACGACTATGAACGGCTCGCCGATCCTGAGTACCAGCGGGAACTCAAGGGGGGCGAGGGCGTCCTCGGTCGCTGGACCTCCAAGAGCGGTAAGGCGCTGGGAAACCTCAAGACCCGGCTGCGGGGGGAGACCGACGACCAGAAACTGGAGAAGCGCGACCGCCAGGCGCACCCGCACCTGACCGTGTACCAGGAGACCCTGCGCCAGGTGGCGGCCCAGGCGTTGTCGACCCGCGCTGCCCACCAGATGGCGCGCGACACCTACCTGGAGGCCGAGGCCTTGGTGGGCGAGCCGGAGAAACCGGCGAACAAGAACGTCTGGGCGCTGAAGAAGGTGCGCAGCGTAATCTCGTCGGGGAACCCCCAGGAAAACGTGTTTTGGGCCCTGTTCGAACGGCCCCTCGAACAGGTCTGGAGCGTGGTACTGGACCAGGCGCAGCTCGACCTGGAGGAGCAGTGGCAGGAGAAGGTTCTGGCCGAGGGCAAGGGGCTGTCGGGCTGGGAACTGGTCGAGGTACTGCAGGGGCCCGAAGGCAAGGTGTGGGGCTTCCAGGAACAGGCGCTGGCTCCGTTCTTGAAAAAGAGCAGCAATCGCGGCTTCCTGCCTCGCACCCTGTACGGAGATGGCTTGGATTTTTCCCAAGGGATCCTACAACTGCTCACCCGCGGGCGGCTCAGTGGCAAGGCCCTGCGGGGTGAGTACCGGGTACAGGTGGCGGCCCTGCCCACCGATGCCAACGCGGGGGCGATCCAGCAGCCTCACCGCACCAGTTTGATCCTCCAGTGTGCCGACGGGGCGCAGTCGTTGGTGAACTTGAACTACCCGATTCAGAAGACTTTGACCTGGTCCCCCGGAGCCTGCTCGGCGGTGCTGGTGGAGATCTCCATCGGCGACGTGATCCTCACCCAACGCTACAACGGATACGACGCGTTTCTCAACTTCCTCGGTGACTTCCGCCGGGGCAGCCGAGTGTTTGGCAGCGACGACTTTCCGGAGCAACGGGCGCTGTTGTCGGGCTACAAGGTAAAGCACATCACCGTGAGTTACGCCTTCGAGGGCTCGGGAAGGGTGCTGGAACTCGCCCAATTTCGCCCTGGCAGCGTGCCCGCCCGCATCTTTCAGTGATGTGCGGTGGCTGGGCGCCGACGGGCGGTGGACCTCTGGGTCGCTGGGTTGTTTGCGGTCCGTTCCGGCGCCGTTACACTGGGGCGGTGTGAGACTCGACCTGTGGACAAGGGGTGCAGCCCATGCCAGAGCGACAGCGGATAACGGTTTCCGGCCCCCTGGGCGACGACGTGTTGTTGTTCCGCAGCCTGCGGGCCGTGGAAGAGTTGGGCCGCCTGTTCGAGCTCGAGTTGGAAGTCGACTGTGAAGACCACCAGCTCACCTTCGACGACATCCTGGGGCAGAACCTCACCGTCCGGGTGGACCAAGGGGCGGGTTCCCCCCGTTTCTTCAGCGGGTTTGTCAGCCGTTTCAGCCAAGCCGAGCGCTCCGGTGAGTACGTGCGCTACCGGGCCACCCTGCGGCCGTGGTTGTGGTTCCTCACCCGCACCGCCGACTGCCGCATCTTCCAGGGGAAGACCGTCCCCGAGATCATCAAGGAGGTGTTTCGCGAGCAGGGATTCTCTGATTTCGAGGAACTGCTCAGCGGCTCCTACCGCACCTGGGAGTACTGCGTGCAGTACCGGGAGACGGACTTCAACTTCGTCAGCCGGCTCATGGAGCAGGAGGGGATCTACTACTACTTTACCCACCAGGACGGTAAACACACCCTGGTGCTCTCCGACTCCTACAGCTCCCACGATCTGCTCCCCGGGTTGGAACAGATCCCCTACTATCCGCCGGGGGACCGGGCCATCCGTGAGGGGCACATCAGCGAATGGGCGATCACCCGCGACGTGCAACCCGGTGCCTACGCCTTGAATGACTTCGACTTCGAAAAACCCCGGGCCAGCCTCAAGACGTTGTCGTCGGTGTCGCGGGGACACGACCGCTCCGACTACGAAGTGTACGACTACCCCGGGGAGTTCCTGGCGCCAGGTGATGGCGAAACCTACGCCCGGGTGCGACTCGAGGAACTCCAGGCGCAGTACGAACGGGCCGAGGCCAAGGGAGACGCCCTGGGGCTCGCCGTGGGCGGGTTGTTCGCACTCTCTGGCTACCCGCGGGAGGACCAGGATCGAGAGTACCTGATCCTCACGGCTGTACACGATCTGGAAGAACAGGCCGCCCGTTCGGGGGGAGACTCCTCCGGGCTCACGTATGAGTGCCGCTTTTCTGTTGTCGACAGCCAGCAACCCTATCGCTCGCCGCGCACCACGCCGAAACCGGTGGTGCAGGGCCCCCAGACGGCGGTGGTGGTCGGCAAGGCGGGAGAGGAGATCTGGACCGACAAATACGGCCGGGTGAAGGTCCAGTTCCATTGGGACCGGCAAGGGAAGATGGACGAGAACAGTTCCTGCTGGGTGCGGGTGGCCCAGGTCTGGGCCGGTAAGGGCTGGGGCGGGGTCCACGTTCCCCGCATCGGCCAGGAGGTCATCATAGAGTTTCTGGAGGGCGACCCGGACCGGCCCATCGTCACTGGGCGGGTGTACAACGCCGACTGCATGCCCCCCTACGAACTGCCGGGCAACGCTACCCAAAGCGGCATCCAGAGCCGCAGCACCAAGGGGGGCGGCGCGGAGAACTGCAATGAGCTCCGCTTCGAGGACAAGAAGGGCGAGGAACACCTGCTGATCCACGCCGAGAAGGATCAGCAGATCGAAGTGGAGAACGACGAGAGCCACTCCGTGGGCCACGACCGGACCAAGAGCGTCGGCAACGACGAAACGGTTTCAGTGGGTGCGAACCGCACCGAAGACGTGGGCGAAAACGAATCCATCACCATCGGTGCGGACCGGACGGAGAACGTCGGCAAGAACGAGTCCATCTCCATCGGCGCCAATCGCACCGAGGATGTTGCCAAGGACGAGTCGGTCTCGGTCGGCAGCAATCGCTCGATGACGGTGGGTAAGAAGGAGTCGCTGGATGTTGGAGACGATCGCAGCGCTTCGATCGGCAAGAACGACACCCTACAGGTAGGCAAGAACCTGACGGTGGAGGCCGGGGACGCGATCCTGTTCAAGACCGGTTCTGCCAGCATCAGCATGAAGAAGAACGGTGAGATCGTGATCAAGGGCAAGGACATCACCATCCAGGGGTCCGGCAAGATCACGGTCAAGGCGTCCAAGGACGTGGTCATCAAGGGCAGCAAGATCGCCCAGAACTAGACTGGCCCCAGTCGCGGAAATCCAGGTTGATAGTGAGGATGGTCGCGGAAGACCTCAGCGTCGCTCTTGCGGGCGGATGGGTCGTGGGCATGCCTCGACAAGCCCGGCGGGATGCCGCCGAAACGTTCCACCCCGGCATCGCCCGCGGGAAACAACCACTCAGGACTTTTTTAACCATGAGAGACCCGCATAAACACCAGGATTCTGCACTGATGATGGATTCGCACGAGGAACGTGAGAATGACGCACTGGAGCTAATGCTGCGGAAGCCGGTGCTCCGGCGGACGATGCCAGCGGGAGACCCACAGTCCAATGAGAGTCCTCCAGGCATAGAGGGCGTGGTCATTGGGCGGCTCCTCGAAGCTGGCGATACGATGTTGGTTGAGTTCCCGGGTAATCCCTCCCCCCCTGCCATCTCGGCCCGGTCCACGATCCCTTTGGATGACAGCGATATCGGCTCAGAGCTGGCTCTTCTCTTCGAACGAGGCGACCCCACCCAACCCATCATCATGGGCAAGCTGTGCCACCCTGGGAGGGAGACGCCAGTGGAGTGCGCTGAGCAATCACCGGTGGAGCTGGAGCTCGACGGAGAACGGCTTACGTTTTCGGCAAGACGAGAAATCGTCCTTCGCTGCGGAAAGGCGAGTATTACGCTGACCAGAGCGGGGAAGGTCGTCATCAAGGGCGAGTATCTCTTGAACCGTTCCACCGGAGTGAACCGCATCAAAGGCGGTTCGGTACAGATCAACTGACCCTACCATGCGATGGATCCGCGACATTGTCGAACAACACCCCGAAGAAGCGGCGTTTTTGTGGTTGCTCAGAAGGTCCGCGGTGGCTGCCACCAACTACGACTTGGGTGACCTGACCGAGTTGGACGAGCGCATCGACGCCCATCTCGATGCTCTTCGCGTTGTCGGAGACGAGGGGTGGCGCGCGTGTCTGGATGCCTTGGATTTTGAAGAGCCCGGGGAGGTGTTTGCTGCCGGCGTGGGGGCGTTTGAGAGCGGGAAGGAGGACCGGATCAGGACCGTTATCGAGATGGCGAGTTCCTCCGGCGAACTGCGCAAGGGCTTGGCTTCGGCCCTGGGTTGGCTGCCCGCGGAGATTTCGCCCCCCCATATTCGGGCATTGCTCGCTTCGGGCGATCCGAAGGAGTGCACGGTAGGCATGTCAGCATGTGCCGTGAACAGAACCGATCCGGGAGGGGTGCTGGCGACCTTTCTTGGCGCAGACGATCCGGCGCTCAGAGCCAGGGCACTGCGAGCTGTTGGGGAACTGGGAAGGCATGATCTGCTGCCCAAGCTCATGGCGCACTTGATGGCCGAGGATGAAGACTGCCGTTTTGCCGCTTGCTGGGCCACTGCCCTGCTTGGTGACATGACCGGCGTGGGGGTGTTGAAATCCTTTGCCGGATCGGAGAGATACGCGGAACGCGCCATGCGGATGGTCTCCCTCTGTATGCCACGCTCGGCCGCGCACAGCTGGTGCGCCGAACTCTTCAGCGATCCTGCATTCGCCAGGCTCGCTGTTTTCGCCACCGGCGCCGCCGGAGATCCCATCGCCGTGCCATGGCTCATCGAGCAGATGGCCGTGCCGGAGTTCGCTCGAGCCGCCGGGCAGGCCTTGGTGACGATCACCGGCGTCGACTTGGACGAGGAGAAGTTGGAGGGTTCATGGCCCGAGGGGTTCGAGGCGGGGCCCACGGAAAACCCAGAGGACGAGGACGTGGCCATCGACCGGGACGAAGATCTGCCGTGGCCGGATGCCGAGCGGGTGGAGCAGTGGTGGGGGGAGAACCGGGCGCGGTTCGAAGCCGGTCGGTCCTATCTGGCGGGCAAGCCCGCCGTGGAAGAATCTCTTCGAGAGAGCCTGCGGGAGGGCTTCCAGGATCAACGCGGCCTTGCGGCCTTGCGGCTGGCCCTTCTGGCACCCGGGCGCCCTCTCTTTGAGGTTCGCGCCCCGGGATTCAAACAGAGGGGCCTGGTCGGGAACTGACCATGTGGGGATTCCACCGGTTTGGAATGACGAGAGAGGGCGTTTATTGCTTCAGCTGAAGAACTCCAGCCCCTTTGAGGCCGCCATAACCCTCTTCCCCGACGAAGCGGGGATCGACACGCTCTATGTGGTCGTCAAGGCGACGTTTGACCTGGGCGCGGGGCTCCGCGTTGCCGACGAGCAAGTTCCGCCGGTTCAAGCGGATGAGTATTGGGGAGAGCCGGGCACGTCGAGCATCAAGTACGCTTCCGAGATGCACCTCACCAAACCGTCGACGGATGTTGTGCTGGTGGGCCAAGCTCGCGCCCCGGGCGGGCGAGCCGTGCAACAACTCGACGTTCATCTCTCGGTTGCCGAGCGCTCGAAGTCCGTCAGGATCTTCGGAAATCGAACCTGGCGGGACAGTAGCTCGCATACTCCCCCCGCTCCATTTGAGGCGATGCCGCTGGTCTACGAGAGAGCTTATGGCGGAGTGCATGCGGTCGAAACAGACGGCGGCAAACTCCTGGGAGAAGAGCGAAACCCTGTGGGCATTGGATTCGCGGGGGAAAGGAAGGCCGCGGACTTTGTGGATGAACCGCTGCCCAATTTGGAGGACCCGAAGAATCTGATCCGAACCCCGGGCGACGCCGCAGACCCCGCGTGTTTCGGCTTTTCCGCCCCGCACTGGCTGCCGCGCAGAGCGTATGCGGGAACCTACGATGAGAAGTGGCAGAAGACCCGGGCGCCGTATCTGCCCGGGGACTTCGATCTGAGATTCTTCAACGCTGGACATCCGGACCTGGTTTTTGATCGGTATCTCAAAGGGGGAGAGCCGGTTCGTGCAGTGAACATGAGCCCGAAAGGGCCCCTAGAGTTTTCGCTTCCCCGCTGTGCCCTTGGCGTGAAAGTACGCATTTCCGGTGAGACATCGGAGCTGCCGGCCCAACTGGAGACGGTCTTGATCGAACCCGATGACCACCGCTTGTGCATGAGCTGGAGAAGCTCGGTTCGCTGCGACAAGAAGGCCTTGAAAGTCGAGCAGGTTGATGTGGACCTGAAAGAACTTCGGTTCAACTGAGGCAATAGGGCATGGCCGGACATGGCGCGTGGATTTGTGGCATGGGCATGGTGACGGCCGTCGGGGGATCGGCAGCCCAGACCGCGTCGTCGGTTCGCGCGGGGATCAGTCGCTATGAGGAGAGTTCGATCTACAACAGCCGGTTTTCGCCGATGACTCTGGCCCTCTTCCCCGATGATTTGTTGCCACCCCTGGATGCGGGGCTTGCAGACACCCTTGGATTGACCTCCCGACAGATCCGCATGCTGCGACTCGCAGGGGCAGCGGTCGAGGACCTGGCTCCGACACCGGAACAAAGGGGGCCGTTATTTCTTGCAGGGCCGGAACCACTGCCCGGGTTACGGGAGGAGCGTCCAGCTCCAATGTCGGAGTCATTTCTGGACCACCTGGCGGTCCAGACACAGTGGGAGTTCGACAGGGATTCCAGCAGGGTATTCCCCACCGGCCGAGCAGCGGGGATGCAGGCCCTGGCAGCTGCTTTGGAAACGCTGGAGCAGGGCACATCGGACTACGTGTTCGTAGGTGGGGTGGATACCTATTTGGATCTCTACCTTCTCGGAACATTGGACATGGAAGGCAGGGTGCTGGCCGAAGGGGTGATGGACGGATTCTGCCCGGGAGAAGGCGCCGCGTTCCTGCTTTTGGCCTCTCAAGATGGGCTTGAACGAGGCGGGTTGGATCCGATCGCGTTCGTTGCTCCGCCGGGGATTGGACAAGAACCAGGCCATCGATACAGTGAAGAACCATACCAGGGAGACGGCCTGGCCCAGGTTGTTGCTCTGGCGCTCGGGCAGGCGAACGTTGGATCCATCAGCTCGGTCCTGTGTAGCCAGAACGGTGAGAACTTCGGCACGAAGGAGTGGGGGGTTACGTACCTTCGCAACAGTACTGCCTTTATAGACGATTTCCGCTTCGAGCACCCGGCAGAATACTTTGGTGATGTGGGGGGTTGTTTTGGACCTGCATTAGTTGGATTGGCTGCTGTCGGAGTGAAGGAAGGGTATCTGCCCGGCCCGTGTTTGGTGTGCTGCTCTTCCGAAGAGGAACTTCGAGGCGCTTGTGTTGTAACCCCGGATCCAAAATCCTGACACAAGGATTGAGAACGATGGGACAGACTACATTCGCCAATTCACGGGGCATCGCGCACAAGGGAAGCGGTGGGATGAGCACGGTATTTCCTGACGTCTGCAAGACCCCCGTTCCGGTAGTGGGCGTCGTACCGATTCCTTATCCGAATATTGGCATGGCCAGTGACACCAAGAAAGGCCCCAAGAAGGTCAAGACCGACAAGAAAATGCCAATGGTTAAGGGCGCTACGTACTCAAAGACGAGCGGCGATGAGCCAGGCGTTCAGAAGGGAATCATTAGCAGTCAGCAGATGAAGGAGGCGGAGTTCATGATGTATTCCTTCGACGTGAAGTTTGAAGGTAAGGGGGTTTGTCGGTTGGGGGATCCTATGTTTCATAATAAAAAGAATATTATGGGGTAGATCATGACGATCAACTCGCTTGACTTTAAAACGGTTTTGAACGAATTTGACCATAAACTTTACGACGTTTTTGACGCTATACTGGACGCCGTAGCGGGTGAACTGGACGCTGACGAGATGAAAGACGCTGTCCAAGCCGCGAAAGGCAGACTAACCGCGTATGATCAGTTAATAGCCAGAGATGACCTAGGCGACTTGAAACGAAAACAGGTCACTGATATGTATGAAGATACTTTGTCATCCATCAGGGACTGCCTCGGGAAGCTGGAAGGAAATACACAATGACTCAACTGGGCGAGGCAATTGCATTTGGTGAGCTGGGCGGTGACTTTGAGTGTCCTTTCAAGCACACAAAGAAGAAAGTCAAGAAGGACATAAAAAACGTCATGCCCAAGAAGTGGGGTGAGAATGATGCCGATGAACTTGGCCACAACCTCACCGACGAATACCACTTCAACACGCCTATCAAATTCACACTTTGGGGGGAAAAGCACGAGGCGCAATACACACCTCACCACCTTATCCCTGGAAATGCAAGCTGGCCAAAGACGAAATTGCAGAAATGGGTTGAAAAGGGCAAGAGCAACCATATCACCCATAACTACGGATACGATGTCAACGGCCTGAGGAATGGGGTGAGTTTGCCCGGGAACAATGGTTTTCGCTCGGCCACAAAGATGAGCTGGAAACACGGTTTACACCCAGATGATCAAGCCGAATATGCATTTAAGTGCATGGACTTAGCAGTGCAGCATCGTCAATTTCACGACGCGCACACCTCGTACAACGAGTTTGTCATCAATGTCCTCGATAAGATTGCAAAGAAACTGGACGACGGCGCAAAAGCCGGGAAACCAGGCTGCGGGAAGAAGAACTGCCAAGGCGGAAGTGGCTCCTCGAAACCCTACAATCCGCCAACCAATCTCATCGCTCGTTTGAATGGGGTCGCTCAAAGGCTGGAGAATCACCTGTGTGGGCATCCAAGTACATGGAAGATGCCGATCTACACATCCCGGTTTGCCTTGATGTATCAGCAAAACATCAGCGAGAAGAAGGCTGCCAAAATGTTAAAGAAGGCCGGAGAGGCAGAGAGAAGTTCCCGGTAGATAGCCCATCTGTCGTGCTCAGAGGAGGCGCCGTGGACTATTTCATACTCTATTGTTTTGGTCCAATCGATGCGGATCGCGCCACGGTTGATTTGAAATCAGACTTGGAGGATGTCTACTGGAATAGTGGTGATATAATCAGCACGCACCTACCCGATACGTTCCATCTGCAACTGGATGTTGAGCAGGGAGAGGCATTGGTGCCAATGTTCAACCCGGGTATTCTAGTAATGCATGACGACATGATTTCAACATTGAGGATTGCAGGCGTAGACAATTTTCAGACATTCTCTGCAGTTATTTCAGACGAAGTACGTAATGTTATTCATACGAACTACAAAGTAGTTAATATAATAGGAAAGGTCGCCTGCGCGAACCTATCGATGTCACAACACACGGCACATGGTGAGCCAATCATGGATGTAGATTTTGACAGCCTAGTGATTGATGAGAGCCGCACGCATGGCCTTCTCATGTTCAGGCTGGCCGAATGCGTATCGGCTATCGTGATTGCCGACAGCGTTCGCGAGGCGCTTCAGGAGGCAGGAATCAAACACTTAAACTATGTTTCTCCCGAGGACTTCGTAGGATAGTGATTTATGTAGATGTCAGGGAGATCAGGGGACACTTTACTTGATCTCAGATTAAATGTTAAGAACTCAACTACTACCGGCTGAAGTCGGTAGATTGTATTGCGACGTGACCTAGGGGACGTTGCTCGATTGACAAATTTTCTCTCCTAGAATGGCTCCTCGATCCATGCCACGACAAGTTCGCCTCGACGCGTCCGGGGTGTTGAAACATGTGTGCAGCAAGGGGATCGAACCGCGTGAGAGATTTTGCCCTGCCCGCTTGAAAGCGCCCCCCGCTTAGCGCGACGAGCTGGCGGCGACTCTGAAGTTCGCTCGGCTCGGAGTTCGGGGCGCGGGGGCGGTGGGGGATCCGGGGGCGATTCCGTGGCGGCTCGAACGCATGGCCATTCCTGAACTGGCGCGTCCTGCCGGGGAGGGGTTCTCCATGATCACTGGGGCAGACCTGGTCTACGAGGATCTGGATGGCGAGTGGCCCGAGGGGTTTTGGCCGGCCACACGGAAGACGCTGAGGACGAGGACGTGGCCATGGACCCCGACGAGGACCTGCCCTGGCCCGACCCGGCCCGGCTGGAACGCTGGTGGGGGAAAACCGGCAGGGTTTTCTGGACCGAGTCCGCTACCTCGCTGGCCGCCCCGTCGCCGAAGAGGGTTTGCGGGAGGTACTCCGCGCCGGCTACCAGCGCCAGCGCGCTGCTGCCGCGCTGGAGTTGGCGGTGCTCTTTCCGGGCACCCCCCTTATCGAGACCCGCGAACGCGGTGACCGGCAGCGACAGCGGTTGGGATGCGGGGGAGGCCGCGAACTCCTTCGAAGTGAGTCATCTTGGGTGCCGGGCATGGTGGTGGATGGCAGCACCGCGGTTGACAGAGTGCAGCAATCGGGTACTTTGCGAACCGCAGACAACGCCGGGGTGCGGTCGATCATGCCGGCCCGCTCCCGATCTTTCACAGGAGGGAAACACCCGCGATGAGTGTTCTCGACGTTGAACAACTGCTCCAGCCGGTTTCCGACACGTCCCCCTGTGGCGAAGATCTGGAGTACGACCCCGCGTTCGGTGAACTGGAGCGACTGAGTCAGCGCAAGCCCGAGCAACAGATGGGGGACACGGTGATCCCCGCCGAGGAACCCAACTGGAAGGAAGTAAAGCAGCGGGCAGTGGAGTTGTTGGCCCGAGGCAAGGATCTGCGCGTCGCTGTGGTTCTGGCCCGGGCCCTGACACGCACCGACGGCCTGCTGGGGCTGGAAGCCGGCCTGGCGGTGGTGGAAGGGCTGCTGCAGCGCTACTGGGGGGAAGTGCACCCCCTGCTGGATCCCGACGACGACAACGACCCCACCCTGCGTGTGAACACGCTCGCCTCCCTGTGCGACCAGGAAGCCCTGCTCGGTGCGGTGCGGCTGGCGCCGTTGGTGAGTTCCCGCGGCTTCGGCCGCTTCAGCCTGCGCGACGTGCAACTGGCGACCGGGGCGGTTGTCGCGCCGGAGGGTACGGCGGTGCCCGATGCGGCCTCCATCGACGGCGCGTTCATGGAGGCCGCGCTGGAGGAACTCCAGGACCTCTCCGCGGCGGCGATGCGGGCCACGGAACGGATACGCGCCATCGAAACCCTGGTGACCGAGCAGGTCGGCGTGGGCAATGCGGTGGACCTCGGCGATCTGCCCGCCCTGCTGCGCGAAGTGCAACACGTCTTGTCTGAACGCCTGGCCCAGCGGGGCGTCGGCCCAGGAAACCAGGAGGACCCCGCGGAGAACGGAGAGGAGGCGTCTGTGAGTGGAGAGACAACGGCCGTCGCGGCCCGCCAGACTCCCCCAGGGGAGATCAGCACCCGCGAGGAGGCGGTCCGCGCGCTGGACCGGGTGTGCGCCTACTTCGAGCGCTACGAACCCTCCAGCCCGGTACCGGTGCTACTGCAGAGAGCCAAACGATTGGTGTCGAAGAACTTCTTGGAGATCATCCGTGATCTGGTCCCTGACGGATTGTCCCAGGTGGAGATGTTCCGAGGTGTTGACAGGGAAGGGTAACGGTGTTCTAAACACAGGGAAAAGGGGTCGCCTGTGGGCGGAGAAGCCCCGAGAATCGTTCGTGAACCAGTTGTCTTGTCAGGAGGTGCGCTTTGGCGAAGATGAGTAGTCAGAAGTTCATCGCCCGCAACCGGGCCCCCCGCGTGCAGATCGAGTACGATGTGGAACTGTACGGTGCGGAGAAGAAGATCCAACTGCCCTTCGTGATGGGGGTGTTGGCAGATCTCTCCGGCAATCCCGCCGAGCCCCTGGCCCCGGTGGCCGACCGCAAGTTCCTCGAGATCGATGTGGACAACTTCGACGACCGACTCAAGTCCATGAAGCCCCGCGTGGCGTTCTCGGTGCCCAATACCCTCACTGGGGAAGGCAACCTGAATGTGGATATTTCCTTCGAAAGCATGGACGACTTCTCGCCGGCGGCGGTGGCCCGCAAGGTCGGCGCCCTTGACCAACTGCTGCAGGCGCGCACCCAGCTCTCCAATCTCATGACCTACATGGACGGCAAGACCGGGGCGGAGGAGTTGATCGCCAAGGTGCTCAGCGACCCGACCTTGCTGCAGGCACTGGCCTCGGCTCCCAAACCGCAGGCCGAGGCATCCGACGCGTCATCCACCCCGGAGCAGGAGTAGGAACATGGCTGAGGAGAAACTCGACGCCCAGGGGCAAGCGCAGGCGGAGACCACCACCATCGAGGCGGGGGAGTTCGCCTCGCTGCTGCAGAAGGAGTTCCGGCCCAAATCCGATCAGGCGCGGGAAGCCGTGGAGGCCGCGGTCCAGACCCTGGCGGGCCAGGCACTGGCCTCCAGCGCCCTGATCTCGGACGACGCCCTGGGTACCATCCAGGCGATGATCGCCGCGATCGACGAAAAGCTCACCAAGCAGATCAACCAGATCCTCCACCACGAGGACTTTCAGAAGTTGGAAGGGGCGTGGCGGGGTCTGCACCATCTGGTCAACAACACCGAGACCGACGAGACGCTCAAGATCCGGATCATGAACATCTCCAAAAAGGACTTCGGCAAGACCCTGAAGAAGTTCAAAGGCACCGCCTGGGACCAGAGCCCGCTGTTCAAGAAGATGTACGAGGAGGAGTACGGCCAGTTCGGCGGCGAGCCCTACGGTTGCCTGGTGGGGGACTATCACTTCGATCACAGTCCCCCGGACGTCGCGCTTCTGGAACAGGTGGCCCAGATCTCGGCGGCCTCCCACTCCCCGTTCATCACCGGCGCAGCGCCCACCGTGATGCAGATGGACTCCTGGCAGGAGCTGAGCAATCCCCGGGATCTCACCAAGATCTTCCAGACCCCCGAGTACGCGGCCTGGCGCTCCCTGCGCGAATCGGACGACGCCCGCTACCTGGGGCTGGCGATGCCCCGCTTTCTGGCGCGGCTGCCCTACGGGGCGAAGACCGATCCGGTGGAGGAGTTCGACTTCGAGGAGGACACCGAGGGCGCCGACCACAGCAAGTACACCTGGGCGAACTCGGCCTACGCCATGGCCACCAACATCAACCGCGCGTTCAAGATGTATGGATGGTGTTCGCGTATTCGCGGCATCGAGTCCGGGGGCGCGGTGGAGGGCTTGCCCACCCACACCTTCCCCACCGACGACGGCGGGGTGGACATGAAGTGCCCCACCGAGATCGCCATCAGTGACCGCCGCGAGGCGGAACTGGCCAAGAACGGTTTCATGCCCCTGGTGCACAAGAAGAACTCCGACTTCGCGGCGTTCATCGGTGCCCAGTCCCTGCAAAAGCCGGCCGAGTTCGACGACCCGGACGCCACCGCCAACGCCAACCTGGCGGCCCGGCTGCCGTACCTGTTTGCCAGTTGTCGCTTTGCGCACTACCTGAAGTGCATCGTGCGCGACAAGGTGGGCTCGTTCAAGGAGCGCTCCGACATGCAGCGCTGGCTGCAGGACTGGATCATGCAGTACGTCGATGGCGACCCGGCCAACTCCAGCGAGGACACCAAGGCGCGCAAGCCCCTAGCCGCGGCCGAGGTGGTGGTCGAGGAGGTGGAGGGCAATCCCGGCTACTACTCCTCCAAGTTCTACCTGCGGCCCCACTACCAGTTGGAGGGGCTCACGGTGTCCCTGCGTCTGGTGTCGAAACTGCCCTCGGCCAAGGGGGGGTAGTCGCGCGCCCCGCCCGGTTCCCAGGGCGGCCGAGGCCTGGAGAGTGAGAATGCCAGGGAACGCGGTTTCCGTTCCCGAGTGCCAACCGCAACAACCAGAGAGGAGGGTGAGCCAATGTCCGTCGACATGTTCATCAAGCTGGAGGGCATCAAGGGGGAGTCGATTGATCACAAGCACAAGGACGAGATCGACGTCCTGGCCTGGAGCTGGGGGATGTCCCAGTCAGGGACTACCCATATGGGGGCCGGGTCGGGAGCAGGAAAGGTAAATGTGCAGGACCTCTCGCTGACCAAGTATGTCGACAAGGCGTCGCCGAACCTGATGAAGTTTTGCTGCAACGGCAAGCACATCAAGGAGGCGATTCTCACGGTGCGCAAGGCCGGCGAAAAGCCCCTCGAGTACATCGTCATCACCATGAAGGATGCGATCATCTCTTCGGTCTCCACGGGCGGGAGTGGAGGGGAAGATCGTCTCACTGAGAATGTGACTCTCAACTTCGGCCAGGTGAAGACGGCGTACACCCCGCAAAAGGCCGACGGCTCCGGTGACGCCGCCATCGAGATGACCTGGAACATCGCGACGAACACCGAAAAGCTGTGACGGGCCTCGGCGCAAACCCCCGGATGTAGTTGCCCAGCTCCGTGTCCCGGCGGACCGCGCCGTCGGGACACGGCCATCCGCGTCGGCGCCTCCCCGGGTGCGCTGGAAGGGATTGATATGCTAGCCGAGCAGAACCTGCGCCGGGGCGACCTCGCCGCGACGCTGCATAGCCTTCAAGAGCAGGTCCGCTCCAGCCCCGCAGACCCCAAACTGCGGGTGTTCCTGTTCCAGCTCCTGGCCGTCCTCGGCCAGTGGGAGCGTGCCCTCAAACAACTTCAAATTGCCGGAGAACTGGACGCCGGTACCCTGGCCATGGTGCAGACCTACCGGGAGGCGCTGCGCTGCGAGGCGCTGCGGACCGAGGTGTTCGCCGGGCGCCGCTCCCCCCTGGTGTTCGGTGACCCGGAACCCTGGCTTGCGCAGCTGCTAGAGGCGTTGCGGCTCACCGCCCGGGGCCATCACGGAGCCGCCGAGCTCCTGCGCGAGCGGGCGTTCGAGGAGGCCCCGGCCGCGCCCGGTGTGGTGGACGGCGTGGGGTTCACTTGGATCGCGGACGCAGACCCTCGCCTGGGGCCGGTGTTGGAGGCCGTGGTCAGTGGCCGCTACTACTGGATCCCGTTTGTCCACATCCGGGAGATCAATCTGGAGGAGCCGGCCGACCTGCGCGACCTGGTCTGGACCCCGGCCCGTTTCCTTTGGGCCAACGGTGGCGAGGCCGTGGGTCTGATCCCCACCCGCTACCCCGGTTCCGAGACCGACGCCGACGACCGGGTGCGGCTGGCGCGGCGGACTGAGTGGATGGAGGAGACCGCCGCCTCGGTGTTCGGTCGGGGGCAGCGCATGCTGGCCACGGATGCCGGCGAGCATCCCCTGCTGGAGCTCCGCTCGATCCGGTTGGACGGGGTAACGGGCGCTCCAGCAGACGCCGGGGGATCGGGGGCCGCTGGTGGCTGAGCTCGTCCATCAGGAACGCCTGCAGCCGTCGCTGCTGGACCGCCTGACCGACGACGACCCCCGGTCGGCGGTGGAGCCCCGCGAACAGCGGGTGCTGTCGATGCGCCGCTTGCGCGAATGCGTACTCCGTGATCTCTCCTGGCTGCTGAACTCGGCCAGCCTGCCAGCCGCAGAGGGGCACGCCGAGTATCCCCTCGTGACCCATTCGGTGTTGAACTACGGCATCTCCGACCTCACCGGTCAGACCTCTGCCGGCATCGACGTAGCGGCACTGGAGCGCATGCTGCGGCAGGCGATCTGGGACTTCGAACCGCGCATCCTGCGCAACTCCGTGCACGTGCGCGCCGTGCGGGGGGACACGGAACTGGACCACAATACCCTGGTATTCGAGATTGAGGGTGACCTGTGGGCGCAGCCCGTGCCCCTGCATTTGTACCTGCGTACCGAGATCGATCTGGAAGCAGGCAACGTCGCCGTGGTGGAAACCCGGGGAGCGGACGCGGCCTGATGGATCCAAGACTTCTCCAAGCCTACAACCAGGAACTCCAGTACCTGCGCGAGATGGGCGGAGAGTTCGCCAAGGAGTTTCCCAAAATCGCCGGACGGCTGGGTCTGGAGGGGCTGGAGTGTTCGGACCCTTACGTGGAGCGCCTGCTGGAGGGGTTCGCGTTCCTCACGGCGCGGGTGCAGCTGAAGCTCGACGACGAGTTCCCCCGGTTCACCCGCCATCTGCTGGAGATGGTGTACCCCCACTACCTGGCTCCCACGCCATCGATGGCCCTGGTCCAGTTGCACCCGGACCTGGGCGAAGGGGCCTTGGGGGCCGGATTCGTGGTGCCGCGGGAAACCGTGCTGCGCACTCCCCTGGGCAAGGGCGACCGGACCCCCTGCGAGTACCGCACGGCCCATGACGTAACGCTCTGGCCCCTGGAGTTGGAAGAGGCCGGGTACTTTACGGGGGACGGCGGGCTGGGCGGGTTGCCGGGGGCCAGCGGCACGAAGGCCGGCATCCGCCTGCGGCTGCGTGCCACCGCGGGGCTCACCTTCGACAAACTCGCCCTGGACACCCTGCCCCTGTACCTGGGCGGCGGCGGGGAGCTGCCGGCCCAACTCTACGAACGTTTGCTGGCCAACGGCCTGGGCGTGGTCGCCCAGCCCCCCGGCAAGGCCGTGGCCTGGCGCCAGGTGCAGGGACGCTCCTGTATCCGACGGTTCGGGTTCGACGACGCCCAGGCGCTGCTCCCGTTCGGGCCCCGGTCGTTTGCCGGGTACCGACTGTTGCAGGAGTACTTCGCGTTCCCCCAGCGCTTCCTGTTCGTGGAACTGGCGGGGCTGGGCGGCGCGGTGCGCCAGACCCGCGGGGATCGGCTGGATGTGACGGTGCTGCTGAATCGCAGTGACCCGTTTCTGGAGGCTGCCGTGGATGCCTCCAATTTCTCCCTGTTCTGCACCCCGGCGATCAACCTGTTCCCGCGCCGCGCAGATCGCATCCATCTCAACACCCGGGACCACGAGTTCCACGTGCTGCCAGACCGCACACGCCCCATGGATTTCGAGGTGTACGATGTCTCAGGGGTCACCGGGTTCGGCACCAGTGCCGAGGAGAAGCAGGAGTTCCTGCCGTTCTATGCAACCACCGACCGCACCGGACACGAGCGGCACCACGCGTTCTACACGGTGCAGCGTTCCCCCCGTGCCTTGTCGGCCCGGCAGGGCCGCTACGGTTCACGCTCCAGCTACGTGGGCAGCGAGGTGTACGTGTCCCTGGTGGACGCAGAAGAGGCGCCCTATGCCACGGAACTGAGACAACTCGAGGTGCGTACCCGCTGCACCAACCGGGACCTGCCCCTGTATCTCAGCGTGGGGCAGGGTGTCACGGACTTCACCCTGCAGGCCAGCGCGCCGGTGGCGGCGGTGCGCTGTGTGGCCGGCCCCACCGCGCCCCAGCCTTCCCGCGCCCAGGGAGAGACCGCCTGGCGGCTGATCAGTCACCTGTCGCTGAACTACCTGTCCCTGGCGGATACAGACGACGGACAAGGGCCGACCGCGCTGCGAGAACTGCTGATGCTCTACGGGGGAACCACCGAGGCCAGCCGGAGGAAACAGGTGGAGGGGCTGCGTTCGATCCGCTCCCTGCCGATCCGCCGGCGCATGCCGAACCCCGGGCCGGTGACCTTCGGCCGCGGCCTGGAGCTGACCCTGACCCTCGACGAGGGGGCGTTCGGGGGCAGCGGGGCGTTTCTGCTCGGCGCGGTGTTGGAACGCTTCCTGGCCCGCTACGTCTCGATCAACTCGTTTACCGAAACCGTGGTGCGCACCGTGGACCGCGGGGAGATCATCCGATGGCCGGCACGGGTGGGAGATCGGCAGCTGCTGTAGAGCTGGACCGACAGCTGCAAGAGAAGCCGTACGCGTTCGGGTTCTTCTCGGCCCTGCGGCGCCTGGAGTGCGCCCACCCGGAGGGGCCCCGGGTGGGGCACGCCGTGCGGGCCGCCCGCGAGCCGGTGCGGCTGGGCCAGGAGCCGAGCCTGGCGTTCGCTCCATCCACCCTGGCTTCCTATCAACCGGGGACGGGGCAGCGGCTGCCGCGGCTGGCGGTGTTCTTCCTGGGGCTGTTCGGTCCCAACGGCCCCCTGCCGCTGCACCTGACCGAGTACGCCCGCGATCGGGTGCGCAACCAGGACGACCCCACCTTCGCCCGCTTCGCCGACCTGTTTCACCACCGCATCCTGTCCTTGTTCTACCGAGTCTGGGCCGCCGCACAGCCGACGGTGGAGTTCGACCGGCCCGATAGCTCGCGGTACAACCTGTACCTGGGGGCCCTGTGCGGCATGGGCCAGCCGGCCCTGCGCAACCGCGACCGCCTGCCGGACCTGGCCCGCTTCCACTACGCCGGCCTGCTGGGTGCCCAGACCCGCCACGCGGCCGGGCTGGAGGCGCTGCTGCGGGGGTTCTTCGGCATGCCGGTGCGGTTACGGCAGTTTGTCGGCCAGTGGATCGAGCTGCCCGCCTCCAGCTGCTGCCGGCTCGGCGCCTCGCCGGAAACCGGCACCCTGGGCCAGACCGCCATCGCGGGCTCCCGGGTGTGGGACTGCCAGCAGAAGTTTCGCATCGTGTTCGGCCCCCTGGACCTCGCGGACTACCGTCGCCTGCTGCCGGGCAGCGATAGCCTGCAGCGCCTGGTGGCCCTGGTGCGCAGCTATATGGGAGACGAGTTGGACTGGGACGTCAACGTGATCTTGAAGAAGGAGGCGGTGCCGCCCCTGCGGTTGGGGCAGTCGGCGCAGTTGGGTCTGACGACCTGGGCGGCCAGCCGGCCCCTGGCTGAAGACGCGGGCCAGCTGTTCCTCGACCCGTTGGGGACGGCCGCCTGAGAGCCTGGGAACACATCACTGCTGCCCGGCGAGATGCGCCGCGCAGCAGGGTTTGTGCTGACCACGAAGGAGGGGAGTAGACGCCATGAGCGACATCAGTCGGGTTGCCCTGTTTGGCAAACTCAACCGCCTCGGCTACAAGGCCGTGGAGAGCGCCACGGTGTTCTGCAAGATGCGGGGCAACCCGTATGTGGAGCTAGTGCACTGGATTCACCAGATCTTGCAGTTGCCGAACTCCGACCTGCACTGCGTGATCAAACAATTCAATCTGGAACCCTCCCGGCTGGCCCGGGACATCACCGAGAGCCTGGACCGTCTGCCCCGGGGTTCCACTACCATCTCCGACCTCTCCTCCCACCTGGAGGAGGCGGTGGAGCGGGGCTGGGTGTACGGCACCCTGATGTTCGGCGAGTCCCAGGTGCGCACCGGCTACCTGGTGGTCGGCATCCTCAAGACCAAGGGGCTCACCCACGCACTGCTCGGCATCTCCCGGGAGTTTGAGAAGATCAAGCTCGACATTCTCACCGATCGCTTCAGCGAGGTGTGTGCCGGCTCCCCCGAAGAGAGCATGGCCTCCAGCGACGGCTTCCAGGTGGGGGGCGGGGCGGCCCCGGGGGAGGCCAGCGGCGCGGTGGCCCCGGCGGCCATGGGCAAGCAGGAAGCCCTCGCCCGGTTCACCGTGGATCTCACCGAACGCGCCCGCAAGGGGGAGTTGGACCCCATCGTCGGCCGCGACGAGGAGATCCGCCAGATCGTCGATATCCTCATGCGCCGCCGCCAGAACAACCCGATCCTCACCGGCGAGGCCGGGGTGGGAAAGACCGCGGTGGTGGAGGGTTTCGCCCTGCGCATCGCCGCTGGGGATGTGCCGCCGTCCCTGCAGGACGTGAGTTTGCGCTCCCTGGATGTGGGCCTGCTCCAGGCCGGTGCGAGCATGAAGGGGGAGTTCGAGCAGCGCCTGCGCAGCGTGATCGAGGAGGTGCAGTCCTCCCCCAAACCGATCATCCTGTTCATCGACGAGGCCCACACCCTGATCGGCGCCGGGGGTGCCGCCGGCACCGGGGACGCCGCCAACCTGCTCAAACCCGCCCTGGCTCGGGGCAACCTGCGCACAGTGGCGGCCACCACCTGGGCCGAGTACAAGAAACACATAGAGAAAGACCCGGCCCTCACCCGGCGCTTCCAGGTGGTCCAGGTGGGCGAACCCAGCGAGGCCAAGGCCCTCCTGATGATGCGCGGGATGGCCTCCACCATGGAGCAGCACCACCGGGTGCAGGTGCTCGACGAAGCACTGGAGGCCTCGGTGAGACTCTCTCACCGCTACATCCCCGCCCGCCAGCTCCCCGACAAGTCCGTCAGCCTGCTCGACACCGCCTGCGCCCGGGTGGCGATCAGCCAGCACGCGGTGCCCGCCGAGGTGGACGACAGCCGTCGCCGTATCGAGGCGTTGGAGACCGAGATGGCGATCATCGGGCGGGAGAAAGCGGTTGGGGTGGAGGTGGCCTCCCGCGAGCTTTCGGCGGGCGAGCTGCTTGCCGCCGAGCGCGAGCGCCTCGCGGAGTTGAATCAGCGCTGGGAGGAGGAGAAGTCCCTGGTGGAACAGATTCTCGCCCTGCGGGCCAAACTCAGGGAGCAGACCGGGAAGGTCGAAGGAGCCGCAGAAGCCGAAGAAGAGACGGCACCTTCGGCAGCGGCGTCGGCTGACGATGCGCCCCCCTCCGCGGAGACTGCAGAGGTCGACCCACCGGAAGAGGATACGGTGGAACTGCTATCCCAGTTGAAATCAGCGCAACAGCAACTCCACGAAATGCAGGGAGAACACCCACTGATTCTGCCCACAGTAGATGCCCAGGCGGTGGCGTCGGTGGTGGGCGACTGGACCGGCATCCCGGTGGGCCGGATGGTCAAGAACGAGATCGAGACCGTGCTCAAGCTCCCCGACATCCTGGAGCAGCGCATCATCGGCCAGCGCCACGCCCTGGAGATGATCGCCAAACGCATCCAGACCTCCCGGGCCGGTCTCGACAACCCCAGCAAGCCCATCGGCGTGTTCATGCTCGCCGGTACCTCTGGGGTCGGCAAGACCGAGACCGCCCTGGCCCTGGCCGAGGCCCTCTACGGGGGCGAGCAGAACGTGATCACCATCAACATGAGCGAGTACCAGGAGGCGCACACCGTCTCGACCCTCAAGGGGGCCCCGCCGGGCTACGTGGGCTACGGCGAGGGCGGGGTGCTCACCGAGGCGGTGCGGCGCAGGCCCTACAGTGTGGTGCTCCTGGACGAGGTGGAAAAGGCCCACCCCGACGTCCACGAGATCTTTTTTCAAGTGTTCGACAAAGGCTGGATGGAGGACGGTGAGGGGAGGGTGATCGACTTCAAGAACACCCTGATCCTGCTCACCACCAACGCCGGCACCGACCTGATCATGGGCATGTGTTCCGACCCTGATCTCATGCCCGAACCTGAGGGGCTGGCCAAGGCCGTCCGGGAGCCCTTGCTCAAGGTGTTCCCCCCGGCGCTCTTGGGCCGGCTGGTGGTGATCCCCTTCTACCCGCTGACCGACGAGGTCATCGGCCTCATCGCCCGCCTGCAGCTTGGCCGGGTCACCAAGCGCATCGCCGCGAACCACAAGGTGCCGTTCACCTACGACGACGAGGTGGTGAAGCTGATCGTCAGCCGTTGCACGGAGCTGGAGAGCGGCGGACGCATGATCGACGCCATCCTCACCAACTCCGTACTCCCGGCCCTGAGTCAGGAGATTTTGACGCGGATGATGGAGGGGCGGCCGGTGGAGCGGGTGGAGGTGGGGGTAGAGGGTGGGGAGTTTCGGTATG
>JARGFW010000329.1 GCA_029211085.1 Deferrisomatales bacterium | reverse complement strand
GAACCGGACAGATCATGTGCTACAACCCCGGACAGTCTATTTGCTCCCGACACCGGTGGGGCATCGAGGTTGACAGGGGCTCGTACACGTGCTCCGTTGCTACCGGTGCTTCGCCACTGCCACGGCCGGGGGGGGCCTTGCCACCCCAACGTGCCCCGCACGGGGCAGGGAGGTCGCTGATGAGGAACCCGACCCCTAGCAACCGGCAGCTGCGGATCGTCTCCGCCCTCGTGCTCCTCCTGGGCACCACCCTTCCCGCCGCGGCGCCGGGCGGGGTCTACCCGGATCCGCCTCCCGACTTCTCCCACCCCGGGGTCTACCACGGCACCCCCATGGGGGGCTCTTCGGATCCCCTGTTCTCCCCGGTGGGGGGCACCCTGGCCCGGCCCATGCTCGTGATCTACGTTCACTTCTCCGACACGCCCGAGCGGCCCGGGGAAGACCCGACCTGGGTGCGGGAACGGTTCCTGGGCACGGGGTTCCTCAGCGTGAACGGCTGGTACGGCGCCAACTCCTTCGGGGCGCTCTCCTTTCCCCCCGCCCCGGAGTCCCAGGGCACCCCCGGCGACGGGGTGGTGGTCGTGGACGCCGGGCCCATCGCCCCGTACATCGACACGACCATCCCCTACGAGACCCGCAACCGCACGGCGCTGGAGCTGGCGGACCCCTATGTGGACTTCTCCCTCTTCGACGCCGACAACGACGGGGCGGTGACCGACGACGAGCTGATCGTCGTCAACGTGCGGGTGGCCCGGGAGGGGCTGTTCGACGGGATCAACGGGGACCCGGTGGACCCCCAGGACCCGAACGGCGTCCCGGACGTCGGCGAGGTGGCCAACCGCGGCGTGGCGGCCGGCGGCGCCCTGGACGGCAAGACCGCCGCCTTCCACGTGGCCATGGGGGCCACCGCCGCCAACTTCATGACCTGGATCCACGAGATCACCCACACCACCCTGCACCTGGTGGACCTGTACGCCTTCCCGGTGGGCGCCCTGGACGTCGCCGGGCCCACCCTGGGCATCCCGGACGGCGAGACCTTCTGCGCCTGCGCGTGGTCGAAGCTCCACTGGGGGTGGGCCGCCCCCACGGTGGTGACCCGCGACGGGTACTACCAGGTCCCCCTGGCCTACACCTCCGGGGCCTCCTTTCTGCTGTACGACCCGGACCGCGGCACCGACGACTACTTCCTGGTCGAGAACCGCAGGCGCCTGCCCGGAACCTACGACCGCAACGCCACCGACGACGGCCTGATCATCTGGCGGGTGGACGAGCAGAAGTTCAACCCGCCCTCGGGCTCCACCGGGCCGGAGGGCGGGCCGATCACCCTCCGCAAACCCAACCCCTCCCAGGCCGCGTGGGACCCCTCCGACCCGGCGAGCCCCGAGCGCACCATGACCAGCCCCTGGCGGGACGGCACCCCCAACGGTTTGGCCGTGCGGGCCATCGGCCCGGCCGGCGCCTGGATCCGCGCGTACTTCGACGTGCGGGGGCCGGGCATCCTGGTCGACCCCTTCCCCCTCGACGCCTGGGGCCCCCTGCCGGTGGTCGCCGGCGCGCCCACCGCCATCCCCGTGCCGGTCCGCAACACCGGCGAGGCCGCGGGTTCGTTCACCTTCGCCTACGCGGGCCTGCCCACCGGCTGGGACGCCACGCCCCTGAGCGCGACCCTGCCCGCAGGCGTGGACGAAACATTGGCCCTCGCGCTCGCGCCGCCCCACGACGCCCCCGTGGGCATCCGGATCCTCACGGTGGGGGGCGTGAGCGATGCCGACCCGCAGGTGGGTTCGAGCGGCACCTTCGAGGTGGAGGTGGTCCACGAGGCCGACCTGGCCGTGACGGCGGTGGAGGTCGAGGGGCTGGCCGCCGAGATGCTCGTGGGCGAGGAGCAGACGGTCACCGTGCGCGCCCGGGTGACCAACCTGGGCCCGTCCTGGCCCACCGACGCCACCGTGACGGGGAGCGCGGCCGCGCCGGGGCTGTCGATGGCCCCCGGCGCCTGGTCCGACCCGGCCCCCGCCATCGCCGCGAGCGAGGTCCGGGAGTTCGCCCGCACCGTCACCGTCTCCTGTGCCGGGTCCGGGGCCCGGTCGGCCACCTTCTCCGCCGCCGTGGCACCCGACTTCGCCGCAGACGTGGACCCCAACCCGGCCAACGACAGCGCCCAGGTCTCCCTGCCGGTCGAGTGCGTGACGCCGGTGGCCTTGAACATCGCGCCCGGCAGCTTCCCCAACCCGGTTCAACCGGACTCCCCCGGGGTCGTGCCCCTGGCGGTGCTCACCACGGCGGCGGGGGAGTACGACCTGCCGCTGCCGTTCGACGCGATTCGCATCGTCCCGGACAGCGTCCGGTTCGGCCCCGAGAGCCTGGTCTGGACACAGACCGGCGGGGCCGGGGTGGCCCACCGCCGGGGACACCCGGAGGACGCACTGGAACTCGACGAGAAGACCAAGGACGGGGACACCGACCTGGTGCTGCACTTCCCGGCCAATCAGACCGGCATCGCGGCAGGCGACGCCGCGGCCTGCGTCAAGGGCCGGTGGGACGCCGGCGGGGAGCTGCAGACGTTCTTCGGGTGCGACCGGCTGGTGGTGGTTCCGCGCTGACCCGCGCCGGGGGGCGGCAGGGGGCCGGGGGGGAGGTCCCTGCCGCTCTCCAAGACAACTCCCAGACCCTGCAGGGGCCCGAAGGCTCTTTGCGACGCGGGTCGAGGGATACCCAAGGGCGACCTGACGGGCCGGGCGACCCGGCAAGACGTTGTCCAATGGGCCAGTTGGTGACTGCACCCGACGGGTCACTTCGCCCAATGGCCAACGTCCCCAACTCTCCTGGGAGGAGCAGGCAGGGGAGCGCCCGGGGCAAGGCCCGTCAGCCCGCCGGGGAGGACTCCTCCACCACGGACCGCAGCCAGCAGGTGGCGATGGTGCGGCCCACCAGATCCCGAGCGCGCTCCGCGTCCCAGCCCGCCTCGCCCAGTTCCTCCAGGATCTCCTCGCGACAGGCCTCGGCGTCCTCCCGACCCAGGGGATAGATCGCCCCGGTGAACACCCACGTATCGGAGTGCCGCGCCGGGCGGGCTCCCAGCAGGTCCTGCGGGACCATGCTGTAGGAAGCGGTGCGTTCCCAGACCCGCACCGGGGCCGCGTCGGGGCGCAGGAAGTCGCGCAGTTCCACTCCCTCCCCCGGTTCGACCCGGGTCACCTCGAACAGGCCCAGGGGGCGCTGGGAGATTTCCTCCAGCCACTGGCGCCCGTGGACGGTCAGCGGCGGGCCCCCCGGTGCGAACAGGAGCTCCCGGGCGGACTTCCGCTCCGCCCCCACCTGGAACCGGGCGTCGGTGACCAGCCACTCGCCGACGTTGATGTCCAACATCTGCCGGGTTCCCGACGCGACGCCGTCCAGGACGGCCAGCTCCGCCTCCTCCAGCCCGGTGAAGTAGAACTGCTGCACCGCGTCCTCCACCTCCTCGGGGTGGTGTTCCGCGAGCCACGCCAGGGCCGTCCGTACGGCGACCGCCCCCTCCTGGCGGATGCCGGCCACCTCCTGTTCCTCGCGCATGCAGCACTTCTTGAACTTCTTGCCGCTGCCGCAGGGGCAGGGGTCGTTGCGTCCCGTCTGGATCATGCCGATCCCTCTCCTTCCGAACGGTGTGCGGTGTTCGCTGCTGCCCAAACCTCACGTACCGCCGCCCCCCGCGCCGCGCGGGGGCCGCTCGTGTCAGCGGCCGGCCGCAACCGTGGGCTTCTTGCCGAATGGCCAGCCTCCCGGGCAAAAACCTGTACAAACTTCAAGGCGTCCCCACCTCTCTTCGTCCACGGCGGCAGACGGGCCCGCCACGAGGGGAACCACCTGTGTTTCCCGCTATAGAGGGAATTCTCGTTTGCTTTCGTCAGGGACGAGGCTTCCAGCCATGCTGCACAGGGGCCGGGCCTACCCCCTCACCGCGGTGCAAACCTTCTTAACCTTTGCGGCGTCCCCAAGTCTCCTAACCTTTGCGGCGTCCCCAAGTCTCCCGTACCGCCGCCCCCCGCGCCGTGCGGGGGCCGCTCGTGTCAGCGGCCGGCCGCAACCGTGCGCTTCTTGCCGAATGGCCAGCCTCCTGGGCGAAAACCTTTACAAACTTCAAAACGTCCCCTTGTATGTTCAGCCGCGTGGTACCGTCTCAGTGTCTTGGGGCGTGGCAGA
>JARGFW010000328.1 GCA_029211085.1 Deferrisomatales bacterium | reverse complement strand
GGGCACAGATGATTACCCCAAATCTGTGTCCAAGAAAACCGGCGGCGCCATAGGAACTCCTCTTTTTTTGACGGGTTTTCACGGATCGAAAACCAAGGCTGCAAACCGTTGATCTCTCATCCTGTCCAAAAACGCCTTAGATCTTGCCCTTCCATCCGTGCGATCCGTGCGATCCCGTCCGAAAACAGCCTCTGACGTTGTCTCTAGGCCAGCGACAGGAACTTGCGGGAGCCACTGATCAGTGCGATCTGCGGCGCGCGCTCCAGGTACTCCTTGTCGAAGGTCCGCAGCTCGATCTCGTTCTCGCCCTTGCGGAGCTGCAGCATGCGGATGGCTTCCATGATCCGCGCCAGATCCACGCCCTTGGGACACACGGCCATGCACTGCAGACAGGAGGCGCAGATCCACGGGGTGTTGGCCGCGAAGACCTTCTCATCCAGGCCCAGTTGCAGATAGCGGATCACCTGGTTCGGGAGCATGTCCATCTCCGGCGTGGCCGGGCAGGCGGCGGAGCACTTGCCGCACTGGTAGCACTTGTACACGCTCTGGTCGGAGACCTCTTCCACCTTCTGGATGCGGTCGTTGCGAACCTTGTCGTTGTCGATCTTGACGCGCATGGGATGCCTTCCTGAAAGACGAAAACCCGAAAAGCGAAAACCTATTTCTTGACAGGATTAACAGGATCACAGGATTAGAACTGCAAAACCGGAAACCCTTTTTCTTTAGACAGGATTACACGGATCTCACGGATTGAAAAACAAGGCCCAAATGCCCTCGACCTTCCATCCTGTCGATCCTGTCCAAAAAAGCCGTTGCCTTTCGGTCTTACAGATCCGTGCGATCCGTGCGATCCGTGTGATCCTGTCTACAAGCAGCCGTTGGCGTTGCCTTTACGACGTCTTCGCGTACTTCTTCCTCCCATCCACGTAGAGGTCGCCGCCCCGGCAGTCGTTGACGACCACGGCGGGGAAGTCTTCCACCACCAGCCTGCGGATCGCCTCGGGACCCAGGTCCTCGTAGGCGACGATCTCGGCGCTCTTGATGCGCTGGGAGATCAACGCGCCTGCGCCGCCGGTGGCGGCCAGGTACACACCCTTGTTCCGCTGCATGGCGGCCTTCACCGCCGCGGAACGCTTGCCCTTGCCGATCATGCCCTTCAGGCCCTGGTCCAGCAACACCGGGCTGTAGGAGTCCATGCGGTAGGAGGTGGTGGGGCCGGCGGAACCGATGGGCCGCCCCTCGGGAGCCGGAGTCGGTCCGACGAAATAGATGATCTGGCCCCTGGGATCGAAGGGCAGCGCTGCGCCCTTCTCCACCAACTCCACCAAGCGGGCGTGGGCCGCGTCCCGGGCGGTGAAGACCACACCGGAGATCAGCACCCGGTCGCCGGCGGAGAGCTGTTCCACGTCGGCGTCGGTCAGAGGAGCGGTGAGACGAATCGGATCCATGGTTCGGCCTCCTTTGTCGGCCGGCGATCAGCGGTCAGCCGTCAGCAATCAGCTTGGATTCTCATTGGCTGAAAGCTGAATGCTGACGGCTGACAGCTTCTTCTAGAGTTCCACTTCCTTGTGCCTCGCCGAGTGGCACTGGATGTTCACGGCCACCGGCAGGCTGGCGATGTGGCAGGGGTGGAACTCGATGTGCACGTCCAGGCTGGTGGTGCTGCCGCCGAGCCCCTGGGGTCCGATGCCCAGTTTGTTCACCTCGGACAGGAGTTCGTCCTCCAGCGCGGCGTAGTACGGGTCGCGGTTGCGGTCGCCCAGGGGGCGCAGCAGGCTCAGTTTGGAAAGGTACGCAGCGATCTCGAAGGTGCCGCCGATGCCCACGCCCACGATCGTGGGCGGACAGGGATTGGGTCCGGCCTCGCTGACCCGCTCCAGCACGAACTTCTTTACCCCCTCCACCCCGTCGGCGGGTTTGAGCATGGCGATACCGCTCATGTTCTCGCTGCCGCCGCCCTTGGGGGCAAAGGTGATCTTGACCTTGTCGCCGGGGACGATCTTCGTGTGGATCACGGCCGGTGTGTTGTCGCCGGTGTTCACCCGGTTCAGGGGGTCGCGCACGATGGATTTGCGCAGGCTGCCCTCGCGATATCCCTGGCGGATGCCCTCATTCACCGCCGCGGTGAGATCGCCACCCACCAGATGCACGTCCTGACCCAACTCCACGAACACCACCGCGAAGCCGGTGTCCTGGCAGAGGGGCAACAGCGTCTCACGGGAGATGCGGGCGTTTTCCTGCAACTGCTCAAGAATATCCACGCCCGTGGGGCTCTCTTCCGAAGCCTTGTACTCGGCGAACGCGTCGAGCACATCCTGGCCCAACTGGGTGTTGGCCTCGATGGCCATGCGCCGCAGGGCCTCAGTGAGCTGATCGACCGCGATCTCTCTCATGGTTGTCCGGGAGGGCTGTGGGGTGGTGGGGGCGGAACGGAGCGCGAGACTAGCATCCGGTTTCAACCTTTAGCAATAGTAAAAATCTAAAGTATCACTAAAACGACTTCTCTGCGGGAATCCGCGCACATGGCGTTTTCAACCGGCGTTGTCCGCCACCTCTTGCCGCTCATTTTGAAGGCGTGCGGCGCGCCCCCGAAACCAACCGTTGTCCGTCCTGTCGACAACCGTTTGCGATCATAACGGCGGTATCCTTAAAAGAGTAGTTTATAATTTTTACTAATAACTTAACTATTACTTATACTCACACTCTCCCCTCAGCGCCTCGAACAGGGCCCCGGTGAAACTGCGCAGGGGGTGCCGCAGCCGCTGGTACAGGCCCACCCGGCGCTGCAACTGGGGACTGCCCAACGGACTCACCGAGAAACGCTGTCGGGCCAACTCGAGGCGGGCCGCGTTGAACGGTGCGATGCCGAAACCCAAGCCCACTTCCACCAGGCTCAGCACCGCCTCCAGGGAGTCCACTTCCACCACCTCCGGCGGGTGCACACCGCGGGCCATCAGGTGGCCCTCCACCATCGCGCCCGCCCACGCGGTCTTGTCAAAGCGGATGAACGGCAGGTGTTCGAAAAGGGCCTGGGCGTCCTGAGGCTCGGCGTTGCGCGGCCCAACCACGTAGAACGGTTCCACATCGTAAGGCCGCCACTCGTAGCCAGCCGGCACCGCGAACGGCGGCTCACTGAGCAGGGCCGCGTCCAGATTGCCATCCTCCACCCGGGGCGCCAGATCGTCGGAGATGCCGGAACGAATATGCACCTGCAGGCTGGGGTATTCCGCCTTGAGGTGCGCCAGCGCACGGGGCACCGGACCCGTCAGGGCCGTGGGGATGACCCCCAGCACCAACACGCCCCCCACCGCCTGTTCCGGGTCCAACTCGGCGCGAAGTCCATCGTACAGGGTCAGGATCTCCTCGGCGCGCCGCAGCACCAGGCGCCCCGCCGAGTTCAGTCGGGGACTGCGCCCGCTGCGGTCAAACAGATCCGCGTCGAACTCCTCCTCCAACCCTTTCATCTGCAGACTCACCGCCGCCTGGGTCAAGGCGACCTGTTCCGCAGCGGCGGAGAAACTGCCCTTCCTAGCTATCGCGACCAGGGTACGCAAAGCCCGCAGGGACATCGGGGAACCTCGACCAGGAAAAAGGGCGGCTGTGCCGCGCCCCGCGGCAGCGGGCGCGATCCTCTGTCGGCACTCTACCAGGGTTGCCGGCATGCACCCAGAGTGTGGACCACAGACCCCGGCGCCGGTTGTCTCCAACGGCCGGCCCAGGTACATTGTGTGCCAGCATTCACAGGCCATGGTCCCAGCGCTGGGAGAAGATCGTGGGGAACCGGTTCTGCATCGCCCTAGCCGTGTTCGCGGTGACCCTGGCCACAGGGCTTCCCGCCGCCGCAGGGCCGGCCCTGGTGGGCAGCGTAAAGACCGCCGAAGGCGCCTGTTTCGTGGTCCGCGGGGGAACCCAGTTTCCCGTGTCGGCCGGCGAGCGGCTGTTCCTGTCCGACACCCTGCGCACCGGGGGCGACGGCAGGCTGGGGGCCATCCTCCGCGACGACACCACCCTCTCCCTGGGCCCCGACACCGAGTTGCGTGTAGAATGTTTCGCTTTCGAGCCGGCCCGGGGCGAGTTGGAGATGGTGCTGCGCATGCTCAAGGGGATGGCCTCGTACATCTCCGGCCAGATCGCCAAGCTCGCGCCGGATGCGGTGCGCTTCGAGACCCCGGTGGCCACGGTGGGCGTGCGGGGTACCCGCTTCCTCGCCCGGGTCACCCCGGAGTAGGGGGGGCCCGCATGCGCCCC
>JARGFW010000327.1 GCA_029211085.1 Deferrisomatales bacterium | reverse complement strand
CTGGCTACGCTGCCGGTGTTCTTCGCCATCGACCTGCTGTGGTTGGGCGTGGTGGCCCGGGGTCTCTACCAGCGGAACCTGACCCATCTGCTGAGCCCCGCGGTCAACTGGCCGGCGGCGTTTCTGTTCTACCTGCTCTACATCGGCGGCATCATCCTGTTTGCGGTCCGGCCCGCGCTGGCGACCGGGTCGTTGGCCACTGCGGCGCTGTGGGGCGGGTTGTTCGGGTTCTTCACCTACATGACCTACGACCTGACCAACCTCGCAACGCTTCGGGACTGGCCGATCCGCATCGTCCTGGTCGACATCGCCTGGGGGACGGTGCTCTGCACCCTGGTGGCGTGTGGCAGTTACTGGATCGGGCGCTGGCTGGGCGGCCCGTGAGAAGCCGCTTTCCCTGCGCCCGGTGGGCCGTTGTGCTGTGGCTGATGGCGCTGCTCGCCAGGCCGGGTGTCAGCGTCTCCAAACCAGCCGAGATCGGCGGGGTGACCTTCGCGCCCAGCTTCTCCCTGGTGAACGAAGACCTGCAGTTGGTCGGAGCCGGGGTACTGCGCTGGAAGGTGTTGTTTCGCGCCTACGCCTCCGCGTTCTACCTGCCCGCCGGGGTGACCCCGGGAGACTGGCCGACGGATGTGGCCAAGTGTCTGGCGATCCACTACTTCTGGGACATTCCCAAGGAGAAGTTCGGGCCGGCGGGAATCACCGTGTTGCAGCGGATGTACCCCTCCGACCAGCTGGAGGCGCTGCGGGAACCGTTGCAGCGCATCGACCAGGCCTACGTGGACATCCGGGAAGGGGACCGCTACGCCCTCGCGTACACTCCCGGCCGGGGCACCACCCTGCTGCACAACGGCCGGCCCCTGGTGACCATACCCGGTGCCGAGTTCGCCCGCCTGTACTTCTCCATCTGGTTGGGCTCCGACCCGGTGGACAAGACCCTCCGCGACCATCTGCTGGGCGGCGGCGCCTGATCCCCCCCCACCTGATCGCTCTACAGCCGGTACGCTCCGGGCTCCGGGACCGCGCGCGTGGTTTGCTCCAACCACAGCAGGGCCGGCGTCACCACCGACCACACCAGGGCCAGGGCCAAGAGGCTGTACCCTGTGGGCCAACCGAAAGCCGCGGCGCCCAAACGCACCCCGGAGGCGTAGGCCAGCGGTCCGCCGGCCGCCCCCAGCACCGCACCCAGCAGGTAGCGGCCCCGCAGCCAGCTCACCGAGTAGCGCAGCAGCGTGGCAAACTGCATCCACATGACGCTCATCCACACCGGACACAACCAGGCCAGCCAGTGCCCGGATGTGAAGCGGAACAACCCCAGGTGCATCAGGACGCTGTCGATCAGGGTGCCGAGCGCCCCGGCCAGGAGAATCAACCGCCACTCGGCGCGACGTTCCCGGGCCAGCGCGGCGTGGGTGCCGACCAGCAGCAACGCCGCACCGGCACCCAACCACGGGTAGCCGTCGGCGGCGCCGAACACGCAGGCGAACCAACCCCCCTGGTACAGAGCGAGGTTGAGCAGTCTGGTCTTCACGCGCCCTCCCCGGCGTAGGGGGCGGCCGGCAGGCTGGGGTTGCAGGGCCGGGTGAGCACCAGCTGCAGGTTGTTCAGCATCCGCGTGCGAAACCCGGCCTCGCAGTAACTGAAGTAGTAGTGCCATTTGCGCAGGAAGGCGTCGTCGAAGCCCTGGGCCAGGGCGTCGTCCCGGTGGGCCGCCAGCCGCTGCCGCCACTCCCACAGGGTGCGGGCGTAGTCGACGCCGACGTTCTCCAACTGCTCCACCACGAAACCCGACGACCGGGTCATGGCTTCCGCCAACGCGGTCAACGAGGGCAGGTGCCCGCCGGGGAAGATGTGTTTGCGGATCCAGTCGGAGGACCGTCGGTAGGTGCCGTACCTCTGGTCCGGTATGGTGATGGTCTGGATCACCGCCAACCCCTCGGGGCGCAGCAACCGGTCGCAGGTCGCGAAGAACGTGCCCAGGTACTCGTGTCCCACGGCCTCGAGCATCTCGATCGACACCAGCTTGTCGAACTGCCCTTCGATCTTGCGATAGTCCAGCAGGCGGATGTCGATGCGATCCGCCAGACCCGCTTCCCGCACCCGTTGGCGCGCCAGTTCGAACTGCTCTCGGGACAGGGTGACGCCGGTCACCCGGCAACCGAACTCCCGCGCCGCCAGCAGGGCGCAGCTGCCCCACCCGCAGCCGATCTCGAGGAGGTGCTCGCCCTGGCGCAAACGGGCCTTGTGCAGCAGGCCGCGCAGTTTGTGCTGTTGGGCCTCCTCCAGGCTCAGGTCAGGCCGTGGATACACGGCGCCGGAGTAGGTCAGGCTCGGGTCCAGAAACAGCCGGTAGAAGTCGTTGCTCAGGTCGTAGTGGGCGCCGATGTTGCGCGGGCTCTTGCGGAGGGTGTTGCGCTGCCTCCAATGCCGCAGCAGGTTGAGCGTTCTTCCAAGGCGCGCAGTGGCGATGTGCCGGTCATCCAGCACGTCCCAGTTGCGCAGCAGCAAGCTCATCAGCCGGGCCAGATCGTCGCTGTCCCACTCCCGGTCCACGTAGGATTCCCCGAAACCGACATCCCCGGCGTACAGCAGCCGCGGGAACAGGCGGTAGTCACGCACCCGCAGCGTCGCCTGGAGATCGTCCGCAGGATCGCCGAGCACCCGTCTGCTGCCATCGGGCAGATCGAGCTGCAATCCGCCGCGACGGATGCGCCCCAGCATGCCCACCACGCGGCGTTGCCCGAGGCGTTGTACCGGGCCCGCAGGTGCGCTGCGCACCGTCATGGGATCTTCTGCCGGCGGCCGGCGAAACACCGGCAAGTGCTTTGCGAAATACAAACTGGCCGCCTGACGCAGGATGCGGGGCGCGGTCAACACCGGCGCCAGTGGTTGGCGCAACATGGTGCGTGCCAGGGTGGGGCCGTCGAGGGGCAGCAACACCCCCTGCAGGCGCGCGCTGAACATCTTCCGGTCTTCCTGCCGGTACTCGATCGACACATCCAAGCATTGGCGCACGTCGGCGACCCGGAACTCGTAGCCACCGACCCGGGGGAAGAAGGGGGACACGTGGAATGCCTTGGCTGCCGTGAAACGTGCCAGGTGGGGCGCCGCGGCGGGTTGCGGATCCCGGAGCACATAGAGGTGCATCTCTCCGAAGGTGTTGCGCACCTGCACCACCAGGTAGCGCAGCGCGTCGTCGGCGCCGTAACAGAAGAAGAAACTGGCAGGGTTGAATACATAGCCGAAGTAGCGTGCGGCGGTGACCAGCTGCACCCGGGAAACGGCATCGGTACAGTGCTGCTGGTCGAGGACCTGCCGCAACTTCGCGGCGATGGGCTGGTCCCCCCCGGCCAGGTAGTCGCGATCGCGAAGCGTCGCCGGTCGCCAGCGGTTGTACCCGAACAACGGCAGCCGCCGGTCCAGGCCCGCCAGTTCGTCCAGATCCAGGGAGTACAGGTACAGGGGGTAGCGGAACCCATGGCGGCGCGGTTCCCGGCGCGCGTGCATCAGTTCGGCCTGGCAGATCCGCGAGTTCATAACTCGAGCCCGAAGGCGCCGCCCACCGCCACAGCCGAGCGCACTGCATCCTCGTGAAATCCGTAACCGAAGTAACTGCCGCAGTAGTAGGTCTGGCGCACCCCGTTCAGGGCCGGCAGCCGGGGCTGGGTGGCCATGGCGGTGAAGCTGTAGGTGGGGTGGCTGTACTGGAGTTCGCGGATCACCGCCTTCGGCGGCACGGGTAGGATCGGATTGAGGGTCACGCAGTACTGGGTCGCGGTGCGAAATCCCTGCAGAGCATTCATCAGATAGGTGACGCACCCCAGTTCGTCCGCCGCCGGTTGCGGGCCACTCCGGTAGTTCCAGCAGGCCCAGGCGCGCCGGTTGCTCGGCAGGAAGGATGCGTCCGTGTGCAGAACGACCCGGTTGGGTTGATAGCGCCAGGCACCGAACAGGGTCTGTTCCTCGGCGGTGGGCTCGGCGAGCAGTTCCAACACCTCGTCAGCGTGGGTCGCCACCACCACCCGATCGTAGCGCGTTTCCCCCCCGTTCGCGGTTTCGATGGCGATGCCGCCCGCGTCGCGACGAATGCTGCACACGGCCGCCTGGGTGTGCACCGTTCCCCGGAACTCCCGCAGAAAGGCGCCCACGTAGGCATGACTGCCGCCGACCACGGTCTGCCAGCGGGGTCGCTGCAGCGGCGAGAGCAGGCCATGGTTTTGGAAGAAGCGCAGGAAGGGTTCCACCGGAAACTCGGTG
>JARGFW010000041.1 GCA_029211085.1 Deferrisomatales bacterium | reverse complement strand
GATGCCCGGGTGGTGGAACTGGTAGACACACGGGACTTAAAATCCCGAGGCCGCGAGGCCGTGCGGGTTCGAGTCCCGCCCCGGGCACCACCTAATCAAACGCCTCGGGCTGCGCACCGGAAACGGTCGCAGCCCGTGCTTGTTGGGGTCGGGGCCCTGGGTGGCAAGCGCATGTGTGGGGGCGCCCGTGCCGGACCCGCCCGTTGCGATGGAGTTGGGGGCGGGTCAGCAGTACGGGGCGATGTCCGGGATCTGGAGGATCTTGTTGCGGGCCCAGCCGGGGTGCAGGCCGATCGCGGTGGCGACGCCGTCGAAGTACTCCGACTCCAGCCAGCGCTGGGCGTCCTCGCGAGCCTTGTCGCTGCTGGCCCTGCTGGAGTAGGCGTCCCGCACTGCGTGTTCGATCACCGCCAGCCACAGGGCTTCCTCGGGGGAGGGGTCGGGGATCTGACCCCGCAGCAGACGCAGGGCCGAACCGATGGCGGTCTTTCGCGTCGTGGGACGGGACAGTTGAATGACTTGTGCCACGCTCATCCTCTCTCCCAATGGACGGTTGTTGACCCCGCGACCGGTGCCGGTCGCGGGGTTGTACCGGGTGTACAGAGCTTATATTACCAAAATGAGAATCAAATGAGTGACAAATGATACAAGGCAGGAAAATGGGGGGGTGTCACCGTGGCGGGGTGAGGCCGAATAGACCCAGGGGGAACTCGGGGCACGAACCGAAGTGGAGGTGGATGTAGCCCGCCAGGGTGTTACCCAGCTGGTACCCCTCGGCGGGCAGGGGCTCGCTCCGGGCATTGGTGACCCGGTAGCGGCGTGTCACCTCGGCGGGCATCTCGGAGACGTGGGAGTAGTGGAACTCGTGGCCGCGGAGCGTGAGTTCCGTGCCCGCAGCCCCCGCGGTGCGCACCTCGCGGTAGCCCAGGCGGAACGCTCGGCGGTTCATCTCGGTGCGGGCGGGATAGAGACCGGCCATGGGGTGGAACGCCCCGTTGGCGTCGGTCAGCCCCTGGCACAGGGTCATGAACCCACCGCACTCGGCGTAGATCGGGGTGCCGGCCTGATGCAGTTGCCGTATCCCGTCCAGGAACGCCGTGTTGCCGGACAGGCGCGTGGCGTGAAGTTCCGGGTAGCCCCCCCCCAGGTACAAACCGGCTACGCCAGAGGGCACCCCGTCTCCGTCGCAGGGCCGGAACGGCACCAGTCGTGCCCCGGCCCGCTCCAGGAGGCGCAGGTTCTCGGCGTAGTAAAAGCAGAACGCCTGGTCTCGCGCCACCCCGATACGCAGGGATCGGCTCACCACTGGGGCCGGTGCCGGCGGTGGGCACGGTACCGCACGCCGGGTCTGCGCCAGGAGCCGGTCGAGATCGAGGTGCTCCTCAGCCACCGCCGCGAGCCGGCGCACTTGCGCCGGGGTGGGCGCCGCGTCTTCGGGGGTCACCAGCCCCAGATGGCGTTCGGCGAGGCACAGTTCCCCGTCCCGGGGCAGGGCGCCCAGGGCTTCTGGCAGCCCGGCGGTTGCCAGGGACTCGTCCAGGATGCGCCGGTGGTTGGCGCTGCCCACCCGGTTCCACACCACGCCGAGCAGCTGCAGCTCGGGGTCGAAGGTGGCGAACCCGTGGACCAGGGCCGCGGCGCTGCGGGCCATGGAGCGGGCGTCCACCACCAGCACCACCGGCAGGCCCAGTTGTCGTGCCAGGTCCGCGGAGGAGCCCAGGGGGCGGCGCCCGTCCACCCCGTCGAACAGCCCCATCACCCCCTCCACCACGCACACGTCGGCGTCCGCCGCGGCCGTGGCGAACAGGCGCCAGTTGGCTTCGGCGGGCAGCATCCAGGTGTCGAGGTTGTGGGAGGGTCGCCCGGTGATGTGGGCGTGGTGGGCCGGGTCGATGTAGTCGGGGCCCACCTTGAACGCCTGTACGCGCAGGCCCCGGGCCCGCAGGGCTGCGAGGATCGCCAGGGTGCAGGTGGTCTTGCCGGAGCCGGAGTGGGGGGCGGCGAGGAGGAACGCGCTGGTCATGAGCGGATCGCGAAGGAACCTTCGCCCTGCGGGACCTCCCAGGTCACGTCGCAGGACTCCACCCTGGCGCCGGGCGGCCCCTGGCGGCACCAGGCAACGGCTTGCTCGACTTTCCCACCGGGCCCCTCGAACACCCCTTCGACTTCGCCTCCCGGCAGGTTGCGCACCCAGCCGGAGACGCCCAGGTGCAGTGCGGTATCCCGGGTGCTGGCGCGAAACCACACCCCCTGAACCCGTCCGGCAACGATGACCCGGGCCCGCACCGTTTCAGGGGGTTCTGCAGCCATCGCCGCCCTCCGTGCAGTGGGCGCTCGACCACTCCAACACCTCCAGGGGGATCTCTTCGGCCAGGGCCTGGAGCAGCGCCTCCAACGCCGGCCGTTGACTGGCGCTGGTGGCGAGCCGTATCCGGCCCTCCCCCCCGGGGAGGGTGGTGGGCAGGCATAGGCCCTCGTGCGCCTCCAGGGTGTAGCGGAAGAAGCACAGTTCGCGGGTGGGAACCCGGCAGAGTACGTGAAGTTCGTCGGTTGCGTTGCTGCGGCCGGAGGAAGGCACGTACACTCCCGTGGGGAAGTTGGGTGAGGGGTCGGCCCCCTAGGTAACACACCGATTGGCGCTCGACAAGAAGCTACCATTAACGGTTGAGGGCTTGCTGCCGATACGAGGGGGTAACGCAGCGGGGTTGACTGCAACGGGTTCGATGGTATCGTGTCCGCGGTTTGTCGGCAGGAAACCCGCTTCGTTTGCGGGGCTCCCCGTGTATGTTCTGAATCCGTTGGGAGGGAAAATGGCCCACAGGTTGGCAATCCGGTGCTCCCTACTGGGTGTGTTGTCGCTGGTGCTGGGTTGTGCGGCGCCCGGCTCCCAGACCCAGGTCCCAGAGTGGCAGGCGCCCCTGGCAGACCAGGCCCAAGCGCAGAACCGCATGGAACTCCGTATGGAAGAGATGACCCGCAATCTGCTGGTGCTGCGGGAGCGGGTGGACTCTCTGGAAACCGCGTTGAATGCGCGTGACCGGGTGCGGGAGCAGATCGAACCGCCGCCACTCACGGTGGTCAGGCTGCAGCCGCCAGCGCAGGCGTCCCCGACCGCCCCGGCTGCGTCCACCCCCGCGGACTCCGCCGCTGCTGACCTATACCGCAAGGCGTTCAACGCGTACCGGGAGGGGCGTTTCGGGGAGGCGATCCTGGACTTCGAGGAGTTCCTGCGCGGCCACCCGGATCATGAGTACGCCGACAACGCGCAGTACTGGATCGGCGAGTCCTATTATTCCCAGGGGGAGTACGAGCAGGCGGTGGTGGAGTTCAACCGCGTTCTCGACCGCTACCCCCACGAAGCCAAGGCTCCCGACGCGCTGCTCAAGATCGGCTTGGCCTACGAGCAGTTGGGGCAGCCCGACCGCGCCCGGGTGTTCTGGACGCGGCTCACGACTCAGCATCCGCACAGCGAAGCGTCGCGGGAGGCTCAGCGACGGTTGAATGGCGCCCAATAAGCGGCGCAGGAGACAGATCGTGCGAAAACGAATCGTTGTAGGCGTCGGACTCGCTCTGCTGCTGGCCACTTCCCCCGCGCTGTGCCAGGACACCACCCACCGGGTGGAGACCGGCGATACCCTCTGGGATCTGTCGGAGAAGTACTGGCAGGACGCCAACCTGTGGCCCGAGCTTTGGTCGGTGAACCCCCAGCTGCACAATCCCCACTGGATCTACCCCGGTGCCCTGATCTACCTGCAGCGGCCCGGTCCCGACCGCGCCGCCCGGCGGGTGGTGCGACTGCCCCTGGAGAAACTGCTGCCGGAGCCGTCCAGTGCCGCCGCCCCGGGAGCCGCGGAGGCAGGGAGTGATGAGCAGTCCGGGACAGCCACGTCGACGACCCAGGGAGCGGCTTCGGGCTCCAGTATCCGTCTGGCCCGGCGCGAGTCGCTGGACTACGTCTCTTCCCACCGGCTGCCCCGCCTTGGGGTGGTGAACAACATCCACCAGGTCAAAGAGACCTACGGTACCGATGAGGACCTGGAGTTTCGCGTGGAGCCCGATGCCGGGCTGCAGATCGGCGATGTGGTGTCGATCTTCGACGATGCCACCCAGGTGCTGCACCCGGTAACCAAGCAGCCCGAAGGGTACTACGTGGAGGTCCTGGGGCACCTGGAGGTGCTGGGGGTGGTGGGGGATCGCGGGGTGGGGCGTATCATCGAGTCCTACCAGAGCATCGGCGAGGGGGCGGGGCTGATGCCGTTTCGCCGCCCGCTGGCTTCGGTGCAACTGCGCGAGGCCCAGGTGGGGGTCGAGGGGGTGATCCTGCGGGGAAGGCGGTCGAGCAACATCTTCGCGGATGACGATGTGGTATTTCTGGACAAGGGCACCCTCCACGGGCTGGAGTCCGGCGTGGTGCTGGAGGTACCGGTGCGCGAGGGTGTGCGCAGCGCCCAGGGCGCCGTGGATCTTGGCTTGCCCCTCGCCACACTGGTGGTACTCACCGCCGAAGACAAGAACGCCGTGGGCCTGATCGTCAGCAGTCGGGCGGCGGTGGAGAGTGGCGACCTGTTCACGGCCGTCCCCTTTTCCCCTTGACTCTCTGAAGACCCCCCTCCTATAGTCCACGTTTCCGAAAAATTCGGGACTAGGCCGTTCTGTGCGCTGGGACCGGGGTCGTGCATGTTCGAAAGTCTCTCCGACAAACTGGCTGATGTCTTCAAGGCGCTCCGCTCGAAGGGCAAGCTGAGCGACAAGGACGTGACGGCAGCGATGCGCGAGGTGCGCTTTGCGCTGCTCGAGGCGGACGTCCATTACAAGATCGTCAAGCAGTTCGTCGCCACGGTCAAAGAGCGCGCCCTGGGCCAGGAGGTGATGAAGAGCCTCACCCCGGGCCAGATGGTGGTGAAGATCGTGCACCAGGAACTGGTGCAGATGATGGGGGAGCACTTCGCACCCCTGGATCTCAGCGGCGCCCCGCCGGTGCCGGTCATGCTGGTGGGGTTGCAGGGATCGGGGAAGACCACCAGCACGGGTAAGCTCGCCCTCCACCTGCGTCGCGACCTAAAACGTCGCCCGTACCTGGTGCCGGCCGACGTCTATCGGCCGGCGGCGATCGAGCAGTTGAAGAAGGTGGGCGCCGAGTTGGGGTTCCCGGTGTTCGACTCGTCCCCCAGCGACACGCCGGTGGAGATCTGCCGCAGGGCCCGGGAAGCGGCGCGCCTGGCCGGCTGCGACGTGCTGCTGGTGGACACCGCCGGCCGCCTGCACGTAGATCAGGCGCTGATGGACGAGTTGAGGCACCTTGCCGAGTTGCTGGAGCCCTGCGAGGTGTTGTTGGTGGCCGATGCGATGACCGGGCAAGATGCGGTCAACGTGGCCCGGGAGTTCAACGACGCCCTCGGCATCACCGGGGTGATTCTCAGCAAGACCGACGGGGATGCTCGGGGCGGCGCGGCCCTGTCGGTGCAGGCCGTCACCGGCAAGCCCATCAAGCTGGTGGGAACGGGCGAGAAGCTCGACGCACTGGAGGTGTTCCACCCGGAGCGCATGGCGTCGCGCATCCTCGGCATGGGCGACGTGCTCAGCTTGATCGAGAAGGCCGAGCACAGTTTTGACGAGGCACAGGCAGTCGAACTCGAGGCAAAACTACGCAAGAACGCATTCACCCTGGAAGATTTCCGCGATCAGTTGAAGATGGTGCGCAAGCTCGGCAATCTGGAAGAGTTGATGAAGATGATGCCGGGGGTAGCCGGCCTCAAGGGGGTCAAACCGGATGAAAGGGAGCTGTCCCGGGTCATCGCCATCGTAGACAGCATGACGGCGTTGGAACGGCGCAAGCCGGAGATCCTCAACGCCAGCCGCCGCCGCCGTATCGCCGGTGGCAGCGGCACCCGGGTGGAAGACATCAACCGCCTGATGAAACGCTTCCAGGAAACCCGTACGATGTTGAAGTCGTTCAACAAGATGGGTATGGGGCGCGGCGGGAAGATGGCCAAGATGGGCAAATTGTTGGGTAACCGCATGGGCGGACGGCCGTCTTGACGGCGACCGACTGACCGAGCACGTTTGGAACAGGAGAGAGACACCATGGCAGTGAAGATTCGCCTGGCCCGGCATGGGGCCAAGAAGCGGCCGTTCTACCGCATCGTGGCCGCCCAGAACGAGGCCCCCCGGGACGGTCGGTTCCTGGAGGTCCTGGGGACCTACAACCCGCTCACCGAACCAGCCACCATCGAGATCAAGGCCGATCGGGTCAAGGATTGGCTGGGGCGCGGTGCGCAGCCTTCCGACACGGTGCGCAGCCTGCTGCGCAAGTCCGGTGCGTTGTCCGAGGCGAGCCTGGAAGCCTGATCCCCCGGCGGAAAGCTGTGATGGACCGCGCGGACCGTGTGGCTGTAGCACGGGTGGGGCGCCCCCACGGGTTGGGCGGGGAGCTGCGGTTGGACCCGATGGGCGGCTTGCCTTCGGGGTTGGGTGGCTACCGGACCTTGCTGCTGGAGCAGCGCGATGTGTTTACCCCCGTGGTGCTGGAGGGGGAACGGCGCAACGGGCGGTTTTTGCTGGTGAAGTTCGCCGGGATCGACACGCCGGAGCAGGCCCGGGCCTGGACCCACGCGACCCTCTGGGTCCCTAGGGACGAGATGCCTTCCCTGGCCGCCGACGAGTACTACCACGTGGACTTGCTGGGCTGCCGCGTCGAAGACGAGGCCGGTACCCTGCTCGGCGAGGTGGTCGACGTGGTTGCCGGTGGCGCCCACGACCTGTTGGTGGTGCGCGAGGCGGGCCGGGAGTGGATGCTGCCGCTGCTGGCCCGCTGGGTGCCGACAGTCGAAGTTGAGCGTCGGTTGGTGGTGGTGCGGCTCCCGGAGGGACTGCGGGAGTGAAGGTTTCGGTCATCACCCTGTTCCCGGAGTTTTTCGGTTCGCCGCTGCAGACCGGCATCTTGGGCCGGGCCCACAGCGAAGGACGGGTGGCCGTGGAGCTGGTGGACCTGCGCCGGTTCGGGGAGGGGCGTCACCAGATCACCGACGACTACCCCTTCGGGGGTGGTGCCGGCATGGTGCTGAAGCCGGGTCCGGTGGTGGCGGCGATCGAGAGCGTGCGCGCCGCCACTCCCGATTGCCGGGTGGTGCTGCTCACTCCCCAGGGGCGACTGTTCCGCCAAACGGTGGCACAGGAACTGGCTGGGGTCGGGCTGGCCGGTGGCCTGGCGCTGGTGTGCGGTCGCTACGAAGGCTACGACGAGCGCATCCGCGCCTACTGCGACGACGAGGTCTCCATCGGGGATTTCGTGCTGATGGGCGGTGAGTGCGCGGCCTTGGCCATCGTGGAGGCGGCCGCCCGCCTGGTGCCGGGGGTGCTGGGTGATGAGGCCTCGACCCGGGAGGAGAGCCTCAGCGACGGCCTGTTGGAGTACCCCCAGTACACCCGGCCCCGGGAGTTCCGGGGGGCAGAGGTGCCCGAGGTGCTGCTGGGGGGCAACCACGCGGTGATCGCCGCTTGGCGGCGCACCCAGTCGTTGCTGCGCACGGCCCACAGGCGCCCCGAACTGCTGCAGGGGGTGGAACTCACCGCGGCGGAACGGCGGTTGTTGCGGGAGACTTCGGCGGGCGAGGCGGGGGAGTGAGGCAGCAGGCGTGCCTGGGGTTGGTCCACCACCCCACGGTGGATCGCCAGGGTCGGGAGTTGGCGACCGCGGTCACCACCCTGGATCTTCATGACCTGTCCCGCCTGGCCCGTACCTACGGACTGGGTGGAGTGTACGCGACCACGCCGCTGGCGGCCCAACGCGAGTTGGCCGGGCGCCTGCTGCGGCACTGGACCGAGGGCCACGGCGCGGCGGCCAACCCGTCTCGCGCAGAAGCGCTGCGGGGATTGTGCATCGTCGAGGACATTGCGGCGGCGACCCGCGACGTGGTGCGGCGCTTCGGCGCTGCGCCGCTGGTGGTGGCCACCAGCGCCCGGGAGGGGGCCGGGCGCACGTCCCTGGCTGCCGCCCGGCGACGCCTAGCCGGTGAGCCGCGGCCGGTGCTGTTGCTGTTCGGCACCGGATGGGGCCTGGCCACAGAGGTCCTGGACGCCTGCGACTGGGTGCTGGAGCCGGTGCGGTCGCCCACGGGGTATAACCATCTGTCGGTGCGTTCGGCGGCGTCCATCGTCGTCGACCGCCTATGGGGAGAGTGGTAGCCGGTGCGTCCGGCGGGCTGTCCCGGGGCTATCCCGGAACCCTGCCCGTTCGCCCCGGACGCCAATGATGAGAAAGCCGGGAGTTTTCAAGAGGAGTGACTCCATGAATACCGTCGAAGCGATCGAACGCGAACAGATGCGCATGGACATCCCCTATCTGCGTACTGGGGATAAGCTGAAGGTGCACTACCGGATTCGGGAAGGTGAGAAGGTACGCATCCAGATTTACGAGGGGGTGCTGATCGGGCAGAAGCGCGGCGGCATCCGCGCCTCCATTACCGTGCGGAAGGTGAGCTTCGGCGTGGGTGTGGAGCGGGTGTTCCCCCTGCACAGCCCGTTCATCGAGAAGATCGAGGTGGTCAGCCACAGCCGGGTGCGCCGCTCCAAGCTCTACTACCTGCGCGATCTGCGGGGCAAGGCCGCGCGCCTCAAAGAGCAGCGCCGGAACTGATCCGGCGTTGCCCGCTGCGCCCCTTCCCCTGCTCGGCGAGCCCGACGGCGAGGCCTTCGCCGCGGGGTACCGTCAAGTCTGTGGTGTGGACGAAGTGGGCCGCGGCCCGCTGGCGGGACCCGTGGTCGCGGCGGCGGTGGTGCTGCCCCCGCACTGCGACATCCCGGGTCTGGGGGACTCCAAGAAGCTGACCGCCCGCGCCCGTGCCCGGCTGGTGCCGGAGATCTGTGGGTGGGCGCTGGCTACCGGCATCGGGGTCGCCGAGGCGGACGAGATCGACCGGGTCAACATCCTGCAGGCCAGCCTGCAGGCCATGGCGCGTGCGGTGAAGGCCCTGGGGCTGACGCCGGATTTCCTGCTTGTCGACGGCGTGCACCCGGTGCCCTCGCCGTTCCCCCAGCGCACCCTGGTCGGTGGCGACGGCCTCTCCCGCGCCATTGCCGCCGCTTCCATCCTCGCCAAACAGTACCGCGACGCGCTGATGGTGGAACTTGGCGGTCTCTACCCCGGTTACGGACTGGAAACCCACATGGGGTATCCCACCCCCAGTCACCGGGCGGCCGTGCGGCGGCTGGGACCCAGTGCGGTACACCGGCGCACCTTCAAGGGAGTGCGGGAGTTCGCCGGCCCGCCGCTTCAGCCGCCGCCGTTTGCGGAGGGGCCCGGCCCGTGAGCCGGAACCTGGGGGAACGCGGAGAGGCGCTGGCCGAAGTGCACCTGAAGTCCCTGGGATACCGGATCCTGGAGCGTAACTACCGCTGCAGCCTGGGGGAGATCGACCGGATCGCGGTGCATGGCAGCACCCTGGTGTTCCTGGAGGTGAAGGCCCGCCGCACCGGTGCGTTCGGCAGTCCCCTGGAGGCGGTGGATCGCCGCAAGCGCCGCAAGCTCACCCGACTGGCCCGGTATTACGTCGCGCAAAAGGGGCTGCACGACACCCCGCGGCGTTTCGACGTGGTGGGGGTATGGTTCGACGGCGCCGAGCCCCGGGTCGAGGTGCTCGCCAACGCCTTCGAGGCCGAGGAGTAGGCGCGCGCAGGTTCCCCGTTTGGCAACAACCAGCAGCGACCGTCCGGCGGTCGCGCAGACACCCGAGAAGAACCCATGGACCAGCAGATCCCCACGCGTCTTCCCATCGCCATCGAAGAGGAGATGAAGCGCTCCTACATGGATTACGCCATGAGCGTGATCATCGGGCGGGCGCTGCCCGACGTGCGCGACGGCCTCAAGCCGGTGCACCGGCGGGTGCTGTTCGCGATGCACGACCTGGGCAACCGTTGGGACAAGCCCTACAAGAAATCGGCCCGCGTGGTCGGCGACGTGATCGGTAAGTACCATCCCCACGGGGACACCGCCGTGTACGACACCCTGGTGCGCATGGCCCAGGACTTCAGCCTGCGTTACCCCCTGGTGAACGGGCAGGGCAACTTCGGCTCCATCGACGGCGACGCGCCGGCGGCGATGCGCTACACCGAAGTGCGCATGGAGCGCCTCACCGGTGAGCTGTTGGCCGACCTCGACATGGAGACCGTGGACTTCATCCCCAACTACGATGGCTCCCTCCAAGAGCCGGTGGTGATGCCGTGTCGGTTCCCCAACCTGCTGGCCAACGGCAGCTCCGGTATCGCCGTGGGCATGAGCACCAACATCCCACCCCACAACCTGGGCGAGTTGTGCGCGGCGCTGCTGCTGCTGGTGCGGGAGCCCGACACCACCGTCGAGCAGATCATGGAGGTGCTCCCCGGCCCTGACTTCCCCACCGGTGGCTTCATCTACGGCAGCATGGCCATTCGCGAGGCGTACACCACCGGCCGCGGGGTACTCAAAGTGCGTGCCCGCACCGCGGTGGAGCGCGACCCCCGTAGTGGTCGGGAGGCGATCATCGTCAACGAGGTGCCGTATACCGTGAACAAGGCGCGGCTGCTCGAGGAGATTGCCGGCCTGGTGCGCGACAAGAAGCTGGAGGGGATCTCCGATCTGCGCGACGAATCGGATCGGGATGGCCTGCGGGTGGTGATCGATCTCAAACGCGGCGAGGACCATCGCATCGTCCTCAACCAGTTGTACAAGCACACCCGCATGCAGGTGGCGTTCGGCATCAACCTGTTGGCGATCGTCGAGAACCAGCCGCGGGTGCTGAACATCAAAGAGGCCTTGTTCCACTTCATCGAACATCGCCGCGAGGTGACGGTGCGCAAGACCCACCATCGCCTGCGCAAGGCGCGGGAGCGCGCGCATCTGCTCGAGGGACTGAAAATCGCTCTCGACAACCTGGACGCGGTGATCGAGTTGATCCGCGGCGCCTCCTCGCCGACGGAGGCGCGCGACGGCCTCATGGACCGGTTCGGTCTCAGCGAAGCACAGGCCAAGCACATCCTCGACCTGCGTCTGCACCGCCTGACGGGGATGGAGCGGGACAAGATCCTCGAGGAGTACCGGGAGGTGTTGGCGTTGATCGGCGAACTGGAGAGCATCCTCGCCGACGACCAGAAGGTTCTCGACATCCTGCGGGAGGATTTCGAGGAGATCCGCGACAAGTATGCCGACCCCCGCCGCACCGAGATCATCTCCTACGCCGAGGAGTTGACCCCGGAAGACCTGATCGCCGAAGAAGAGATGGTGGTGACGATCTCCCACAGCGGCTACATCAAGCGCAACGCCGCCACGCTGTATCGCAGCCAGCGCCGAGGCGGCAAGGGGCGCACGGGCATGACCACCCGGGACGAGGACTTCGTCGAACACCTGTTTGTGGCCAGTACCCACACCTACATCCTGTTCTTCAGCGACTGGGGCAAAGTGTACTGGCTGAAGGTGCACCGACTCCCCGAGGTGGGGGTGGCGGCCCGCGGCAAGGCCATCGTCAACCTGCTGCCGATGGAGCCGGGGGAGAGCATCTCGGCGTTCCAACCGGTGGTGGAGTTCAGCGAGGGGCGTTACGTGATCATGGTCACCCGCAACGGCTGGGTGAAGAAGACCGACCTGATGGCCTTTGCGCGACCCTGGCGCAGCCGGGGCATCAACGCCATCACCCTGGAGGAGGGCGACGAATTGATCGCCACCCGGGTCACCGACGGCAACCAGGACATCGTGCTCAGCACGCGCCGCGGGATGGCGATCCGCTTTCCCGAACAGGACGTGCGGCCCACCGGGCGCACCAGCCGTGGGGTGCGGGGCATCGACCTGGAGGAGGGCGATCGCGTGGTGGCCGCCGACGCGGTGCGGCTTGACACCACCCTGCTGTCGGTGACCGAGAACGGCTACGGCAAGCGCACCGACATCGACGAGTACCGCCGCCAGGGGCGCGGTGGCAAGGGCATCATCACCATCAAGACCACCGCGCGCAACGGTGACGTGGTGGGGGTCATGATGGTGGAGGAGAGCGACGCCGTCATCCTCATCTCCAGCAGCGGCAAACTGATCCGTACCCAGGTGTCGGGCATCTCGGTGATCGGCCGCAACACCCAGGGCGTGAAGCTGTTCGAGGTACAGGACGGCGAGACCGTGGCGTCTGTGGCACGGGTCGTCGAGGTGGACTCTGAGGAGGGGGAAGGGGATGGACTGGACGACTAGCCGCACGTCTTTGCTTTCAAAAAGTGGCGCCGGTTACTCAAGTTGGTTGCGCAAGCGACCGATACAGGTTTCGAGGTGCAAGGGGAATGGGTGTTCCTTGACACGATTTGGATGAGCATATAGGCTTTGCGCCGACCTTTTTGGGTAAATGGCCGGCCCTGCACCGGGTTCAAGAAGTTTCTGTTGCCGGCCACTGCCGGTCTAATCTAGATGGAAGCCGCCTAGGAGGGTTCCATGGCTTTGTTCAAGCCGAAGAACCTGGTGGGTCTGGATATCGGAAGCCATTCCATCAAGTTCGTAGAGTTGAAGCACCACAAGGGCGGCTACGAACTCAAGAACTTTGGGCTCGCCCAACTCCCGCCGGAAGCCATCGTTGATGGCGTCATCATGGACTCGGCCATCGTCGTCGAGTCCATCCGCAACCTCGCCTCCCACCTCAAACTCAAGAACAGCAACGTCTGCACCTCGGTGTCGGGGCACTCCCTGATCATCAAGAAGATCCAACTGCCGTTGATGACCGAGGCGGAGTTGGAAGAGCAGATCCAGTGGGAGGCGGAACAGTACATCCCCTTCGAGATCGACGATGTGAACGTCGACTTCCAAATCCTGGGCCCTCTGCCGGACGAGGAGACCCAGATGGAGGTCCTGCTGGTGGCGGTGAAGAAGGACATCATCAACGACTACGCCGCGGTGATCACCGAGGCCGGGCTGACCGCCCAGGTGGTGGACGTGGATGCCTTCGCCATGGAGAACATCTTCGAGGTCAACTATCCGGAGCACCTGGACAGCACCGTGGTGCTGATTGATATCGGTGCCGGCATCATGAACATCAATGTGCTGAAAAACGGGGTCAGTACCTTCACCCGCGATATCACCATCGGCGGCAGCAACTTCACCGAGGAGATCCAGAAGGATCTGGGGGTGAGTTACGAGGAAGCAGAAATCCTCAAACTGGGCGGTCGCTCGGAGCGCGCGGAGACGAGTGATGTGCTGGAGGTGTTGCGGCTGACCTCGGAAAACCTGGTGCTGGAGGTGCAGCGCTCCCTGGATTTCTTCAGCGCCACCTCGGCCGAGGAGGAGATTCACCACATCTTCCTGTCCGGGGGTGCTTGTCGGGTGCCTGGATTGGCCATGGCGATCGAGGAACGGGTGGCAGTGCCGGTGGAGGTGCTCAACCCCTTCCGCGGCATCCAGTACGCAGAGAAGCTGTTTGATCCCGACTACCTGGAAGCCATGGGGCCGGTGGCGGCGGTGGCCGCCGGGTTGGCGCTGAGGAGGGCGGACGAGCGATGATTCGCATTAACCTCCTTCCGGTCCGCGCGGAGAAGAAGCGCGAGAGCCTGCGCCAGCAGGCCCTGGGCGTGGTGGTTCTGGCGGTGCTGCTCGCCGGCGGCATCGTCGCGGTGCACACCATGCTGGGGAACGACATCGCCCAGATAGAGGGGCGCATCGCCGAGCGCAAGGCCGAGATTGCCCGTCTTGACGCACAGATCGGGCAGGTGCGCCAGTTCAAACAGAAGAAGCGCGACCTGGAGGAGAAGATCGCGGTGATCTCCACGCTGGAGCAGCAGCAGCGGGGTCCCTCCCAGGTGCTCTACGAACTCACCCAGATCGTTCCCGAGAAGCTGTGGATCGAGAGTCTCAAGGACTCCGGTGGCTCGCTGTCGCTGCAAGGGGTCGCCATCGACAACCAGACCATCGCCCGGTTCATGACCCAGATGGAAGCCAGCCAGTGGTTCCAGGGAGTTCGCCTCGAGGTGACCAAACAGGTCGCCCGGGGAGGCGCGAGCCTCAAGTCGTTCTCCCTCTCGGCCTCCATCGTCTACCCGAAGGCAGGTTAGCGTATGGCCGCCGTCGTCGACTCCTACCTGAAGTGGCCCGCCAGCCGTAAGGCACTGCTCTGGTTCGCGTTCAGTGCGGTAGTGCTTCTGCTCTACTACTTCCTGGGGTTCCAGCCGCGGGTGAACCGCCTGCGGGGGCTGGAGGCAGATTTCGACCAACTGGGTCAGAAGCTGCGTGAGAACCAGGCCATCGCCGCCAACCTGCCGCGGGTGCGCGAGGAAGTGGCGTTGCTGGACCAGAAGCTGGCAGAGGCTCTCACCAAGCTACCCAATAAGGAAGAGATCCCCGCCCTGCTGCAGACCATCAGCGACCTGGGTAAGGACGCTGGCCTCGAGTTCCTGTTGTTCAAGCCCGGCGGGGCGTTACCCAAGGACTTCTACGCCGAGGTGCCGCTGGATCTGCAGATCCGCGGCCGCTATCACGATCTGGGCCTGTTCTTCAATAATATCGGCCGTTTGCCGCGCATCGTGACGATTCGCAACCTGGATTTTGGCCAGCCCAAAGCCGGTCCCGGTGGGATGGAGTTGACGGCCAACTGCATGGCGGTCACCTTCAAGTTCCTCGAACCCGGCCAACAGCCAAAGGACCAGGAAAATAAGGGAGGGAAGAAGAAATAACATGCGCTCCCTTACCGTTTTTTTGATCACGGCCGGCCTCGCCTTGGGGCTCACCGCCTGCGGACCGGAGCCCGCCGCTCCGCCCGCGGTCGCTCCTGCTGCGCCCCAGGGCCCCGCCGCGAAGAAGGATCCCGTCCCGGTCGCCGATGCAGCGCGCGTTGCGGTTGTCAAAGAGGCGTTTACCTACGAGCCCAAAGGGCTGCGCGACCCCTTCCAGCCGTTCATCAAGTTGGAGGAGAAGAAGAAGGTGCGCCCCCAGGTGTTCGTGCCGAAGACCCCGTTGCAGCGTTACGCCACCGAGGAGCTCCATCTGGTGGGGATTATCTGGGGGGATTCGGGACGCGCTCGGGCACTGATCGAGGATCCGGAAGGCAAGGGTTACGTAGTGGGCACCGGCACTCTGGTGGGTGACCGGGGCGGACGCATCGTCCGCATCCAGCCCGAGGAGGCCGTGGTGGAAGAGCGAGCCGTCGATCTGTTCGGCGAGGAGAACGTGAACGTGGTGAGGATGACACTCCGCAAACCGGAAGGCGAGGTGAACCCATGAACGGGAAGCGCAGGGGGTCCATGCGAGATCCACGAGCCGCGGCCGGTGCGCCTCTTGGCTGGGTGCTAGGAATCCTGCTGCTGGCGGGGTTGGCCGTGTGCGCTGCTTCCGCGGCCCAGGAAACAGGTGGCGCCGCGCGGAGCGTGGTCAAGGGAATCTCGATCTCCCCGGTCAACGGGGAGACACGGGTACGCCTCGAGTCCGACAGTGTCTTGGAGTACTCCCTCTCCACCAGCAACGACCCGGCCCAGGCGGTAGTGACGTTGCGCCGGGTCACCTTCCAGGATCTTCCCCCCCGGGTGGAAGTGGGTGACGGGGTGCTGGATAGTGTGACGGTCAAGGCTCTGCCCGAAGGGGCCGGTACCGTGACGCTGGCCCTCGCCGACCCGTCTTCGGCCCGTGCCGAGTTGGTGCCGGGCGGACTGGATGTGTACGTGAAGAGAGCCGCGGACGCGGCACCCGCTGCGGCTGCCCTGGCCGCCCCCGTGAAGCTCTCCAACCTGCTGCCCGACGATGGCGGCGTGACGGTGAACCTCGGCAAGGAGCCCAGTAACGTGGGGGCGTTCGTGCTTTCCGACGGCCGGCGCCTGGTGGTGGATGCCGACGGCGTCAAGATCCCCAGCCCGCAGCTCACCGAGGAGTTCGCCGCGGGGCCCATCGCCCTGGTGCGCCTGGGACAGCAGGACAACCGTGTGCGGGCGGTGGTGGAGGCCCGCGACGGCGGCGCGTTCGAGGGCTACCGGGTGGACAAGACCCCCACCGGGTTCACGGTGCGACTCGGTGCCGCGTCGGCTCCCGCAGTGGTCGCCGCCGTGGCAGCTGCCGCACCCCCAGCGACTTCCGGAGGAGCGGCTCTCGCCGGTGGCGGAAAGGTGGAGGCGTTCGGCTTTCGCCAGGATGCCCAGTACAGCTACGTGGAGTTCACCCTCGGCGTGGCGGCGCCCCACCAGGTGGTGGAAACCGCCCCTGGGCGGGTGGTGGTGGATCTGCTCAACACCGCGCTGCCGGAGAAGTTCCAGAAGGCCCTCGACACCTCGGCGTTCTCTGGTCCGGTGGCGATGGTGGCCGCCTATCCCAGCGGCGCCAACACTCGGGTAGTGGTCACCCTGAAGCACGCCACCCCGTACCGGGTGGATCGGGACGGCTCTGCGGTGACCCTGGCGTTTACCGGAGGTTCCGCCCAGACGGCGGCTGGGACCGTGCCGCCCAGCGAGGAAGAGATCGTCATCGTCGGCGCCGGAGGCGCGACTGGGGCGGGGCCGCAGGGCACCGTGCCCGGTGCCGCACCGGGGGCCGCCAAGGTGTACACCGGCCAGCGCCTCTCCATGGACTTCGTCAACGCCGACATCCGCAACGTGCTGCGGCTGATCGGCGACGTCAGTGGCCTGAACGTGGTCGCCGGCGACGAGGTGCAGGGCAAGCTGACCGTCCGCCTGGTGGACGTGCCCTGGGACCAGGCCCTGGCCGTGATCCTCAAGACCCGGGGCTTGGACCAGGTGCATGAGGGCAACATCGTGCGCATCGCCCCGGCCGAGCGCCTGGCGTCGGAAAAGGCGCGCGCTCTCGAGGAAGTCAAGGCGGCCGAGAAACAGGAGCCCCTGGTAGCCGACATCCTGCCGGTGAGCTACGCCAAGGCCGAGGAACTCTCGGCCCAGGTCACCTCGGTGCTCAGCGAGCGGGGCACGGTGGCGGTGGACGCCCGTACCAACGCCCTGTTGGTCAAGGACGTGGCTGCCAACCTGGAAGACGCCCGCAAACTGGTGGCCCGCCTGGACACCCAGACCCCCCAGGTGCTGATCGAGGCCCGCATCGTGGAGGTCGGTTCGACCTTCGCCAGGGACCTGGGCATCCAGTGGGGCGGCCAGTACACCGCCAGTACGGCCACCGGCAACGCCACGGGCTGGGCGTTTCCCCACTCCATCGGCATCAACGGCGCGACCGGAGTTGCCGGGCAGAGCGGCAACGACTTTGCCATCAACTTCCCCAGCGCCGGTGGCGCCGGCGGGGCGGGGGCGGCCCTGGGCATGACCCTGGGGCACATCAACGACATCTTCACCCTCGACCTGCGGCTGTCGGCGATCGAGAGTTCGGGCAAGGGGCGGGTGATCTCTTCGCCGCGGGTCACCACCCTGGACAACCGCACTGCGGAGATCAGCCAGGGCATCGAGATCCCCTTCACCACCGCCACCGAACAGCTGATCGAAACCTCGAGCATCGACTACAAGCTGGTCTTGAATGTCACGCCCCATGTCACGGCGGACCGCTCCATCATCATGAAGATCAACGTCACAAAAGACGCCCCTTCGCCCACCTTCGTGGCTGTGGACGGTACGCCGGCCAAGGAGACCCGCGAGGCGATCACCGAGGTGCTGGTGCGCGACGGGGAGACCGCGGTGATCGGCGGCATCATCACCGACACCCAGAGCGACACCCAGTCGGGGGTGCCGTGGTTGGCCGACATCACCGGCCTGGGGTGGCTGTTCAAGCGCGTGGACAAGCAGGTGGACAAGACCGAGATGATCATCTTCATTACCCCGAAAATCGTGAACTCGCAGCCGCTGGCGCTGAACCAGTAATGCCGCTGCGGTATCGAACCGCGGGAGAGTCCCATGGCCCGCTGCTGATGACCCTGGTGGAGGGGGTTCCCGCCGGGCTGGAACTGGATGGGGAGCGCATCGCTGCCGACCTGGCCCGCCGGCAAAGGGGCTACGGGCGGGGAGGGCGCATGCAAATCGAGACCGACCGAGCCGAACTGCTCGGTGGGGTTCGCTGGGGGCGCACCACGGGCGCCCCTTTGTTGCTTGGGGTGCACAACCGCGACTGGGAGAACTGGCGGCAAGGCATGAGTCCTGACCCCTCGGGGCGCGGTTCGATCCCGGCGGTCACCCAGGTGCGGCCGGGCCACGCCGACCTGCCCGGGGTGTTCAAGCACGATCTGGACGACGCCCGCGACGTGCTGGAGCGGGCCAGCGCCCGGGAGACCGCGTCCCGGGTCGCCGCGGGAGCGGTGGCCAAGGCACTGCTCGGGGAGTTCGAAATCCACGTGGGTTCGTTCGTCACCGGCGTCGGTGAGGTGGTCGCGCCCTGGGATCCGGACGCCGATTTTGCCAGTATGCACCAGCGGGCAGAGGGTGCCCGCCTGCGCATGCCCGACCCCGAGGCGGATGCCCGGGCGGCGGCGCTGGTGGACACCAGCCGCGACCGGGGCGACACCCTGGGGGGAACCTTCGTGTGCTTCGCCAAGGGGGTACCGGTGGGGTTGGGTACCCACACCACTGCGGAGGGCCGGCTGGACGGACGCCTGGGACAGGCGTTTCTTTCCATCCCGGCAATCAAGGGGGTGTCCCTGGGTATTGGCTTCGCGGGTGCCCGGCTACCGGGTTCCCGGGTGCACGACGAGATCCTTCCGGGTGGGGTCGCCGACGGTCGGCGAGGAGGGGTGAAGCGGGCGACCAATCGCGCCGGGGGCGTGGAGGGGGGCATCAGCAACGGGGAAGATCTCTGGGTGGAGGCGGCCATGAAGCCGATCCCCACTCTCATGTCCCCCCTGCGTAGCGTGGACCTCGCCACGGGAAAGCCCGTGGCCGCCAGCAAGGAGCGTAGCGACGTGTGCGCGGTGCCGGCGGCCAGCGTGGTGGGCGAGGCGGCCCTGGCGTTCGAACTCGCCCGCGCGTTCATCGAGAAGTTTGGCGGCGACTGCGTGGGGGATATGCGCCAGGCACTGGAGAGCTATCTGGACCGGATCAACGGGCGCTGGCCGACTGCGGGATGAGCAGCGACCAACGTCTAGGTGTAAACCTGGGGGAGCGGTCCTACCCGGTGGTGATCGGCTCGGGGTTGCTGCAGCGGCTCCCCCAGGTGGACGGTATCGCCGGCCTGTTGCGCGGTCGGCGGGTGTTCGTCGCCACCGACGAGACCGTGGGGGGGCTGCACGGGGCGGCGCTGGGAGAGGGCCTGGCGGAGGCGGGGGCCAAGACGATCGGCCGGCATGCCATGGCGCCTGGCGAAGCCCACAAACACCTGGGCAGCCTCGCCGGCTACTGGGATGCGTTGCTAACCGCCGGGGTGGAGCGGGGAGACCTGCTGGTGGCGTTCGGCGGAGGGGTGGTGGGGGATGTGGCCGGGTTCGCGGCCGCGACGTGCCTGCGGGGCATCGATGTCCTGCAGGTGCCGACCACCCTGCTGGCCATGGTGGACTCCAGCGTCGGCGGCAAGACCGGCATCGACCACGAGCGGGGCAAGAACCTCATCGGCGCGTTCCACCAGCCGGCGGGGGTGGTCGCCGACCTGGAGCTGCTGGGCACCCTGTCGCGGCGGGAGCTGTTGTCCGGGGCGGCCGAGATGATCAAGGCAGCGATCCTGGGGGACCCGGCCCTGTTCGACCTGTTGGAACAGGCGGGGTCCGCGCTCCTGGACGATCCCACGGCACTGGCAGGCGCGGTGCAGCGGGCAGTGGCCTTGAAAGCCAGAGTGGTCGAGGGCGATGAGCGGGAGTCCGGACAGCGGGCCTTGCTGAACCTGGGGCACACCGCGGGGCACGCCGTGGAGGTCTGCGCCGGGTACGGCAACATCACCCACGGGGAAGCTGTGGCCATGGGGATCGGCTTCGCCGCCGCGTTGTCGGAGAGGTTGGGACGCTGCCCGGGGGGTGTGGCGCGGCGGGTCGCAAACCTGCTTGAAAAGTTTGGCTACCCGCTAAGGGGTCGCGGCCTTCCAGCCGAAAAGGTTTGGGAAGCCCTGCGCCACGACAAGAAAACTCGGGGGGGGGTGCCCAAGTGGGTACTCATCCGCGACATCGGCGAAGCGGAGTGGGGAGTGGAAGTCCCCGATGAAGTCGTCGCCGACCTGCTCTCGGAGGTCTTGGTATAGCCATGAAGCCAATGTACGGGATACCGTCGTCCGTCACCGCAGCTCTCGCAGCGGCGATCTGTCTGGTCGGTCTGTCCGGGTGCGGCGTCGACGAATCGACCTCGTCTCCAGCCAACCCGGGGCCCGACGCCCCGCTGACAACAGATGACGATCGAGTGTCGAACCCGACCGACGGCGGCGTGACGGAGTTCGGACTGGAGACCAGTTTCGGATATGACCCGGCGGCGGATCGCGGCTTGGCATATTTTGCGTTGCGCGATCAGGACGGCGCCTCGATCTGGGACTTCAAGACTCCCGGAGGGACGCCTGGCTACGGACTCAACGGCCGAAACTTCGGGATCACCCTGTTCCCCAGCGTCGCTCCCCGGATCCTGGACCCCGCCGCCTTCCAGGTGGGTGTCTCGTCGGTGTTGACCAACAAGGTGATCGCCCTGGTCATCGATGTGAGCGGGTCCATGGCGGACGATGCCGGCGGCGGCGAGGGCACCCGTATGGAGGTGGCCAAGGAGGTCGCGGCTGCGTTCGTCGACGTGATCTTGGACCAGGCGAACGACCCGGACTTGATCGCCCTGGTCAGCTTCAGTACCGAAGCCAGCATCCTGAGCCCACTCACCAACGACGCGACAAAACTCAAGGAACTGATCGACACCCTGGAACCCACCGACGCCACCAACTTCTCCGCGGGATTCACCGAGGCGGTGAAGGCAGTGGGCATCCAGCCCGGCAAGCGGGCCGTGGTGTTCCTCACCGACGGAGTGGATACGATCGACGGGCAGGACGAGACGTTCGGGGGAGTCGGGGGGCTCTGGCCGGCCTGGAACGAGAAGCCCCGCAGCCTCCGCTGGCAGGCCATGGAGAAGCTTGTCGATTATCAGTTGGTCACCTACACCATTGGTTTCGGGGATTTCTCCGGCGGGGACGAGGCTGATCTGCGGGCTTTCGCCAACGACTCAGCCCCCACCTCTTCGCCGCCGTCCGGACTGCCCGCCGGGGCTTTCTTTGCCGCGACCACGGTCGATGCGTTGAACGCGGCGTTTGATCCCAGCGACCCCACCAGCATTCCCTCCCGGATCGAGAGCGAGGTGGCGGGCGTGAGTTCTCCGTTCGTCAGCTTCCCCAACGACTACCCGGACCAAGCCGGTCCGATCAGTGTCCGGGTGACCGTGTCGTTCGAGAACCTCACTGGAAAATTGTCTGCCACAAGCGCGGGGACGTTCATCGTTCCGTGATGCCGCCATCCCGCAGAAGGAGTAACCAACTCATGCGCAGAATGCGAATCTACCTCGGACTCGCGCTCATCCTCAGTGTTTGGCTGGCTGGCTGCGGCTCGGGACCGGAAGGCGCAGGGAACCGTCTGACCGTGGTGAGCATCACCCCGGTGGAGGATGCCAACGAAGGGTTCGTCTTCTACGGCGTGGAAGAGACCGACGATGTGGGTTGCGATGGTGTCGCCGGGCCCCCGAAAGACCCCGACGGCACCGAGCAGAACGGGTTCTGGGATGGACCTGGGTGTTTCGAGAGCAAGACAGAACTAGCGGATGACCTGGTGGAAATCACCCTTCGCAACGAGCGCCGGCCGGGGGTCGAGGCCGACCCCGCCGGTGGGCGGCCGCTGCTGGTGACCGGCGTGCGGATCACCTACATCGACCCCGACGACGGGACCACCCCGGCCTACGCACCCCAGCGGCTGAGTGTCCAGGTGGAGGGAGACCGGGAAATCGCAGACAACGGGACGGGCACCTTGCGCCTCACCATCGTCACCAAGGAGATGAAGGCGGGTGACGGGGCCACGCCGGGAATCCGGGACCTGTTCTTCACGGGAGCGGTCGCTTCCGAGCTGTTTCTAGACGCGATCGTGGATGTCTTCGCCAGGGACACGCTGAACAACGAGTCGTTCAACATCCAGTACGTGGTGCCCCTGTCCTTCATCAACCCCAACATCTGATCTGAAGGGCTGTGCGGATTAGGGGGTGCAATGGGCGAGCGGGCAACACAGCGGCTGGCGAGGCTCCGCGGGAGGGGTGCGGCGGGGCTGGACTCCCTGTTTGTGGAGACCCTGGATCCGGTGCAGGCGTTGCGGCAACTGGAACCCAGGGAAGATCCCCTCGCCGATGTGCAGAGAGTGGCGTTCCTGGCAGGCGTTGGCCGGGTCCAGGACGCACGGGAGTTACGTCAACAGCTGGCCGGAACTCTCCCCCGAGGTCTCGCCGCGGCCGCGGAGGCGGTCGAGATCGGCCAGGTGCCGAGCTCCGAGGCGCCGTTGGCTGCTTGGTTGATCCGGGTCCAGACCTGGAGGGAGACCCTAGGTGTCTGACTACGAGCGGACCCTCGGTGAGTTGGCAGCGCGGATCAGCGGGCTGCGGGCGGCCTTGGTGTTCGAGTCCTCGGGCATCGAGGTGTGCAGCTGGGGCGGGGCCGACCCGGACCTGAACGCGGCGGAGTTCGCGGAACTGCTCGGGCGCCTGGGCGCCACCGACACGGTGGCGGCCGAGGGGAGCATGGACGGGGTCACCATCCGCGGCACGGAAGGCCAGTGGCTGCTGGTGCCCCTGGGCGCCGAGTACGCGTTGGCACTGCTCGCCGAACCGGCGGTCCCCCAGGGGAAGCTGCGCTTCTACGCCGAGGAGTGGGTGGCGGCCCACCGCGAGGAGTTCGCGTGAAGATCCTGGTGCTGCACGGGCCCAATCTGAATCTGCTCGGCGCGCGTGAGCCCGGGGTGTACGGCGCCGATTCCCTGGGGGAGATCGAGGGGCGCATCACCCGATTGGCGGCGGAACTCGACGTGGAGGTGGAGTTCTACCAGTCCAACAGTGAGGGGGCACTGGTGGACCGCGTGCAGGCGGCGCTGGGGCACTGCGACGGGGTGGTGATCAACCCCGCGGCATACACCCACACCAGCATCGCCCTGCGCGATGCGTTGCTCGCCACGGCCCTGCCGTTCGTCGAGGTCCACCTGTCCAATGTGCATGCCCGAGAGCCGTTCCGGCGGGAGTCCCTGCTGGCGGATGTGGCCCTCGGTACCGTTTGCGGTTTCGGCGCGGCGAGCTACGAGCTGGGGCTGCGGGGACTCGTGGCATATCTTTCCAGGATCCACTGAGGGAGCCGCCCGCGCTGCGGGTTCGCGGACAACCATCTTCCCCGCAGGAGGGAACATGCAGTTTCCTGAAACGTTGCGCTATCACCCGGAGCACGCCTGGGCTCGCATCGAGGGCGGTGCGGCGGTGGTGGGCATCACCGATTTCGCCCAGGACGAGCTCGGCGACGTGGTCTTCGTGGAGCTTCCCGAGGTGGGACAATCTGTACTCCAGGGTGAGGTGTTTGGCTCGGTGGAGTCCTCCAAGTCGGTCTCCGAGCTGTTCAGCCCCGTGGCAGGGACGGTGCTGGAGGTCAACGGAGCGCTGGAGGATGCCCCTGAAAAGATCAACGACGACCCCTACGGGGCGGGCTGGGTCATGAAGGTCCAGCTGGCCGCCGGGTTCGACCCCTCCCGACTCCTCGATTCCGCCACCTACGCCGACCAGGTGGGGGCCGACTAGGGGCGCGGGGATCACCATGGCCATCGACCGGGAAAAGGTCACCCGCGCCGCTCTGCGCTTCACCCAGAAGGGGCAGTTTCTCAAGGCAATTGCCGAGTACAAGAAACTGCTCTCCCTGGACCCCCGCGACATTCGCACCCGGCTCAAGTTGCTGGACCTGTACGGCCGCGCCGGCAGGAAGGCCGAGGCGATCGCCGAGTGCGCCGACGTGGCCGAGTCCTACGCGGACCAGGGCTTCTATCTCAAGGCCATCGCCGTCTACAAACAGGCCCTGCGCATCGACCCCGAGAACCCCTCCCTGTACCAGGACATGGGGGAGATGTATGTCAAACAGGGGCTGGTGGGAGACGCTCTGGGGGCCTACAAGAAGGGGGTCGAGGTGCTGCGCGGCTTCGGCCGGGGGGAGGAGGCCGAAGAACTCCTGGTGCGCATGGAGGAGATGGCGCCGGAGAACGCGGCGATCAAGGTCCACCTGGCCGAACTCTACATCGAGAGCGACCGTTTCGATGCCTTCGAGGAGATCCTAGGAAAACTGATTCTCCAGCTGCGAGGCGAGGGCCGCAGTCGCAAGCTGCTGCAGGCTGTGGAGTCGTTCTACGACAAGTCCTCCCACCACCCCTCGGTTCTGAAACGCCTGGCCGAACTGTACGTGGAACTCGGGGAGGAGGAGAGCGCCCTGGCAGTGGTCCGCGAGGGGCTCGCGACCCGGCCCGCCGACCGGGATCTGCGCCTGCTGGCCCTGCGCGCCTACCTGCTCACTAACCAGCTGATGGATGCGCGGCGCATGGCTCTGGCCCTGTGCGAAGAAGATCCCGACGACCTGCACATCCTCGAACAGTTGGCCTCGATCGCCCAGGCCCGGGGCGATCACCAGGAACTGGCCGGCACCTACAAGGCGATGGCAAAGGTGTACGCTCGCAAGGGGCTGCGCCAGAAGGAGGAGCAGTACTACCGGCAGGTGGCCGACCTGGATCCGGACGACGCCGAGGCGCGCTTGGCGCTGGGGGAGGTGACGCTGGAGGACGCACTCCCCGAGGTTGGTGCCGAGCCCCAGCCCGAGAGCGGCATCGGGAGCCTCTGGGAAGCGACCCACGAAGCGGCGCCTGTGTCCGAGGAAGATGTGGCGGAGGGGTTGGTCGAGGCGGAGCTCTACCTCAAGTACGGCATGGAGGAGAAGGCCGCCGCCAAGCTGGCCGAACTCGCCGGGCGCGCCCCCAACCAGGTGGAGATCCGCACCAAACTTCGCGACCTGTGCCAGCGGCGCGGGGACCGGGCCGGCTGGGTGCGCGAGCAGCTGCAGATTGCCGAACTGTTCCTGCGCGAGGATCGGGAGACGGAGGCGTTGCGCGCCTACCAGGCGATCCTCGAGGTGGAGCCCGACAACACCGACGCCCGCGACGGCATCCAGTACCTGAAACCCGGGAGCGGGACCGCCGCGTCCGCAGCGGGTGCGGTGGACGTGGACGGCTCGACGGTCGAGTTCGTACAACGGGGGGGACAGGAACAGGTGGTTCGCGCCACCGCACCGCTGCCGGGCGGCGAGGTTGGGGACAAGACCCTGCGTGAGGGCCTGGCCGAGGCTGACTTCTACGAGGCCCAGGAGCTGGAGGACGAGGCGCTGCGGGTGCTGCACAGGTTGCGCCAGAGCTACCCGGACTCCCCCCAGGTGTTGTCCCGGTTGCAGCGCCTGGGCGAGACGGTCCCGTCCGCTGCGGTGCCCGAAGAGGTTTCCGGGGACTTCTTCGATCTGCAGGCCGAGATCCTCGACCAGGCCGATTTCAGCCTGGGGAGCGATTTCGCGGGGTTCCAGGAGTTCGAGGTGTCGGAGTTGGACGACATCGTCAGCGAGTTCAAGTCCGGCATCGCCGACCGGCTGGACGCCGGGGACTACGACACCCATTACAACCTGGGCGTGGCGTACCGGGAGATGGGGCTGCTGGACGACGCGATGGAGGAGTTTCAAATCGCTGCCCGCAGTCCGGAGAAGGCGCGGGAGGCGCACTCCTCCATGGCCCAGGTCTACCAGGAACAGGACCGGCTGGACGACGCCCTCGCCGCCTTGCGGCTGGCATTGGCCGTGCCGCAGAATACCTCCGAGGACCGGGTCGCGATCCTGTTCGAGATGGGCTCCGTGGCCGAGCGGGCGAACGACTGGGGGGCCGCCCTGGTCTCGTACCAGAAGGCCGCGGAACTCGATCCTGAACACCGCGACCTGGGCAAGCGCCTGCAGCGCGTGCGCGGTCGCGCCGGAGGGTAGCGGGTGGAACGGCGTCTCGGACTCTCCCGCGACCCGTTTTCCCCCCTGGCCGATGGGGAGCTGTACTGGGAGAGCGCGGCGCGCGGGGAGCTGCGCCGGCAGCTGGCCGAACAGTTGCGTTCGGGTTGCAGCGTGCGACTGGAAGGCACACCGGGTTCGGGGCGGAGGTCCCTGCTGGCCCGGGTCGCGGATGAGCTGGCGGCGGGCGGTGCCCCGGTGGCCCTGTTGGATGGGCCCGGGGAGGAGACCCCCGAGGCGTTCCTCGCCGGGCTCGCCGCGGCGGTGGGGGCCAACCCGCCGTCCGGGGCCGGTCTGCTCACCCTGGCGGAGCACCTGTACTGCCGTCTCGTCGATGTGTTCTGCGCCGCCCGCCCCGCCGTGGTGGTGCTGCCGTGGGCCCCCGCCGGGGACGTGGCCGAGGAGATCGGCATCCTTACCGAACTGCGCCTTCTGGGGCGCCCCCTGGTGGCGGTCGCGGTCGTCGGTTCCCCCGCTTTGCCGACCGGGGAGTTTGCATCGGTCGCTGTGCCGGAGTTGTCCCCGGACGACCTGTGCGACTGTCTTGCCCACCGCTGCGCCGCTGCCGGGCGTGCCGATCTGCTCTCTCCCGCGGCCCTGGAAGCCTGCCTGGCCGGGGCACCGGGGCTGCCCACGGCCCTCCGCCGTGCCCGCGCCCTATGGCGTGCCCGGGTGTTCGCTTCCGCGCTCGAGGCGCTGGAGGCACCTGCCACCCCCACCCCCCCGCCCGTGCTCGATCCCGCCCAGGTGGAGGAGGTACGCCAGTTACTCCAATCCCTCTCGCCGGACGCCCTGTAACCGCGCCATCTTTTTGACTCCCCCCGGGGGCAGTGCTACCATTCCCGGTCCCCTGCTGCCCAGGGTTTGCAGACCATTGCCCCGTAGCGGCGCGATTGCCTCGCCGCGGAGCCCCCTACTCGTGATCGATGCCGCAGCGGCTGTGCCCGCCCGCGGTTTTCCGGAGTGTTCCCGATGATCTCAACCGTGTTGAAGAAGGTGTTCGGCACCAAGAACGACCGCGAGCTGAAACGCATCCGTCCCATGGTGGAGCGGATCAACGAGTTCGAGGAGCAGTACCGTGGCCTGACCAACGCCGAACTCCAGGCCATGACGCCTCGCTTCAGGGAGCGGTTGGCCGCCGGCGAGCCGTTGGAAGACCTGCTGCCCGAGGCGTTCGCCACGGTGCGCGAGGCCGCCGACCGCGTCTTCGGCATGCGCCACTTCGACGTGCAGTTCATCGGCGGCATCGCCCTGCACGAGGGCAAGATCGCCGAGATGAAGACCGGCGAGGGCAAGACCCTCATGGCCACACTGCCGGTGTACCTCAACGCCCTGACCGGCAAGGGGGTGCACGTGGTGACCGTCAACGACTACCTGGCCCGCCGCGACAGCGAGTGGATGGGCGCGGTGTACGGCTTCCTGGGCATGCGCGTGGGGGTGATCGTCCACGGCCTCGACGACCGCCAGCGCCGTGACGCCTACGCCGCGGACATCACCTACGGCACCAACAACGAGTTTGGGTTCGACTACCTGCGCGACAACATGAAGTTCCGCCTCGAGGAGTACGTGCAGCGGCCGTTCCACTACGCCATCGTCGATGAGGTGGACTCCATCCTGGTGGACGAGGCGCGCACCCCGCTGATCATCTCCGGGCCCTCCGAAGACTCCACCGATAAGTACTACGGGATCGACAAGGTGATCCCTCACCTGCGCAAGGCCACCGACGAGGAGGGCACCGACGGCGACTACACCGTGGACGAGAAGGGCCGCCAGGTGATCCTCACCGAGCAGGGGGTGGCCAAGGTGGAGCGCTTGCTGGCGGTGGAGAACCTCTACGACCCGCGCCAGATCGAGACCCTGCACCACGTCAACCAGGCGCTCAAGGCCCACGTGATGTTCAAGCGTGACGTGGACTACGTGGTGACCGACGGCAAGGTCACCATCGTCGACGAGTTCACCGGCCGGCTGATGCCGGGGCGGCGCTGGAGCGACGGCCTGCACCAGGCCGTGGAGGCCAAGGAGGGGGTGCGCATCGAGAGCGAGAACCAGACCCTGGCCACGGTGACGTTCCAGAACTACTTCCGCATGTACGAAAAACTCTCCGGCATGACCGGTACCGCCGACACCGAGGCGGTGGAGTTCCACGACACCTACGGTCTCGACGTGCTGGTGGTGCCCACCAACCAGCCGATGATCCGCATCGACCACGGCGACGTGGTGTACCGCACCGCCAAGGAGAAGTTCAAAGCGGTGGTCGATGAAATCGAGGAACTGCACAAGACCGGCCAGCCGATACTGGTGGGAACCATCTCCATCGAGAACTCGGAGAAGGTCTCGCGCATGCTCACCAAGCGCGGGGTGCGCCACCACGTGCTCAACGCCAAGCACCACGAAAAGGAGGCGGAGATCGTCTCCCAGGCGGGCCGTTTCGGCGCCCTGACCATCTCCACCAACATGGCCGGCCGGGGCACCGACATCATGCTGGGGGGCAATCCCGAGTTCCTGGCCCGGGCCGAGATCGATCCCGCGGCCGAGCCCGAGCGCTACGCCGAGGTGCTCAAGCACTACCGCCAGCTGTGTGCCGAAGAGAAGAAGCAGGTGCTGGCCGCAGGGGGGCTGCACATCCTCGGTACCGAGCGCCACGAGAGCCGGCGCATCGACAACCAGCTGCGCGGCCGCTCCGGCCGCCAGGGTGACCCGGGCTCGTCGCGCTTCTTCCTCAGCCTGGAAGACGACCTGATGCGCATCTTCGGCTCGGATCGCATCTCGGGGCTGTTGCAGAAGCTGGGGCTGCAGGAAGGCGAAGACATCCAGCACCCCTGGATCACCAAGGCGATTTCCAACGCCCAGAGCAAGGTGGAGGCCCATAACTTCGACATCCGCAAGCACCTGCTCGAGTACGACGACGTGATGAACAAACAGCGGGCGACCATCTACGACTGGCGCCGCGAGGTGCTCGGCTCGGAGGATCTCACCGCCGAGATTCGTGAAATGACCGATGCCTTGGTGCGGGAGCTGGTGGGGGAGCGTTGCCCGGGGGACAAGAACCCGGAGCAGTGGGATCTGTCGGGCCTGCGGGAGATGCTGTTCAAACAGTTCCACATCCAGCTCATGCAGTCCGACGCGGAGCTGGCGGGCCTAAAGGACGGCCTCGCCGACCGCATGGCCGAGGTGGTGCAGGGGCGCTACACCGAGAAGCTGGAGGAGTTCGGTCCGGAGATGGCCGAGCGCCTGCAGAAGTACATCCTGCTGCAGGCCATCGATGCCCACTGGAAAGACCACCTGCTCAGCATGGACCACCTCAAGGAGGGCATCGGCCTGCGCGGCTACGCCCAGGAGAACCCCCTGGTGGTCTACAAGAAGGAAGGCTTCGAGATGTTCATGACCATGCGCGACCGGGTCGAGGAGGACGTACTCAACAAACTGTTCCTCATCCAACTGGTCAAGGAGGAAGAGGCTCGGGAGCTGGAGCAGCCCAGCCAACAGACCCGCATGGTGCTCAGCCACGGGCAGCGCAAGGGGGTCGACAAGGAACCGGTGCGCCGCCAGGGCCCGCGGGTGGGTCGCAACGACCCCTGCCCCTGCGGCAGCGGCAAGAAGTACAAGAAGTGCTGCGGCGCCGCCAGCGCCCAGGCGGGTGCCGCGTGATCCCGGCGACACCGCCCCCCCTGGGGTTCCGGTTCGGCGCGGTGGAGGCGGCGGTGAAGGCCCCGGGACGCCTCGACATGGGCTGCATCCTGTGTGATCGCCCCGCGGCGGCGGCGGGGGTGTTCACCCGCAACCGGGTGGTGGCAGCGCCGGTGACCCTGTGCCGCGAGCGGGTGCCGTCTGCGGCGGTGCGCGCGGTGCTGGTCAACGCCGGCAACGCCAACGCCTGCACCGGGGAGGAGGGTTTCGCGGACGCCGTGCGGCTCTGCGCAGCCGCCGCGGACGCCCTGGGGGTGGCCCCGGAGGCGGTGCTGCCCTGCTCCACCGGGGTGATCGGCCTGCCCCTGCCGATGCAGCGCATGGTGACGGCCCTGCCGGCGCTGGAGGGGGTCATGGGGCGGGACCCGGAGCCGTTCGCGCGCTGCATCCTCACCACCGACACCTGTGCCAAGGTGGCCGCCCGCAGCGTGCCTCGGGGCCATCACGAGATCCGGGTGCTGGGGATTGCCAAGGGCTCCGGGATGATCCGGCCCGACATGGCCACCATGCTGGGTTTCCTGGTCACCGACGCTCCGGCCGGGCCCGAGTTGCTGCAGCAGATCCTGGGCCGGGCGGCGGAACGCACCTTCAACCGCATCACCGTGGACGGCGA
>JARGFW010000326.1 GCA_029211085.1 Deferrisomatales bacterium | reverse complement strand
GGCAGGATGCTTCAGAACTTCTTGATCCGGTCCCCGACCAGGGTGGACTTGTCGCAGCGAGCCCCATCCTTCGGACTGCAATCGAGGAGAAGACTCATGATCTGGCCGGCCCTGCGGGTGCAGCCGCTGTCTTCCAACCGGTCCATCAGGTCCGCCATGAGCTGGTTGAACTCCATGCATTGTGCGTAGTCCGCGGCCGCGCGATCATGGAGATCGCGGGCTCTGTCCAGGTCTCTCCGGATTTCTTCCGACAGCTCTTCAGACATCCGGCGAGATCCTCATGAACCGTGGGTGTGAACCGCCCCGTGGGACGGGACGGCGCGACGTCGGGGTGGACTCCATTGGGGACAGCCCTCACTCGGGGTTATGGTACGACAAACCGGACCCGTTGATCGAGAGGAGGTGCTGGATGGATACCCTGGAAGCGATCGGTACGCGCCGCTCGGTGCGACACTTCACCCGCGACCCCATCGCGGAAGACGACGTCCACACGCTGCTGCAGGCCGCCATGGCCGCCCCCTCGAGCGCCAACCAGCAGGCCTGGCACTTAGTCGTGGTAGACCGGCGTGAGCTGCTCGACCAGATCCCCACCTTCCACGCCTACTGCGCATTCCTGCATGAGGCGCCCCTGGCGGTGGTGGTCTGCGGGGACCTCTCCCGGGAGCGTTCCGGGGGCAGGTTCTGGGTGCAGGACTGTTCCGCCGCTACCCAGAACCTGCTGCCCGCTGCCCACGCCCTGGGGCTGGGTGGGTGCTGGGCGGCGGTGTACCCGATCGAGGAACGCATCGACGGGCTGCGTCGCCTGTTGCATCTGCCGGAGCACCTGGTGCCCCTCAACGTGGTGGCGATCGGCCACCCCTCCCGGCTTCCCCGGCCGGCCGCGCGCTTCGATCCGGCCCGAGTCAGCTGGAACGCGATGGGATAGGCAGCCCGCGGAGGGGCCTCGGGGGGGCGTTGGGGAGACGGCGCGTCGCTGACGCAGATGTGTCAGCGGGTGGTTTCGGCCAGCCACAGGGTGTGGCGGGGGCCGCGGCCGTGGCGTCGGGCCCCCACGGTGACTTCTTCCACCCGGAATCCGCCCCGGGTCAGGCGCTGGGAGAAGGCCCGGTTGGGCGCCGCGGACCACACCGCCAGTACCCCCCCGCGGCGCAGGGCGGCACGGGCGGTGGCCAGGCCGGCTTGGGAGTAGAGACGATCGTTGCCCGGCCGGGTGAAGCCCTCGGGGCCGTTGTCCACGTCGAGCAGGATGGCGTCATACTCTCCGCGGGAGGCCCGCAGCAGGCGGCCCACGTCGCCCTCGTGCACGGTGAGCCGCGGGTCGCCCAGGGGGTAGTCCGCCAGGTGGGCCAGGGGGCCGCGGTTCCACGCCACCACCGCCGGCACCAGCTCCGCCACCACCACCCGGGCGTCGGGGGCCAGCCGCCCGAGGGCCGCAGCGGCGGTGTAGCCCAGGCCCAGGCCGCCCACCAGCACTGCCGCACCCCGCCGCTCGGCGATGCGGTCGCAGGCCAGTTCGGCCAACATCTCCTCCGAGCCGTGCACCCGGCTGTTCATCAGCTCTTCGCCGTCTGCGCGGATGGAGAACTCTTCGCCCCGCCGGTGCAGGGTGAGCTCTCCTCCGTCGCCGGGCACCGGGGCCCGGTCGAGGAGTTCCCAGGGAATCATCGCAACTCGTGGAGTGGGGGGACGGGTGCTCCGGGAGCATGGCCCGGCGGATGGCGTAGGGGACTGTATCACAAACCCCCGGGGCGGTTCCTACAGCGGAATGGAGCGCCGGCCTGACGGCCGGCGCCCCGGGATACAGACATCAATCCACCAGTTCGCCCTCCACCACCTCGGGTTCGCCGCCGGTCCCGTCATCCGCCGCCGGCTCGGGGTTCACGTGGCGCACCGTCAGGTCCCCGTTCGCCCAATCCACGGTGATGGTGGCGCCGTCGAGGATGTCGCCGCCAATCAGGGCGCGGCCGATGCGGGTCTCGAGATTGCGCTGCAGGAAGCGCTTGAGGGGCCGGGCGCCGTACACCGGGTCGTAGCCCTCCCGGGCGATGAACTTGCGGGCCGGCGCGGTGAGCTGGAAACCGATGTGCCGGTCCTGCAGCCGCTTGACCAGGTCGGCCACCAGGAGATCCACGATCTTCTCGATCTCCCCCAGGGTCAGGGTCTTGAACAGCACCGTGTCGTCCACCCGGTTGAGGAACTCGGGGCGGAAGTGGACGCGCAGCTCGCGCAGCACCGCGTTCCGGGCACTGTCGCGGATCTCCCCGCGCTCGTCCACGCCCTCCAGCAGGTGCTGGGAGCCGATGTTGGAGGTCATGATGATCACCGTGTTCTTGAAATCCACGGTGTGGCCCTGGCTGTCGGTGACCCGGCCGTCGTCGAGGATCTGCAGCAGCACGTTGAACACATCGTGGTGGGCCTTTTCGATCTCGTCGAACAGGAGCACCGAGTAGGGTTTGCGCCGCACCGCCTCGGTGAGCTGGCCGCCCTCCTCGTAGCCCACGTACCCCGGGGGCGCGCCGATCAGGCGGCTCACGGTGTGTTTCTCCATGTACTCGCTCATGTCGATGCGGACGATGTTCTCCTCGGTGTCGAACAGGGCCTCGGCCAGGGCCTTGGCCAGTTCGGTCTTGCCCACCCCGGTGGGGCCGAGGAAGATGAACGAGCCGATGGGGCGGCGGGGGTCCTTGATGCCCGCCCGGGCGCGGATCACCGCGTCGGCCACCAGCTGCACCGCCTCGTCCTGGCCCACCACCCGCTGGTGGAGCACCTCATCCAGGCGCAGCAGCTTCTCCCGCTCCCCCTCCATGAGGCGGGTGACGGGGATGCCGGTCCAGAGGGCGACGATCTCGGCGATCTCCTCTTCGGTGACCTCCTCGCGCAGCAGCCGGCTCTCCCCCTGCTTGGCGGCCAGATCCCGCGTCTGGGCGGAGAGCTGGCGCTCCAGTTCGGGAAGGCGACCGTGCTTGAGTTGGGCGGCCTTTTCCAGGTTGTACTCCCGCTCGGCCACGGCGATGGCGTGGCGTACCTGCTCGATCTCCTCGCGGAGCGCCTGCTCGCCCTTGATGGCGTTCTTCTCGTTCTCCCACTGGGCGCGCATGGCGTCGCCCCGGGCCTTGAGATCCGCGAGCTCCCTGCGCAGTTCGACCAGGCGCTCCTTGCTGGCCCGGTCCTTCTCCTTCTTCAGGGCCGCCTCCTCGATCTCGAGCTGCATCACCCGGCGGGTCACCTGGTCGAGCTCGGCAGGCAGGGAGTCGATCTCGGTGCGGATTGTGGCGCAGGCTTCGTCCACCAAGTCGATGGCCTTGTCGGGCAGGAAGCGGTCGGTGATGTAGCGGTGACTGAGCACCGCGGCGGCGACCACGGCGTTGTCTTGGATGCGCACCCCGTGGTGCACCTCGAAGCGTTCCCGCAGGCCGCGCAGGATCGACACGGTGTCTTCCACCGACGGCTCGTCCACCAGCACCGGCTGGAAGCGCCGCTCCAGGGCGGCGTCCTTTTCCAGGTGCTTGCGGTACTCGTCCAGGGTGGTGGCGCCGATGCAGTGCAGTTCGCCCCGGGCCAGCATGGGCTTGAGCATGTTGCCGGCGTCCATCGCCCCCTCGGCCTTGCCGGCGCCGACGATCGTGTGCAGCTCGTCGATGAACAGCAGGATGCGCCCCTCGCTCTGTTTGATCTCCTGCAACACCGCCTTGAGGCGCTCCTCGAACTCGCCGCGAAACTTGGCACCGGCGATCAGGGCGCCGAGATCCAGGGCGTAGACGGTCTTGTCCTTGAGGCCCTCGGGAACGTCGCCACGCACGATGCGCTGGGCCAGGCCCTCCACCGCGGCGGTCTTGCCGACGCCGGGCTCGCCGATGAGCACCGGGTTGTTCTTGGTCTTGCGGGACAGGATGCGGATCACCCGGCGGATCTCAGCGTCGCGGCCGATCACCGGGTCGAGTTTGCCCTGCCGGGCGGCCTCCACCAGGTCGCGTCCGTAGCGCTGCAGGGCTTCGTAGGTGCCCTCGGGAGTGGCGCTGGTCACTCGCTGGTGGCCGCGCACCCCCACCAGGGCCTCGAGGAACCGCTCCGGGGTGATGCCCAAGCCGGCGAACACCTTGCCGGCCGGAGACCGGTCCCCTTCACGGATGAGGGCCAGGGCCAGGTGCTCCACCGAGATGTACTCGTCTTTGAGCTGCTTGGCCTCCTTCTCCGCCTGCACCATCAGCTTGTTGAGCCGCTGGGTGACATAGATCTTGCCCCCCTCGACCCCGGGGCCGCTGACCGACGGCAACTTGTCCAGGGCCTGCAGCAGCCGGCCTCGGAACCCGTCGAGGGGCACGTCCAGGGTCTGCAGCAGGCGCGGCACCAGTCCCT
>JARGFW010000325.1 GCA_029211085.1 Deferrisomatales bacterium | reverse complement strand
GAAAACAGACCTGTGAACTTGTGAAATATGTACGCGCAACTGTCAAACTCAAGTCTGGGCCATCTCTCCCTCCTTGGGGTCACCGAGGACAAAGGGGGAGAGGGTGGACGCGCTACAGAGAGTTATCCAGCGTCGCTTTCGCTTGGTGAATCAGCTCCTTACGAAGATTCCAGAGCATGCCGTCCAGTCATTCCAGACATAGCGTCCACCGATTCCAGCGATCGGCTCAAAAGTGGACGGCATGGTGGCGGAACCGGTGGACGGCATCCCACGGAATCAGTGGACGGCATGCGTCGGAATCGGTGGTCGGCTTGGGCCGGTACACGCAGTCAGTGTCTTCGTCGGGGCCATACCCACACAGACGGGAACACCGACATGCTGACGGACTGTCTTTTGAATCTTCTTGCCGTACTCCTCCAGCGAACCCATCAGGGTGAAACCAGACAGATTCAAAAAGGCTTCGTCGATCGAATAGACCTCAAGCTCCGGTGCCAGGGTTTCGAGAGTCGCCATGACCCGCGATGAAATGTCGCCATAGAGGGCGTAATTGGAGGAATATACTTTGATGTTGTGCTTCTTGATCACGCTCTCAATCTGAAAAGCAGGGACAGCCATCTTGATTCCGAGGTCTTTCGCTTCCTGACTCCTAGACACAACACAACCATCGTTGTTCGATAAGACAACAATCGGAGAATTCTTTATGGATGGGTTAAATAGGCGTTCGCAGCTGACATAGAAGTTGTTGCAGTCAACCAGAGCGAAGAGCGAACTCATAGGTTCTGTAGAGAGTGTACTGCCGTAGTCGCTACGCCAAAGATCTCAATGTCTGTTTCTTCTGGTATCTCGACGGGAGCGTACTTTCTATTCATTGGAACCAAACGCAACGTAGGCTTTGTTTCTAGCTTTTTGACCGTCAATTCTCCGTTCAGTGCAACGATCACGATATCGCCATGCTTTGCCGTGAGGGAACGATCCACGACAAGTACATCGCCAGAATAGATGCCTGCATCAATCATTGAGTCGCCTTGTGCACGAACAAAATAGGTTGCCGCAGGATGCTTGACACAGAGTTCATTAAGATCGAGACGAGATTCACAGTAATCGGTTGCAGGACTCGGAAAACCGGCCGCAACTGACTCCGTAAAGAATTGCACTTTTTGATTGGGTTTCTGATCCGCCACCTGAAACGCTCCTATGATCCACCAACACTCCACCGACGGTGACCAACTCCAGGCAGAAATCCACTTTGCGACCTGAAGCAACTCTTCCCAGCTTTCGCATCTCTCACGCTGATTGCGGCGTCGAAAATCCTCCTCAATTCCCTCCGAGTTAGAATAAGCCTATGCCCTGCTTGGGTTTCTTGCTGCTGTCCCCAGTTGCCTGTGGAAAACTTGTGGGTATCCCTGTTGATTCCTGATTTGACTAAAGGCAAGCCAGGTACTTACCTAACTTGCTGCATGTTTGTGCAACTGCAAAACATCCAAAGATATCGAATACTTGGAAATTTACGTTTGCACCTGTAAACAGCCCAGAAGTGTCTCGTTGACGACTGCCTCTCACAAATCATGCCACCAGAGTTATTCACAGGCGGTTTCAAAAAACGGACGATTGCATGACATTTTCCGCCTGATTTTCAAGACCCAACCCCCTTCAACCGCCCCTTCAGTTCCCCTCATTCAACCTGTCCTTCAACACCTTGCTCGGCGCAAACGTGACCACCTTCCGCGCTCTGATCTCGATATCTTCACCCCTTTGCGGGTTCCGTCCAACGCGCGACTTCTATGTTGGTCACAGTGGATGGTCTCCTTGCTTCCCGTCCTACTGATTCTCACTGCCTCTCGATCCTGATCTTCGAGTCGTCACTGCAATGGATAAACAGCTCCCCTTCACCGCTGTCAGGTGTCGGGAATTCAAACCACCCTCGACCACACAGGTCATCCCCTTCGGACATGCCTTGCCAGGAGAATTCCAGGAATGGCCTTCTTGACGATACCCGAACGTCTATCCACCCACGAACTGAACCGAAGACAAACTTCCCAAGGCCCTTCTTATCAAATTCAAAATAGCCTGATTCCTCCAGGTCTACGTAATCCTGGTCCCAATTCTCCATCCAGGTGATACGCCATCTGCCTACGAAGTCATGCATGTCAAACCTCTACTGGTTCAGCTTCGTCTGGAGCCCCGACATCGATCTCCTCGTCCTCGTCCTCGGCCTCGTTCCTCAACATCTCCTCCGCCAACTCATAGGAGAAACGTTCCAGATCTCTATGGTCCAGTTGCAACGGCCCTGGGTGGTAGTCGGAAGACACGATGATGACGCTACTGGCCTCCTGGGACACGAAGACTTGGTATGAACCGCTCTGCGTGATCAACCGGGCATCTGTAGGCAACGATTGGTTTTCACCCGAACGGTGTGGACCTTTGCGGATCTCCTCCATGGTTTCCCCCTATGCGCTAGGCAGCGGTGGGGCGGCTATTTCTTCTTCCCCCTTGCCGCTCTCGCCTTAGCCAACCCATCCGCCAAGTTCATGTCCTTCGCCATCTGCCGTCTGGACTCTGAATAGTTCTTAGAAGCAAGCACTGTCCCAGCAGGAATCCCGAACTTCTTCCTGTACTCCTGTGCCGTGAGGTCGTGCGACACGGTCAGGTGACGCTTCAGTGTCGTAAATCCCTTCCCGCACACCATGCAGAAGATCTTCTCAGAACCGAACGCGGCATTCAGGGGCACGGCGGGGGTTGCTGGTGCTTCGTCCTCTCCCACCTCCTCGCTCCAAACGGCTATACACTCCTCTCCTCCGTGCCCGGCCAAGCCCGATAGCTTGGCGTAGACATCCTGGATCTCGGAGAGGAGTTCTTCCACGCTGAGTCCGTTAACGGATGCGTGGGCTGAAACGATGTCCGTGGTGAGAGTTAACAGGGCGCTTTTGTCCATGACGTATTGTCTCCGAGAGATGGTGGGAAGAATGGCAGTGGGATGCCGAAGGGGGATCAGGAGTAGGCATACCGGGGTTACTGGTGTGGCCGACAAGTATATGTGCGCGGCTGGGTAAGTCAACAGGATCGAACTACCACCTGAACGGAACAACGCGCCAAGACGACACCTCCAAGTATCCTGGCTCCTTCATCCCCTTTAATCATCCAACCGGACGAGCCCAAACGGTAAACCGACTTTGGCAACACTCTCGAAAGCACCTTTTAAATTCCCCCGATTTCGGGACGGCACCTACCTGGATCGAGACTCTCAGCCGCCAATGTCCAAGACCAGGACCGCACCGTAGACCAAGCAGTCCATTTGAGTTCACAATGAACGCCCGGTTGCAGGTGATCGCCGGTGGCTGTCTTGGGGCAGAACGTGCCCAATCTCGATCCAACAGGAGGGAACCATGAACAAGTCCGAGCTGGTGAGCAAGATGGCAGAGAATGCGGGAATCTCGCAGGTCGTGGCCGAAAAGGCGCTGGCCGGGGCACTGGAGGCCATGGCGGAGGCGCTGGCCGCGGGAGATAAGATCTCCCTGGTGGGCTTCGGCACCTTCAGCACCGCGCAGCGCGAGGCGCGAGAGGGGCGCAACCCCGCGACGGGGAAGACCCTCACGATCCCGGCCAAGAAGGTCGTGAAGTTCAAGGTGGGCTCCACCCTGGCGGACCGGGTGAAGTAGTCCCGCATCACCCAGGCGGGGCTGAGAGCAGCACGGCATCTCTCACCATGAGCCAGCCGCGTTGCGTCTTGCGACTGGCCTGGGCGAGGAGGATTGACCGTGGTCGGAGTCCCCGCGCTGGCGGGCCCTTTCCCGGCTCGAACAGATTTCGCCAGAGGGCTTGTGAGAACCACAGGAGACGGAAGGTGTGGGCCAGGCGGATCGCCTTGCCACCGCCGGGCCCCTCGCGAATCTCGGCCAGGGCTCCCAGGAAGAACCCGTAGGGCGCGCGTCGCTCGCGGGGCTCCAGTCGCTCCAGGAACGCCTCGAACTCAGTGGTAATCTCCCCATTCTGCGCGGGCTGAAAGCGCGGCGGAATGTAGAGCCAGTCGGCAAGCCGCTGGACACCCCGGAGGTGGATCCGGTCGGCCGCGTCGAGGAGCCGGTGGCGGGCGTCGGCGTAGCACGAGCCTCTGTCCCACGCCGGGTCGCCGAGGTCGAGTCCCGCCGCCTCCCGGAGGACCCGGAGCAGGGCGGCGAGTTCCCCGCGAGACCTCGGATGAGGCTCCCATTCGGGTGCGTCGAGGAGGCGGTATCGGGGGAGCGACAGGTTCAGGACGAGACCGTCCGGGAGCGTTTCCACGGTGGGTCGAGCCGGTCGCGGAGCCCCGCTGATCGGAGGCCGGCGCAGGGGACACGCGGGGGCGTGGAGCCGCCAGTCACCGCGGCGGAGCGTG
>JARGFW010000324.1 GCA_029211085.1 Deferrisomatales bacterium | reverse complement strand
CTTCGGCCACACCACGGCGGGGTTCTGGCTGGCGCTGCTCCTGGCGCCGCTGCTGGTGGCGGTGCTCAGCCTGGTGATCGAACGGGGCATCCTGCGGCTCCTGTATGACCGGGAGCACCTGATGCTGCTGCTGTTCACCTTCTCCATCTCCCTGGTGCTGTCCGACCTGGTGAAGGTGGTGTGGGGCTCGGAGTACCGCTCCCTCTCCCCGCCAGCGTCCCTCCAGGGCTCCGTGCCGGTCCTGGGCATGCAGTTCCCCAGGTACAACCTGTTCCTGCTGCTGCTCGGCCCGTTGCTGGCGTTCGGGCTGTGGTTTCTCACCAACAAGACCAAGATCGGGAAGATCTCCCGGGCCGCGGCGGTGGATCGGGAGATGGTGGACGCCATGGGCATCAACGTGAGCGCGGTGTTCGCGTTCGTGTTCATCATCGGCTGTTACCTCGCCGGGCTCGGGGGCGCGCTGATCGCTCCGATGCAGAACATCAGCCAGGGCATGGACCACGCGATCATCATCGAGGCGTTCCTCATCGTGATCATCGGCGGCCTGGGAAACATCTGGGGCGCCCTGCTGGGTGCCCTCATCTTCGGGCTGACCAGTTCCGTGGGGGTCCTGGTCTGGCCCCAGTTCTCGGTGGTGCTGCCGTACTTCGCCGTGGTGGCCGTGCTGCTGGTGCGGCCCAAGGGGCTGCTGAAATCCGTGTGGTGAGGAGGGTCGGACCGTGTCCAGCGCAAGCCTCGACAAGAAAGCCCTGGGCCTGACGGCACTGGCGGCCCTGGTGTTCCTCCTGGCCCCGACCGTCCTGCCCCGGTTCTACGTCTATCTGCTGGCCCTCATCTTCGTCACCGGGCTGCTGGCGACCAGCCTCAACCTGGTGCTCGGTTTCGGGGGGATGTACCAGTTCCACCACGGGGTGTTCTACGGGTTCGGCGCCTACACCGCGGCCCTGATCGTCACCAAGGCGGGCCTCTCCTTCTGGCTGGGGTTCGCCCTGGCGCCGTTCGCCTCCGCCCTGCTCGGGCTGGTCATGGGGGTGATCTGCGTGCGCCTGTCGAAACTCTACTTCGGCATGCTGCAGATCTCCCTCGGCTCCCTGGTGTGGATGCTGTCCTACCGCTGGTACTCCCTGACCGGCGGCGACGACGGCATCCACGGCGTCGCCCTGCCGGACCTCATCGCCTCCTCCCGGGGGGGCTACTACTTCACCTTCGGGGTGGCGTTTCTCTGCCTGCTGCTCATGTACCGGATCGTCCAGTCCCCGTTCGGCCGGGCGTTCCAGGCGATCCGGGACAACCCCCAGCGGTGCGAGGCCCTGGGCATCGACGTCAAGCGCCACCAGCTCATCGGGCTGGTGCTCGCCGCCCTGTTCGCGGGGGTCGCGGGGGCGCTGTTCGTGGTGGTGGAGGGCTCGGTGTTTCCGGAGCTGCTGTTCTGGAACCTGTCCCTGGAGATCTTCATCATGTGCCTGTTCGGCGGGTGGTTCCTGTTCCTGGGCCCGCTGCTGGGCGCCGCAGCGGTGGTCGGCCTGCGCTCCTTCGCGAGCATCTACACCGACTACTGGACCATGATCCTGGGGATCCTCATGATGCTGCTGATCCTGTTTCTCCCCGACGGCATTCTCGGGTTCTTCCTGCGCAAGGTCCGGGGCTCCGACGAGCCGTCCGCCCAGGGGGTCGGCTAGATGCTGCGGGTGGAGGGGGTCCACAAGGCGTTCGACGGGTTCATGGCGGTGTACGGGGCCAACCTCCACGTGGAGAGGGGCGACGTGGTCGCCGTCATCGGGCCGAACGGGGCGGGCAAGACCACCCTGTTCCACCTCATCGGCGGGCAGCTGCGGCCGGACAGCGGCGCGATCCTGTTCAAGGGCAAGAACATCGCCGGCCTGCCCCCCTACAAGATCTGCCACATGGGCCTCGGCCGGTCCTTCCAGATCGTCAACATCTTCAGCCGGCTGACGGTGTTCGAGAACGTCCAGGTGGCGGTGCTCTCCCACCAGAAGAAGATCCTCAACCTGTTCCAGCCGGCCCGGGGCCTGGCGGTGGAGAAGACCGAGGCGATCCTCGGCAGCGTGGGTCTCCTCGACAAGGCGGGGCGCACCTGCGGCCTGCTCTCCCACGGCGACCAGAAGGTCCTGGAGATGGCCCTCGCCCTGGGCACCGAGCCCGAGCTGCTGATCCTCGACGAACCCACCGCAGGGATGTCCCCGGAGGAGACGGCGGTCACCATCCGGCTGATCCAGAAGCTCTCCCGGGAACTCGGGCTGACCATCCTGTTCTGCGAGCACGACATGGAGCTGGTGTTCTCCATCGCCAACAAGATCATGGTCATGCAGGCGGGGGAGTCCATCGTCGAAGGCCCCCCCGAGGAGGTCCGCAACAACGCGCGGGTCCAGCAGGCCTACCTGGGGGGGAACGAGTGATGCTGGAGATCCAGGGGGTTCACACCTACTACGGCATCAGCCACATCCTGTTCGACGTGTCCCTGACCGTGAACCAGGGCGAGGTGGTCTGCCTGCTGGGGCGGAACGGGGCGGGCAAGAGCACCACCATGAAGAGCGTCATCGGCCTGACGCCGCCGCGCCGGGGCACCGTCACCTACCGGGGGGAGAAGATCTCCGGCCTCAAGCCCTACCTCATCGCCCGCAAGGGCATCGGCTACGTGCCCGACGACCGCCGGGTGTACGCGGATCTCACCGTCGGCGAGAACCTCGAGATCGCCGAGCGCAACCGGGACGGCAAGGGGATCTGGAACCAGGAGAGGGTGTTCGAGGTGTTCCCGGGCCTGCGGGAGATCGGCTCCCGGAGGGCCGGGTTCCTCAGCGGGGGGGAACAGCAGATGCTGACCATCGCCCGGGCGCTCATGACCAACCCGGATTTCCTGCTCCTGGACGAACCCACCGAGGGCCTGGCGCCGCTGATCGTCAAGCTGCTGGAGGAGCAGATCCTCCGCTTGAAGGCCCTGGGCATGACCGTGCTGCTGGCCGAGCAGAACCAGCAGGTCGCCCTGCGCCTGGCCGACCGCGCCTACATCATCGACAACGGCGTGATCCGCTACGAGGGAACCGTCGAGGCGCTGCGGGCGGACGAGGAGACCCGCAAGAAGTACCTGTTCGCCTAGGGGGGAGAGCGGCGCCGCCCCCCGACCCCCCTCCCGGCCTTCTCCCATTGCAGAATGGAAAGCAACCGGAGCCCCGGAGGGGCGCGACCGGGGCGTCCACCCCGGGACGGGGCGCGGTTCCGGGCGGGGGGCTCCCGGGGGCCGGGTTCGGCGGCGGTGGCGGGGGAAAACGCAAGGGAAAACCGTGCAGTTTTGAAAACCGCCTGTGAATAACTTTATCGGTCCGCATTTCCCCGACCGCGCCTGTCTGGAACGCTTCAAAATTGCGATAGAGCGGCGGATGTTTCCTGTAAGTATTTGAAATAACACAACTTTCCTTTGTTGCACAAAAAGCCAGCAGTCTGGGCTCCGTGGCCAGACTCCAGGGGTCCCGGCCCCCTGTCCACAGCGTTTCCAACAGGTTATCCACAGGGGGTTGGGGACTCAATCCGGAAACCCTGGCGGGGCCTGCACTTACGCCGTCCGGGGGGGCGGATGGGGGTTTTTTGACCCGCCGCCCGGGGCCGGCGACGGGGGCTCCGACCCCGGGTGGCGGACCAGGAGGTGGTCGCCTGCCGGGCCGCGACGCGGCGACCGAGAACTGGGATCAGGATGCACGAAGAGGATCATCCCGCTGGCCAGGATCCTGTTCACGGTTCCGTGGATCGGACGCCCGCCGCGGCCGTGGCCTGGGCCCGCCGGCCTCCCCACGACCCCCAATGAACCCCGCCCCGCGGGTGGTCCTGGGCACCAACCGGGTGCTGTCGGCCTTGGTCTTCCCGGGGGGCCGGGTCGCCGGGCTGCGCCATGCCTGGCAGTCCGGTGCCTTCACGCCCCTGGTGTCCCATGCCACCGCCGCCGAACTGGTCCGGGTGCTGGCCTGCCCGACGTTTCGGCTCACTACCGCAGAGCAGCAGGTGCTGCTGGCCGACTACCTCCCCCACTGCGCCACGGTGAAGATCCCTGCGCACAAGCCCGCCGTTCCGGCGTGCCGGGACCCCTTCGACCGGCCGTTTCTCCTTCTCGCCGTCGCCGGCAAAGCCGACGCACTCGTCACCGGCGACCGGTCTCCGTTGAGCCTGGCCGGCCGGCTCCCGTATCCCATCCTCACCGCCGAAGCGTTTCTGCAGACCCTGCCGCCTGCCCCCTGAAACCTGCCCCACCCCCAAAACGCGCGACCCGTGAGCCCCTCTGTGTTATACTTCGATCCATCGAACCATTGATGGATTCGACCCGAAGAGAGCAACTGTGTTGATCGTCAAATCTGAGCCGGTTTTGGGTTCCGCCACGGTTCA
>JARGFW010000323.1 GCA_029211085.1 Deferrisomatales bacterium | reverse complement strand
TACGCCAATCCCTCTATGCATCGGAAGACGCACCCCCTCGACCAAATACCTACCCGAGTGCCTAAAGATTATATCCCTCAATACTTTGAAGTTGAATAAAAAATAAAAGTTTACCAAAAAGGTCGGCCACAAGCGGGCGCGTGGCAAACCACGGAGCGGCGCCCTCCCCGGGACATGGGGCGGTCAGAACAGCCCCCCCAGCGCCCCGGCGTAGCCTGTGAGCTCCACGTAACCCCGGCATGGCCCGGAGACGCCGCCGCCGGTGGCGGCCCCTTCCCAGTACACCACCCCGGTGGCGCCGGTGGTAACCAGTTCCTGGTCGGCAAGCAGGGGAGCCAACTCCAGGGAGACACCGTGCTCCGGCACCGTCACCCGCCAGCGGCTTGGGTAACGGGCGCCGCTGCGGGGGCTCACCCAGGTGTCCAACACCTCCACCCGAAATCCGCTGAGAGCCAGGTGGACGGCGCGGCCGTCCGCCTCCACCAGGGTGCCCGAGCTGGCCGGCTCCACGGTGCCGTCGGTGCGGCGCAGCAGGTACAGCATCAGCTCGCGGCCGTCCCCCAGGTGCAGACTGAACCAGTCCCACCCGGCCTGGTCCTCCGCCAGTTGGTTGGAGCCGAACTCCTGGTCGAACCAGCTCACTCCGGTGACCTCCACCGGCATAGCCCCGGGGGCCAGCCGCAGGGTACCCGAGGTGGCCAGGGAGGTCAGGGATGCGTAGTAGGACGCCTGACCCGGCCTTGGCCCCTTGCGGCTCAGGCCCTGGGAGCCGTGCAGCACCACTGGCTTGTCTGGGCGCAGCACCAGATCCAGCGCAAACACCTCCGTGCCACCGGTCAGGTGGATCGCCCCGCCTTCCCCCTGCGCCCGCCAGTCCAGCACCCACACCTCCAGTTCTTTGGTGGAGGCACCGGCCAGCCCTGGTCCGACACGGGACAGCCGGTCGGCATAGTGGAAGGCGCCCCCGGCCCCGTCGCTCACCGCCAGATGGCCGAGGTAGAGGTCCCGCACGACCCAGGGGTTGCCCCCCTCGGCCGGGTCGGGGCCCGTGCGCACCCCGATCCGGAAGATGGTGAGCTGGTAGCCGTAGACGCCGCCCCGGTCATCCGCAAGGTTGCCGGTGAAGTACCACCACTCGGTGCGGTACGCGGGGTGGGCGCCGTGGTCCCGGGGAAAGGACCACTCCCGGGGGGCGTCCGCCTGCAGCCAGCCGTCGGCCCGCACCTGGCCCGGAACGGCTCCGCACAGGAGCAGCAGAGCCAACAGCATACCGGCCCGTACCAGCACTTTCGTACAGGCACACATTGACCTCGCGCGGATTGCTGGGTCCGGGCGGGCTGGGCACCCGCGACACAGGGTTCCTTCCCGCCGAAGGGAAGTCCTCACGCCCGGCCTCCGCACCTCACTCCTCCCGGAGCTGCATCTGGGGGAAGGTGCGTGCCACCTTCCAGACGGGGTAGACGGCGGCCCCTACGCTGGCGACCGCACAAGTGACCACGGCCGTGGCGTACGGCCCCCAGGCAAAATGGAAGAATACGGTCCAATGGAAGCTGCGCAGGTTGATCACCCGGATGAGAACCACTGCCAGGACCGTACCCAGGACGACTCCCAGCAGCAGACTCACGGCACCCATGGCCAGCCCCTCCAGCAGGGTCATCCCCGCCACCTGGCCCGTGGAAAAGCCCAGGGCGCGGTAGATTCCAAACTCACGACGGCGTTCCAGGTACAGGGTGAGCAGTGCACCGGCGATGCCGAAGAACGCCACCACCACCGCCAGCAGGCGCATGGAGCGGGTCACCGCGAAGGTGGCGTCGAACACTTCCAAGATGTTCCCGTACAACTCCGCGCGGGGCACCACCGGCAGGCCCCTGGCCCGGGCGCGGCGCACTGCATCCGCCAGCAGGGCGGGATGGGCTGGGTCGTCGGGGTCCAGGAACAGCCCCAGGCTGTCGATCGTCGGATCGTCATAGAGCCGCAAGTAGGTGGCGCGGTCCAGCATGATCAGGCCGTGCTCGGTGGTGTAGTCGTAGAACACCCCCGCCACGGGCAGTTGCTCCGGGCCCGCGGCACCCTCCAGCTCCACCCGGTCGCCGCGCCCCACGCCGAAGCGGCGCCAGAAACTCTCCGAGACGATCACCGCACCGGACCGCACCGCGTCCCAGCTCCTTCGGTCGCCGTCACGCCACGCGAACCGGGAGAACCGTTGCAGGGTCTCCGCACTCACCGCGGTGAGCTTCACCGGAGTGTCCCGGAACAGGATCTGCTCGTTGCGGTACGGGTCCACGCCGAGGTCCCCCAGGGCCACCACCTCCTCATAGAAACCCACCGGGATGTCGATCTCCGCCGACGGCGCGATGTACACCTCGCCGGTGAGCTGGCCCTCCATCCACCACACCATGGTGCTGCGGAAGCTGCCGATCATCAGCCCCAGTCCCACCGACATGGACAGGGCCACGGTGAACGCGGCCACCGCCACCGCCGTGCGCCCAAGGTTGCCGGTGACGTTGCCGGCCGCGACCCGCCCCGGCAGCCCGGCCAGCCGTTGCCAGCCGTTCTGCAGCCACGGACCCAGGCGGTCTACCGCCGTGCCGCACAGCAGGCTGGCACCCGCCAGCAGTCCGAACGCACCGGCGAACCCGGCGTAGACGTGGACCGAGCCGACCGGGAACAGCGCCACGCTGAGGGCCACCACACCCAGCCCCACCCACGCGGTGGCATCCGCCCGGTCCCGCCCGGAGCGGTTCGGCACCCGTCCGGCCAAGGCCGTCACCGGCTCGGTGCGCGCCAACTCGGCCAAGGGGAACGCGCCGCCCAACAGGCACGCCGCCCAGCCCAGCAGCATCCCGCCCAAGGCCAGGCCCCAGCTCCACACCGGCGGCGACGGCCGCAGGAAGAAGTAGAGGCTGGAGATGGTGCCACCGAGCATATCGGTGAACAACCGGCTCAGCCCGTAGCCGAGGCCGGCCCCGGCCAGGCCGCCGATGCCGCCCAGCAACAGGAACTCGGCCAGGAACGCCACGGCGATCTCCTTACGCTCGGCACCGAGACTGATCAATATCCCCGCGTCGGCCTTGCGGCTCACCACGGCGAACATCGCGGTGTTGTAGATGAGGAACACCCCCACGAACAGCCCCAGCAGGGACAAAGCCTCCAGGTTGAGGCGGAACGCGCGCAGCAACTGGCCGGTGGTGGCGAGTTGCTGGCCGCTGGAGCGCACCAGAAAGCCCTGGGACCACCGCGCGGCGAACCCCTCCGGGTCGCGAAGGATCAGGTCCACCCGGTCGATGCGGCCCGGTGACCCGAACACGGCCTGGGCATGGCCGATGTCGAGCAGGAACAGGGGCTGGGCGCTGGGGTTGGGAAACGTGCCGACGACGCGGAGCGGGCCGTGGGAGGTGTTCACCGGCCGCGCCAGGTCGCCGCTGGCGGCGCGGATGCGCCCCGCCACGGCGGCGTCAGCGAGCACCGTGCGCGGCTCCAGCAGGAACTCCAGGCCGGCGTCCTCCGGCGGCGCCAGCCCGGGGCGGAACCTCCGGTCCAGGAACGGGTCGATCCCCAGCACCCGCACCAGCTCGCCGTCCTCCAGCTCGATGCGGCGGTCGAGCACCGGGGAGAACGCGGCGACGGCGGGATCGACCATCAGCCGGGTCAACACCCCCTCCTCCAGGCCTCCCGCAGGGCGCGACAGGGAGTGGGTGGCCTGTCCCTGCAGGAAGTTCACCGCCTGGGTGAAACTGTCCAGGGCGGTGCGCGCCGAGAGGAACATGCCCGTGGCCGACGCCACCCCCACGGCGATGCCCAGCAACTGCACGGCGGTGAGCGCCCGCCGCCGCGGCAGGTAGCGCAAGAACGCCCGCGTAATCACTCCGCAGTAGAACCGAGACATCCGTCGGCCGAGCCCCCGGACTCGCTCTCCCCGTCCGCCCGCACCATCCCATCCACCATGTACAGCACCCGGTCGGCGACCCGGGAGGTGCGGGGGCTGTGGGTGGCCATCACCAGCGCGCAGTCCAGGGCCCGGGTCTGTTCCGCCAGCAGGTCCAGCACCTCGTCGCCGGTGCGGCTGTCCAGGTTGCCGGTGGGCTCGTCGGCGAGGATCAGCGCCGGCTGTTTGACCAACGCGCGAGCGATTGCCACCCGCTGCTGCTCGCCCCCCGAGAGTTCGTGGGGATAGCGTCGCCCCAGACCGTCCAGGCCCACCTGCTCCAGAGTCCGCTCGACACGGCCCGGGTCGGGGTGACCGGCGAGTTCCAGAGACAGGAACACGTTCTCGAAGGCGGTCAAGGTGGGCAACAGGTTGAAGAACTGGAACACGAACCCCAGCCGGGTGCGGCGGTAGCGGGTTCGGCCCCGCTCCCCGAGGGCCGCCAGATCGTCCCCCTCCACTGCCACCGTGCCGC
>JARGFW010000322.1 GCA_029211085.1 Deferrisomatales bacterium | reverse complement strand
CGAAAACGCTCAACAGACTTTTGAAAGGCACCTGAGGGGGGCTACCGGATACCCCTGAATCAGCAATGGCCGGCGATCTGCTGGCCATTCGTGTCTGTACTGAACCATCCTTTTGGCGACGGCAAGTCGGCCAGGAATTCCCCCCGCCCTCTTGATCCGCATTGGGGAGCTGTCCCGCGCCTTTCTTCCTTGCGTGTGGACCATTGACATCAGTAAGTTGCTTCTAAATTTCGCTGTCTGGGCCTTTGCCTGCCGTCTTTGGGGAAATACCCATCGGGGGAATCGCTGGCGGGCCGGTTCTTAGGGACTCTCCCATTGCGGGAGAGGGGGAGCGCCAATGCCTATCCGTTCGGTCTCACTCGTGTCCGGTCTGTTGATTCTCTTCCTGCGCCTTCCTGCGTTTGGGCTGGAACTGCTAACCCCACCCCCCTTCGCCCAGTTGGCCCAACCAAATATTGTCGTCATCGGTTTGGCGCCTGGTGTTGAGCGTGGAACAGTGCACTGGGAGGGGAAAAGCACCTCCTTCCGAGTGCGCAACGGACGCTTCCACATTTCTCTAGACCTGGGTGCAGGGACACACTCTGCGCGATTTGTCGCAGGGGAGTCCGAGCTGATGGCCCAGTGGGAGGTGATGTCCAGCGAGAACGAAAGCACCTACCTCTACCACGCCAAAGTCGAATCCGGGCAATGCAAGAGTTGCCATGATCCCCTCGCCCCTCCAGATCCAGGTGAGAATGTTTCCGCGACGTGTTACGAGTGTCATGCCAGCTATAATGAACGCAGCTTTGTGCACGGCCCGGTCGGCATGGGACTGTGTTCCGTCTGCCACGACCCCCATGGGGCGGTGGGATCCAATTTTCTCCGCATGGACCCGGAAGATTTGTGCACCTACTGCCACAACCAGCCGGTCACCCTTGCCCATCGGCAGCGGTCAGAGAGCCGCCCCTGCTTGGAATGCCACGACCCTCACGGAGCCCGCCGCAAATACAACCTGAACCCCAAAGAGGGAGAGACGCCATGACGTGCCCGTTGGTCAGGTCCATCATCGGTTTGTTGTGTGTTCTGCTCCTGCTTCCCTCGATCTCCCTGGGTTCCACGCCGACCGTCGGTGAACAGGCTCCCCCGTTCATGTACTCGGATCTAAACGCCGGCGGAGTGAGCCCGTTTGAGACCTTCGAGCGGAATCGTCCGATCGTCCTGACCTTTCTCCAGACCGCGTGCCGGTCCTGCCATCGAGAGATGCTGGCGCTAAAGCGGCTCAAAGTAGAACTGGAGGGGTTTGGCGTCATGGCGGTGTTCATTGACATGACGGTACGAAACGTCAAGAAATACGTCGAAGAAAATGAGCTTCCATTCGTCTGTACGTGGGACTCTTCCGGCGAGATCGCAGAAACCTACGGGGTCAGCTTTTCCCCGACGAGTTTCCTGCTTGACGCAGAACGGAAGGTCGTCAACGTCTACAGGGGATTTCACCCAGGAGTAGAGAGGACGATGAAAAGCGATCTCGAAGGGCTGTTAGCTCGCTGATTTGGCGGTACTCCGATCGGGTGTGATTGGGGCTGCCGTAGCCGAGAATAGGGACTGTCCGGAAGAGAGGGATACCGAATGAAGACGACGAGGGCGCTTTGTTCGATCACCGTGTCGGCTCTGCTTTTTTTATTCTCGGCGACGGGGAGCGACGCGGTCCTCTCGGCAGGAGAACTCGCCCAATCCGTAACATTGATCGCACACGACGGGAGTCCGGTCGAACTTGAGGAGCAATGGGGCGAGGGTCCGGTCTTGCTGGCCTTCATGGCGCCTCGATGTCTTCCCTGTGAGGAGAGCCTTCCGGATCTGCAAACCATCGCGCGCAAGTACGGAGCGTCCCACGGCCTGGATGTTTTGTGCGTTTACCTCACGGATGAGGGGGGCCTTGAGTCCGTAAAGGAAGCAAACGCAGGCCGGCCGAATCTTTCCATCTTTCGGGATTTGCTGGAAAATGGCGGTTTTGCAGCCGCCAGAGCTTACGGTGTCCTGGGCACACCCACGTTTATTTTGGTCGGCCCGGACGCTATCGTCCAGTGGACCCACGTGGGGCGTCTTCCCACTGTGGCGGCGCAGGGGGAACAGGCACTGAGTTTAATGAAGTCCACAAGGACTTCCGGCCCCTTTCCCCTTGTTCCGGGTGACAGACTGGTAGCACAGGACGCCAATTAGCGACGCATGCACCCTGCACTGGTTGAGTTGCGATTGTATCGGCCCCGGGTCCCCGGACACAAGGTTGTCGGTTACGCGGCCTCCTTGGTGAGGGCCGCTAGCCAGTCCTGTCGAGTCTCGTTGGGGCTGACAAAGCCGTTCTTCTCCACGCGCCATTCGGCGTTGTATAGCTCCACGAACGCGCCTACCGCCTGGCGAACTTCCTCGACGTTGCGGAAGATCCTGCCGTAGATCGCTTGCTCCTTCAGGGTGCGGTTGAAGCGCTCCGCGACCCCGTTGGTCTCCGGTTGACTTACGAAGGCGAAGCTCGGTTTGATGCCCCAAAACCGCACCTGATTGATGAAATGATCCGTCGTGTACTGGCTGCCGTGATCCATCCGCAACTGGAGGCCTCGGGCCACCCCAGCAGCCAGGGAACCGTACAAGCTCGTCAATCCCTGGCTAATCGGTTCCAGTGCCGCGTAGCGATCCCCGTGTTTGGTGACGTGCCACCCTACGCACTCGGCGTTCCAATGCTCGACGGCCGCTATACCCATAACCGGACAGGATCAGCCGTGGCTTGGATCTTGTAAGTGTTCTGGCGTCCCGTAATGGATATCGGCAGGGGGAGTGAGCGATGGCAATGGAGTGGGTGTTGGCCGTCTGCCTAGCGATGATTGGCGGCATCTACGGGGTGCTTCTCATGGAAAGTGTGGAGAATAGGCCATTCACGGGGTCCCACAAGCCCTGGTTGGTAAATCGGGGAGTGGGGCAGTTTTGCCGCCGATACAGACTCGAAACGGTGCATGTGCAGACGTTGGCGGCGCGCTGCGGGGGACGAAATTATTTCCCACATTGAGAACTCGACAGGGAAATGGAGGGCCACGGAGGAAGATCCGCGTTGAGTCCTCCTCGGGATTGGACTTACAGGACTCGCAGTCTATGACAGAAAGGCTGCAAAACACGGAACCGGTGCTGTAGCCCGCCTCCCCCCAGGAGCGATGGCGATGCTAGATAGACTGGAGAATATCGAGCGGCGACTCAGAGACTTGGATGGGTGCTTTCGCCTTAGGGTCTCCCATGGAGCCGAGAAATCCCTTTGCAATAAAGGGGAGCGAGAGGATGTCCTGCGGTTGCGCCGCGGCAAGAAGGAGTTGACATGAAGAACCTCAAAGCCAAAACCACGGAGTGGCTGGATGAGCAACGGCTGCACACCCGCTGGGTGGACGCCAGAATGGCCACCGTGAGGACGGCGCAGGAGGCACAATCGGCGATGACCGGAGACATCTCGCCCGGCGGGATGCAACTGGCTTTGGTGGGGGACCGGGCGCCCAAACTTGGTCACCAGATGGCAATCGACGTGGCTTTCGAGGAGGAACTCGTGAAGTTCTGGGGCCACGTGGTCTACGCTTTGCCGAAAACATGGGGGCTACTGGTGGGCGTGCGGTTCAACCAACAGCCGGCCTCGGTACAGAATTTCCTTTTCCATAGGTATGTGAACCAGGCTGTCTCGCACTGAGCCAAACCGGCAATTTCTGTCCGGGTGGTCCTCCCCTTGGCGCTCCCACAGTCGCCTGGCCTGTCGGTCAGGTTCACCAGTACCCCCGGCGGGATGGATTCCCACCCGCAAACGGCCACCGACAGACCTTACTGCATTTCGCAGTGCCAGGTCGGCGTCCAAACTTGCCCTCCAGCTCGGCAACTTAACCGCTGAGAACTTCGGGTCGATCAGTAACCTGAGTTGCATCCTCCTGCTCGTCACTGTGGTCCCCTTTGCGCAAGGTCATGCATGCTAGCCTCCACCCCGGAAGCCTTGGCGCAGTTACCGAATGCACCATTGGGCGAGTGTAAAGCCACTCCTTCTGTTTCCCTTCCCCCGGGTGCCGCGCTAGTCATCGGGCCGAGCGGCAGTATTGTGCTCGACCGCCAACCCTTTCCGCTTCCCCACATGACACGGTCCAGCCTTCGCGGTCGCTGCGTGGAGGAGATCGAGCCGCCAGCCCTTGGGGAGAGTTTGGGGCGCCTGTGGCGTTCCGTGTGTCGCGATAAATCGCTGCATGTCTCCGAAGTGGAAATTGGATTGGAGCCGTGCGAACCCGTTGCCCACTATTCCCTGTCCCTGGGGGCGGTGCCACACCCTGTGTTTTCTGACCACTGTGTCATCACAGTGCGCAACCTCACGCGACACACCAACGAGGTGCAGGGGCTACTGAACACCCTTCAGACTCTTCGCGA
>JARGFW010000321.1 GCA_029211085.1 Deferrisomatales bacterium | reverse complement strand
CCTTTCAGAAGGGGTTGTAGATGGGCGAGTTCCAAGGCACGGTGGCCCTGGTCACCGGTTCCAGCCGCGGCATCGGCCGGGCCATTGCCGCACAACTGGTGGAGCGGGGCGCGAAGGTGGCGGTGACCGCCCGCAGACTCGCCGACGCCGAGGCGGCGGCCGGGGCCATGGCCGGACCGGGGGAGACCCTGCCTCTGGCTCTGGAGGTGTCCGATGCCGACAGTGTGGCGGCAGCGGTGGCCGCGGTGGTGGAGCGCTGGGGCGCGCCGGAGATCCTGGTGAACAACGCCGGCATCACCCGCGACGGGCTGATCCTGCGCATGCAGACCGCCGACTGGCGGGAGGTGATCGACGCCAACCTCACCGGCACCTTTTTGTGCAGCAAAGAATGCCTGCGCAAGATGGTGCGCGCCCGCAAGGGTGCCATCGTCAACCTGTCCAGTGTGGTGGGCGGGCTCGGCAACGCCGGCCAGGCCAACTACTGTGCCTCCAAGGCGGGCATCGAGGGTCTCACCCGCAGCCTGGCCCGGGAGTACGCCAACCGCAATGTGCGCGTCAACGCGGTGGCCCCGGGTTTCATTTCCACCGCGATGACCGATGCCCTGGACGAGAAGGCCCGCGCCGAACTCCAGGGTCAGATCCCGTTGCAGCGCCTGGGCGGGGTGGACGACGTGGCCGAGGCGGTGCTGTTCCTGGCCTCGGCGCGTGCCTCCTACATCACCGGACAAGTCCTGCACGTCAACGGCGGCATGTATATGGGTTGAACCCCCCAAATGACAGAGAGGAAGACATGAGCGCGAACATCGAAGAAACCGTCAAGAAGATCGTCTCTGAGCAGCTCGGTGTGGACCTGGAGAAGGTGGTCAACGCGGCCAGCTTCATCGACGATCTGGGCGCCGACAGCCTGGACACCGTGGAACTGGTGATGGCCCTGGAAGAAGAGTTCGACCAGGAGATCCCGGACGAGGACGCCGAAAAGATCCGCACCGTCCAGGACGCTATCAACTACATCAACGAGCGCATGGCCGCCTGAGCACCGGGCAGCGGTGGCGCAAACGGGTTAGGGAAGAGAGCCAGGGTGACCTGGCTCTCTTCCCTAAGTGAATCCGCTGCGGCGGGTTCAGGAGGTGTATCGTGGCACAGCGACGGGTAGTAGTTACGGGGATGGGGTGCGTGTCTCCCCTGGGCCTCGACGTGGAGCAGAGCTGGGCGGCGTGCGTGGCCGGGCAGTCCGGCATCGGGCCCATCACCAAGTTCGACGCCGCCGGCCTCAAGACGCACATCGCCGGCGAGGTCAAGGGCTTCGATCCCACCCCCTACGTGGAGCTGCGCGACCAGAAGAAGATGGACTCGTTCATCCAGTACGCCTTGGCCTGCGCCCAGATGGCGATGGACGATGCTGGCTACCGGGTGGCCGAGGACGAAGCGGAACGGGTCGGCGTCTCCATCGGCGCCGGGCTGGGGGGGCTGCCGGAGATCGAGAGGCAGCACAAACTGCTACTGGAGGCCGGACCCCGGCGGGTGAGCCCGTTCTTCATCCCCATGGTGATCGTCAACCTGGCCCCTGGCCATGTGGCCATCGCCACCGGCGCCAAGGGGCCCAACCTCTCCATCGTCACCGCCTGTGCCACCGGCTCCCACTCCCTGGGCGAGGCCTGGCACACCATCCGCCGCGACGACGCCGATGTGATGATCGCCGGTGGGGTGGAGTCCACCATCACTCCCCTCGCTATCGGTGGCTTCAATGCCATGCGCGCCCTGTCCACCCGCAACGATGACCCCGAGCGGGCCAGCCGGCCCTTCGAGAAGGACCGCGACGGCTTCGTGATGGGCGAGGGCGGCGCGGTGCTGATCCTGGAGGAGTTGGAGCACGCGCGGGCCCGCGACGCCAAGATCTACGCCGAGCTGGTGGGCTACGGCGCCACCTGCGATGCCCACCATATCACCGCCCCGGACCCCCAGGGAGACGGTGCGGCGCGCTGCATGGCGATGGCTCTGCGCAGCGCCGGCCTGGCCCCTAACGCGGTCGACTACATCAACGCCCACGGCACCAGCACCTCGTTCAACGACTACTACGAGACCCTGGCGATCAAGCGCGTGTTCGGCGACCACGCCAAGAACGGCCTGTGGGTCAGCTCCACCAAGAGCATGACCGGTCACCTGTTGGGGGCCGCGGGCAGCGTGGAGGCGGTGTTCTCGGTGCTGGCCCTGCAGCGGGGGGTGGCGCCGCCCACCATCAACTACGCTATCCCCGACCCGGACTGCGATCTGGACTACGTGCCCAACACGTCCCGAGAGGGCCGGCTGCAGACCGTCCTGTCCAACTCCTTCGGCTTCGGTGGCACCAACGGGTCGCTGCTGTTCCGGCGTTTCGAGGGCTGAATCGATGATATTGCTGGCCAGCGACCACGGCGGCTTCCGCCTGAAGCAGGAGATCGCGGCGTTTCTCGCCGGGCGCGGTGAGGTGGTGCGCGACCTGGGCACCGACGGCGAGGCCTCCGTGGACTACCCCGCGTACGGACGGGCCCTGGCCGAGCAGGTCGGCAGCGGTGCCGCCCCACGGGGCATCCTGGTCTGCGGCACCGGTATCGGTATGAGCATCGTTGCCAACAAAGTGCCCGGGGTGAGGGCCGCCCTGGTGCACGACGCGTTTTCGGCCCGCATGGCCCGGGAGCACAACGACGCCAACGTGCTGGTTCTGGGAGGCCGGGTCACCGACCCGGAGACCGCCCGACAGTTGGTGCAGGTGTGGCTGGACACACCCTTCGAGGGGGGACGCCACACCCGGCGGCTCGACCAGATCACCACACTGGAAGCCGCGTCCGGTGCCCTTAGCGGTGAACCCTTGCGGCGGGCGGACCCCGAGGTGTGGCAGGCGGTCCAGGGGGAGATTCGCCGCGAAGAGGAGGGGATCGTGCTGATCGCCTCCGAGAACTACGTCTCCGAGGCGGTACTCGAGGCCCAGGGCTCGGTGCTCACCAACAAGTACGCGGAGGGGTATCCCGGTGCCCGCTACTACGGTGGCTGCCAGTTCGCGGACAAGGTGGAAGAACTGGCGATCACCCGGGCCAAGGAACTGTTCGCCGCCGAGCACGTCAACGTGCAGCCCCTTTCGGGGTCGTCGGCCAACATGGCGGCGTACTTCGCGCTGTTGCAGCCTGGCGACACCATCCTGAGCATGGCCCTGGCCCACGGCGGCCACCTCACCCACGGCGCGCCGGTGAGTTTCTCGGGCCGCGGCTACCGGGTGGCAAGCTACGGGGTGGGTCGGGAGACCGGCCGCATCGACTACGACCAGGTGACGGAGATCGCCCGGCAGGAGAAACCCCGGGCGATCATCGCCGGTGCCAGTTCCTACTCCCGCGTCCTGGATTTTGAACGTTTCCGGGCCATCGCCGACGCAGTGGGGGCCTACCTGATCGTGGACATGGCCCACATCGCCGGCCTGGTGGCCGGCGGGGCTCACCCCAGTCCCGTGGCCTACGCCGACGTGGTCACCAGCACCAGTCACAAGACCCTGCGGGGTCCCCGGGGCGGCCTGATCCTGTGCCGGGCCGAGCACGCCGCGGCCATCGACAAGGCGGTGTTTCCCGGCCTGCAGGGTGGGCCGCTGATGCACACCATCGCCGGCAAGGCGGTGGCGTTCGGCGAGGCCTCCACCCCCGAGTTCCGGGTCTACGCCCAGCGCATCGTGGAGAACGCCGCCCGGTTGTCCCAGGTGCTCCAAACGCGGGGTTTCACGGTGGTCAGCGGCGGTACGGACAACCACCTGTTCCTGGTCGACCTCACCCCCAACGGCCTCACCGGGCTGGACGCCGAGCGCAGCCTGGACCGGGCGGGCATCACCGCCAACAAGAACTCCATTCCCTACGAGACCCGCAGCCCGTTCGTCACCAGCGGGGTGCGTTTCGGCACCCCGATCCTCACCACCCGCGGCATGGGGCCCGCCGAGATGGACCAGGTCGGTGAACTCATCGTCCGGGTGCTGGAGAGCTGTGGCAACGCCGGTGTGGAGCAGCAGGTACGCGGCGAGGTCGCCGAGTTGTGCCGACGCTTTCCGGTGTACCGCCACCACCTGGCGGGGGCGGAGTGATGGGCCGCCCGTCCTGGCAGGACTACTTCACCGACATCACCCGGCTGGTGGCCAGTCGTTCCACCTGCAGCCGCCGCAAGGTGGGGGCGATCCTGGTCAAGAACAAGCGCATCCTCGCCACCGGGTACAACGGTGCCCCGACCGGGGTGCCCCACTGCCTGGACGTGGGTTGCCTGCGCGAGGAGCTGGGGGTTCCCTCCGGGGAGCGCCACGAACTATGCCGCGGGCTGCACGCCGAGCAGAACGCCATCTTGCAGGCGGCGCACCACGGCATCTCCATCGACGAGGCCGACATCTACTGCACCAACCTGCCGTGTATCATCTGCACCAAGATGATCATCA
>JARGFW010000320.1 GCA_029211085.1 Deferrisomatales bacterium | reverse complement strand
CATGTCCGCTTCTCTGTCTCCTCACGCCGTGGTGCACTTGTGATGTGAATCTACCCCCCCAGCCCGTACTGCTGTTTCAGGTCACCTCCCGCGTCGTCGTTGGGGTCGAAGTACTCGTAGCGGGCCGCGACCTCCAGGGTCTTGCCCCACACTAGGTACCCCCCCTGGGCGTAGAAGCCCACCGCGGTCTCGGCAGCGGCGCCCGCGGCTTCGGGGTCGATCTTCCGGCGGTGGTACTCGGATTGGAGGGATGCTCCCAAGAATTTCGCACCCGCGAAGGCGTTGTAGCTGGTCACGGCGCTGGTCCCCAGCGCCGTGAGCCGGCCGTTCAGGTTGGGGCGGGTGTGGGAGGACACCGCGGTGTCGCGCACCGCGCCCACCCCCAGCAGCAGGGCGGGGGCTCCGCTGCGGCCGGTGTCGGACTCGGCATTGGCGTACTTGCCGAGGGGCTGCAGGGTCAAGCGCCCCACATACAGGTGCTTGTCGTCGGGGTTGTTCTGGTTTTTCCCCTCCCCGTTGAACACACCTGCGTCGTAGCCGAGCACCCCGCCGAACCACTTGCCGTGCAGGACCAGGCCGGTGTCGTAGTCGAAGCGGAAGTTACCGTCCACCGTAGTGCGGTCTACAAACTGCTGGGAGGCTGCCGAAACATTCCACTGCAGGCCGTAGGGGACCTTGAACTGACCTGCCTTCAACCCCGCCTCCGGCAAGGGCGCGTAGTCCACCCAATACTGCTCCAGCACCGTCGTCTTCTGGTTGCCACTGTATACATCCAGGGAGAGCGCGTACTTGAGGTCTTTGGAAAATGTGTGGCCGTTCAGTCCCAGTCGCACCCGCTGTACGGAGAAGTTGCTGTTGTTATTGGCCTCGTCCTTGTCCTGGAAGGTGTAGCGCAGTTGCCCGTACCCACCGAGGGTCGTGGCAAAGCGTCCGTCCTCGGACGCCCAGGACAGCCCGATCCCCTTGCCAGACGGGGTCACGGTGCCCCCCTGCTCCTTGGCCAGTTCCGTTCGCTCCTCCGCGGTGATGATGCCTTTCTCCTCCAACCGCTGCAGCAGGTCTACAGCGGCCCGGGCCGGCGGCGCAGCAACCCCTGCCGCAAGCACCAACGCAAGTACAACTCCTCCACGCATCGCACTGCCTCCTTTCAGGCCCGGACCATGTGTCCGGGCACGTCGGAATGCCCTCAACGGGGCGGGTCAAACGTCGGGCGCTGGGAAAGGAGGGTCTACGTGGGGGAGGGCGCACAAAAAACGGCCCTCCCCGCGCAGGGGAGGGCCGCCGGACACAGCTCGGCACCTCTGGAGTCTCCTTTCCAAGCGCGGGAGGCCCAAGCGTTTCCACCGGGACCCATCGACGAAGAAACCCTGGGCACGATGGCCTGTAGGTTTCTCCGCTCGGAGATAGGAGCGCAAACTACCGGTGGAGCCGAGGTGATGTCAACCCGTTATTATGACCCGTTATTATGAAATGCCATTTCGCCAAATGAAATGACAGATGAAAACGCCTCTGCGGGCCGGACAGGGAATACCGCCTTCGGGGGCGTGGCTACCCCTACAGGGTGGAGTTCTCTGGTTCACAATCAAGGGGGGGGGGGAAGGGTGTTGGGCCGCCGTCGATGGAGGTGGCAAGGCAACACAATACCCACTTTTTCCCAACGCCCCACACAGCCTTGAGCTGTGAACTCGTGAAACTCGAAGGCTGACCGCGTCGGTCGTCGCATAAAGGGCAGATCGACTTTCGGGATGATTCCGAAAACACCGCCCAAAATCCCCGGATTCCGGTCGACCCAGAGTCGCATGGAGAGCCACTGCATGGGCAGGCAAGATGAACTCAGTGTGAGCGTGCTGCTGAATAGGTGATGTCTATTCACTTCACAACAGGCAGATCCTCCCATCGGGTTGTGTAAGCAGGGGAGAGGTGTGCTCGTTTCATGAACCAGTCTTCCTTCGGGCGCTGGCCACCAAACCATACCTTCCCTCGCCCCCCTTCGTTGATCTGGTCTATGGCGGACATGAGACCTTCGTTGGAGCTTTGCGTTGACGGCTGAGCAAACAGATCCAGTTGCACCTTGTCCTTGTCGCAAAAGTCCCCGAGCATCACCCCTGACTTGGCATACCGGTGACCGTCCTTCCAGATGGATTCAAAAAGGTCGGTTGCCGCCTTCAATATGATTCGAGTATCAGAGGTCGGGACAGACAATTTTGCCGTAGCGGAATTTGAATATTGAGGGTCAACCGAGCTGAACACTCCGGTTCGGATGAACACGTTGACCACACTACAGACCTGCCCATCTCCACGCAGACGTTCGGCCACCCTGGCAGCGAACTCACAGATTGTCTCTCGTAGCTGTGCCTTGTCAGTCATCCGTTCAGCAAACGACCTTGAACACATGATCTGCTTCTTGGCGACCGGATTATCCTCCAGATCAAACCGGACATCTCCATTCAGTTCTTCAATCGTCTTCACCATAAGAATGGAGAAGCGTTTCTGCGCCCTGTCCACATCCATCTGGGCTAGATGCGAAACGGTCTTGATTCCCATCTTCTTGAGCTTTTCTGCGCTCTTTCGGCCTACGCCCCAGACCTCATCGACGGGCGTGATCTCCATCAACTTTCGTTGCCGTTCAGGATCACTTAGATCAACAACACCCCCAGTGGCTGCATATTTCTTGGCCGCGTAATTTGCAAGCTTTGTCAGTTGCGTATTCCGATCATGCCGTCCGGTGATTCCGGGCATGGCGTCCAGGCGTCGGAGCGAAGCGACGCTGGTGTGGAAATCATAGCTCCTGGTGGGCGGCATGGGTCAATGGCGAGTGGGTTTTGCGTCGGGACTCGCCTTTGAGTTGGAGCCGATAGGCGCTGTGAACGAGGCGGTCCAGAATCGCGTCGGCCAGGGTGGGATCGGCGAGCCGTTCGTGCCAGGCATCGACAGGTACCTGGGTTGCCAACAGCGTGGACGCGGCCCGGTAACGGTCGTCGAGCACCTCCAAGAGATCCCGACTCTGGACGGCAGTGAGCGGATCGCGCAGCCAGTCGTCGAGGATCAGCAACGGGGTCTTGGCCAGGGAGTCGAGCAGCTTCGGGTAGGAGCCGTCCGCCCGTGCCAGGGCCAGTTCGGTGAGCAGGCGTGAGGTGTGCAGGTAGCGCACCCCGAAATCGTTGACGCATGCCGCGTGGCCCAGGGCGCAGGCGAGAAAGGTCTTCCCTGCCCCGGTGGGGCCGAGCACGATCACATTGAGGTGGCGGTGGAGCCACTGACAGCCGGTGAGTTCGAGCACCTGGGCGCGCTCCACGCCGCGGCCGCCGGTGAAATCGAACTCCTCAATGCGGGCCCGCTCCTTGAGCCGGGCCTGCTGGAGCCGCCGGGTGCGGCGGTTGTTGTGTCTGCGGATGGACTCGCTCTCGACCAGCAGGCCGAGGCGGTCCTCGAACGGCAGTTCCGCGTACTGCGGGTTTTTCAACTGCTCTTCGAGAGCGTCGCGCATACCACGCAGTCGCAGTTGGGTGAGTTGCTCCATGAGGGGATGGACAAGCATGGGGGAGATCCTCCGTTAGCGGTAGTAGGTTTTGCCCCGCACGTTGGCGTGGGAGCTCAGCGGTAAGGCGAGTTGGACCTCTTCTGCGAGAGGCTGTTCGTCGAGACGGTTGTCGAGGATGTTCTTGACGCCCTGGTAGGAGGGAATGCCGAAGTGCAGGGCCCGCCGGCAGGCGGCCTCCAGGCGCCCGGCCTCGGTGTTTTTGCCCAGGCGCAGCAGTCCCAGACAGGAGCGGTAGGCGTGTTCCGGGTAGCGACGTGAGGCGAGCAGCGCCGTGACGAACTGCTCGGTGTGGGGGCCAAAGGAGCGCGCCCAGCGGGTGAGCCGCTCGGGGGACCAGGTGAGATTCTGGTGGGACTTGGGCCGGTGCTCGGCCGCGGTGGTGTGGTAGCCCCGGCGGGCTGAGCGTTTATGGACGGCGATGCGTTGCCCCTTGGAATGGACCTCTACGGTGAACACCGTGGCGCGCACCTCCACACGCCGCCCGATGTGGGAGTAGTGGACGCTGTAGTAGTGGCCGTCGAATTCCAGGTGGTAGTCGATGTTGACGCTCACCGTCTTCCACTCGGCGTACTCGTAGGGGTGTTCGGGCAGGGGCTGGAGCGCCGGCTGGTCGAGGCGAGCAAACAGCTCGGCGCGGCTCAGGCCGAAGGTGCGCATGGTGCGGTGATTGAGATCTTCGAGCAGCTCGGCGATGGCCTCGTTGAGTTCGCACAGGCTGAAAAACGTGCGATTGCGCAGCCGGGCTAGGATCCAGCGCTGGACGACCTGAACCCCCACTTCGGCCTTCGCTTTGTCTTTGGGCTTGCCGGGACGGGCCGGAAGTACGGCGGTACCGTAGTGGATCGCCAGGTCCTGGTAGGTGGGGTTGATGTCGGGTTCGTACCAGCAAGGGGTCTTGACGCCCGACTTCAGATTGTCGGGGTTATGTGGCCAACCTCGTTATG
>JARGFW010000319.1 GCA_029211085.1 Deferrisomatales bacterium | reverse complement strand
GGGAGGATCTGCGCGCCAGCACCGAGGAGATCCTCCAGGGGGCGTCCCTGTGGCCCCGCAGTGTCGGCCCCGAGGGCCTCTTGGCCTGGGCACGGCGCCTGTTCAACGACACGGCGGGGGACAACGCCACCCACTTCGACGACGAGCGGCTGATCCGCGACCAGGTGATCTACGCCGAGACCGAGGTGCGCGACGCGGGCCGGCAGCTCGCCATCGGCAGCAACCACTGGGCGTGTCTCACCCCCAAGGCCAATCCCAAGGAGGTGGATCTCTTCAGCACCAACCAGCTCGCTGGCGGGGTGTGGGGTCTGGTGAGCGATTCCGATCAGATCCAGACCCCGTTCCTGCTGTCTTTGAACCTCGTCTTTGAAAGCCTGGCCCCGCGGCTCCACGCCAAGTGCAACCTGGTATTGGGCCAGGGTGCGGCCGGCAGTTTCGCCCCGAGCCTCGCCCGCAAGAAGGAGGAATATCTACGGGCCGTGGATTCCCTGGAGCGGGGCGCGGTGTTCGTGCGGGCGCTCCCCACCCTGTGGGTGTGGGGCCGTAGCCAGCCGCGGGTGGCCGAGGCGCTTACCCGCGCCAAGCGCATCTGGGAGAACTCGGGGTATGTGATGCAGCAGGACCGGGGCATCCTCAAGGTGCTGTTCCTGCTGTCGCTCCCCTTCGGGCTCTACCTGCAGGGCAAGAATCTGGAGAACATCGCCCGGGACGCCATCGTCGACTCGGAGGCGGCCACCGCGATCCTGCCGGTGCAGGCGGACTTTGCCGGCGGCGGCAAGCCGGCGCTCCTCTTCGTGGGCAGGAAAGGTCAGCTCGCGACGCTCGACTTCTTCGATGCCCGGGCCAACAACCACAACTTCTTGATCGCCGCCGAGAGCGGCTCGGGGAAGAGCTTTCTCACCAACTACGTGGCCTACAACTACTGGGCGAACCAGGCCATGGTGCGGGTGGTGGACATCGGCGGCAGCTACAAGAAGCTCGCCCGCATCACCGGCGGCCGCTACATCGACTTCGGGGAAGCCGCCGCCGGGGGCGAACCGGTGTGCCTCAATCCCTTCACCCACATCGTCGAGCCGGAGCACGAGCTGCAGGTGGTGGACGCGGTGGTGGCGCAGATGATCTACAGCCGCTCCGGCGCCCGGCCCTCGGAGACCGAAAGTTCTTTGATCCGCTCCGCGGTGCAGTGGGCCTGGGCCCAGGAGGAGCATGAGGCCGACATCGACACCATCTACCACTTCCTGGCGAACCTCAAAGACGTCCCCGGCCTCGACGACGCCCCCATGCTGCGCCACCCGACGATCGTCGAGCAGGCGGGGATGCTCTCCTTCAACCTGCGGGAGTTCACCAGCCAGGGGACGTTCGGGCGCTACTTCAACGGAAGATCCACCTTCGACATCCGCTCCGACGAGTTCGTGGTGCTGGAGCTCGAGCACCTCAAGGGCCAGACCTCGCTCTTCCGGGTGGTGACGCTGCTGGTGATCAACGCGGTGACCCAGGACCTCTACCTGTCGGATCGCTCCCGGGAGCGCTTCGTGATGTTCGACGAGGCGTGGCAGTTCCTGGACCACGAGGCCGACACGCTCACCCATGTGATCAACGAGGGCTACCGCCGGGCACGCAAGTACCAGGGCTCGTTCGGCATCATTGTGCAAAGCATTGAAGACCTGGCACAGTTCGGCAAGGTCGGCCAGGTGATCCTGAACAACAGCTCCTTCAAACTCTTCCTCCAGTCCTCGGGATTCCACAAGGCCAGGCAGAAGGGCCTGGTGGACTACGACGACTTCACCATGCGTATCCTGCAGAGCCTGGCCTCCAAGAAGGGGGACTACTCGGAGATCTTCGCCGACACCCCCTTCGGGGTGGGGGTGCTGCGGCTGGTGGTGGACCCGTTCTTCTACGGGGTGTGCACCTCCAACGGCAAAGAGAACGCGCTCATCGAGCGCGCGGTGGGCCAGGGGATGAGCTATGCCCAGGCGATCCGCCACATGCTGGCCCAGCGCGATGCGTAGCCTCAGCACACTCCCGTTCAGGTGGGCCGTCGTGCTCGTCGCAACGGCCACAGGTCTCGCACCGGTTGCATGGGCCGGCCCGGCCGAAGACGCGGCGAGCGACGCCTACGGCCAGGTCCACTCCGCTTTCGGGCAGAAAGAAGCGCTCCGACAAAGCGCGACACTGCCCCTGACCTCTACGGGGACCCCCATGGAGACCCTGGACCGGGGAACCTCGTTCACCACCCAGCTAAGCGCCCCCACCAGCGAAGCCTACCTCACCGTCCTCGCCCAGCCGGCCGGGACCGGGGACCTCCAGGGGGTCCAGCTCAGCCAGGACACCGATTGGGACGGAGCCGCGGACTTCACCTTCACCGTGCCGTTCTGGGTCTCAGGGGTCTGCGCCAACGGGGTGATCGGGTGCCAGCCGGGGACCTGGTCGAGCTGCCGCTTCCACGAGTGGGTCGCCGATGCCTCCGGGCGGGTCGGCCTGCGGGAGGGCAGTGCTTCGTCACTCGGGGGTTGCTATTGCGTCAACAACGACTGCGGCTCGAACCTCGTGTGGACCAATCTCGCGCTGGTCCTGAAGGACCTGGGCGGGGGCGCCGTCGGTGCGGCCCAGGCGGCACGCCCGGACTTCTCGGTGTCCGAGGTCCGGGTGGAGCCGCCGACCATCACCTACTACGGGCAGCAGGTGGGGTCCGCCGCGCCGGGTCCGGCGACGGCCGTCACCCAGCAGCGCTACTACCGGGACGCCCCGGCCCTGGAGGCCGACGCCCAGGCCGAGTTCCTGACCCAGAGTGGCGACCCGGAGAGCCTCTACACCCTGACCTACGGGGCCATGAGCCGCGCCGGAACGGGTGCGAGCGTCTCCGTCTGCACCGTGGAGCGGAGCGTGACCCTGGAGGAGGTGACCCTCGCCGACATCCTGGAGGATCGGGGTGGCACCGAGGGCGCGTTCACCCCGTCGGTCGACCCGGTCAGCGGCCAGACCTACCTCCGCTGGATCCTGGGGCGGTACACGACCTCCAGCTGGATGCCGGACAACAGCATCGTGGACCAGACCCGGGAGCTCTTCATCGCCCGACCCGCGTCCGTCACCGGAGCCGTCCTCACCGAGGTCCGCGCCGACGACACGACCCTGGTGGTCCTGGACGGTACGATCGTCTTCGGCCAACCAGGACTTTGCGACTACGACGGTACTGGGTGCAGCCGCACAGCGGGGAACACGACCTCCACCCCCAATCTGGACCTCACGGCGATCTTCCAAAACCCGGGTCTCCTCCAGGGCAACGCCCGGGTCTTCGTGGGGAACAACGGCGAGGGCTACGCGGTGTTCCGGATCGATGTCGAGGAGACCTGCGAGCCCGTCGAGGCCGTCGCCAACGCTTGCGCCGGGCTCGAGGCGAACCCGGACTGCAGCGTGCAGGACGAGACCGTGGACGGGGTGGTCACCGTGCAAAACGGAAACCCCACCGGCCTCATCCCCCTGGGCGAGACCCGGACGCTCACCGGCGGGAGCTGTGTCCTGGCCGTCACTCCCGCCTGGTGGCGGAAGGAGCGCACCTACCTCTGCGCCGACGGGGCCACCTTCGACTTCTCCGACGCCGAGGAACGGCTGGGGTCCATCGAAGACTCCGCGGTCTTCGGGGCAGGGACGCTCACCTACACCGACCGCAGGCGGGACGGAACGGGCGCCTGGGTGGTCGAGGACGGCGCCATCGCGGTGGGCCTCACCCCTGCGGCCAGCGAGTGCGAGCTCGCCTGCAAGACCCGCCGGCCCCGGGAGAACACCCAGGTGGGGAGTACCGGCCACGTCGCGGACCAGCGCCTCGACACCGCGGGCTACGACTTCTACTACAAGAGCTGCGGGCCCGACGCCGCCTGCCCCCTGGAGGTCGGTGAAGAGCTTCTCACCCCCTGCCAGTGCATCGACGAGTTCGCCGAGGCGGCCACCGTGCTCCTGTCGCTCCGGGCGGCCCAGGAGGACCTGATCTGCTCCGACGGGACGAGGAAGTGAGCATGGGAAGCCACGAAAACGTTTGCCGGACCCTGGGCACCGTCCTGCTTCTCTTTGCGGCGGGAACCCACCCCAGCTTCGCCGCCCTCACCGGGGTCGTCTGCGGCCAGGACCTGGACGGTGACGGGCTGATCGAGGAGCCTGCCGGGGAGCTCGTTACCTGCCCGAGCGGTTTCTGTCCTATGAACGCCGTGGACTGCACGCCTACCTACGTGCCCCCCGTCTGTGAGGAGGAGGGGGCGCTCGACCCGGTTCGCGACGTGTGCCAGGTGGAGCCCCTGGCCCGGATCCCGGTGGTGGTCTGCCCGCCCGGCTATGGCTACGTGCCGGCGCCATTGGACCGTTGCGAGGCACCCGTCCCCTGCGCGGCGGGAACCTATTCGCCCGCCGAGGACGCCTGTTACCTGGGCAACCTGACCTGCCCGTTGGGGGGCTATGCCTGCGGGGACTCGGGAGCAGGCCACAACCAGTGCTCCCCGAA
>JARGFW010000318.1 GCA_029211085.1 Deferrisomatales bacterium | reverse complement strand
AGTAGGGGGAGTCGTAGACGAACGCGTCGGCCTTGCCGTTGACCACCTCCATCACCCCCTCCTGCTCGGTCTCGAAGGAGAGATAGGTGGCCTTGGGGATCATGCGCTTGACGGCCTGCTCGCCGGTGGTGCCCAGCTTGGAGGTCACCTTGTACTTGGGGTCGTTGAGGTCCTTGTAGGAGGTGATCTTCCCCTCGTACTTCTTCGCGATCAGGATGGTCTGCCCCACCACGATGTAGGGGTCGGCGAAGTTCACCTTGAGGTTGCGGCCCTGGGTGACGGTCATGCCGCTCATGATGATGTCGAACTTGTTGGTCAGAAGGGCCGGGATGATACCGTCCCAGGCGGTGCTCACCAGCTCCAGTTCCACGTCCATGGCCTTGGCCATGCGCTTGGCCATGTCCACGTCGAAGCCGATGATCTCGCCGCTCTTGCTGTTCAGCTCGAACGGCATGTACATGGGCTCCAGGCCGACCCGCAGGCTCTTGCGCTCCTGGATGTCATCCAGGGTGCCGGCCACGGCGGCCAGGGGCGTCACGGCGGTGGCCAGCGCCACCAGCAACCACGTCAAGCGTTTCATGGGGTTCCTCCTGCCTGGGGTTGAAGTTCCGGGTGTAGAGAAGAACTTCCCGCAGCACCTGCTGGCCGAGGGATTCAGTAGGACTTGCCTTCGTCGAGCAGCTCCTCGATGAGCATCTGCACATCGCACTCGGGGCACCGGGGAAGATCGGGCACCGGCAGATAGATGATCTCGGTGTGGCGGCACCGGGGGCAGACCACCTGCACCGGTTCCTTTTGTCCACGTTCCATGAGAAGATCCGCCCCTTTCCCCGACCGCCGCAATCTACCCATCGGTCGACTGGCCGCAGTGTATATCACGCGGTGTCTACGCTGACAAGGAACGCCACTCCCGTGCAAACCAGAAAGCGCAGGCTTTTCGCAGAGTTTCTACTGGCCACGGTGACCGTCTTCTGGGGCGCCACGTTCCCGGTGGTCAAGGAAGCGGTGACCCTGGTGCCGGTGCTGTGTTTCCTGTGGGTGCGCTTTGCCCTGGCTGCGGTGCTCCTTGCCCTGTTGGCGGGGCGGCAGCTCCGCACCCTGGACCGACGCGGGATACAGCGGGGCGTGCTGCTGGGCCTGCTGCTGTTCTTGAGCTATCTGTTTCAGACCTTCGGCCTGGAGGTCACCTCGGCGAGCAACGCGGGGTTCCTCACCGGGCTGAACGTGGTGTGGGTGCCGCTGCTGGCCGGCCCGTTGCTCGGCAAGCCGGCGGCGCCGGGAGCACGGGCGGGGGTGGTGCTGGCCGTGCTGGGGCTGCTGACCCTCACCTGGCACTGGCCCTGGCGCCTGGCCCTGGGGGACGCCCTGGTGGTGATCTGCTCCGTGTTCGTGGCGCTCCACATCCTGGGGCTGGACAGCCTCACCGCCGGGTACGACGGCCGTGCCCTGGCCACCGTGCAGGTTGCCACCATGGCGGTGCTGGGATTGCTGGGGAGCCTGGTGTTCGAGCCCGTCACCTGGCCCCGGGCGTGGCCCGCGGCCCTGGTGTGGGCCCTGGTGGTCACCGCCGTGTTCGCCACGGTGTATGCGTTCTGGATCATGACCACGTTCCAGCGCTGGACCACCCCGACCCGGGCGGCCCTGGTCTACACCCTGGAGCCGGTGTTCGCCGCCCTGTTCGCGGTGCTGCTGGCCAACGAGGTTCTGGGGCTGGGGGCCCTGGTGGGCGGTGCGCTGGTGGTGGCGGGAATGGTGGTGGCCCAGGTGTGGCCGGCGCGACCGGGCGCCGCACGGCAGACCAGCCCCCCCGCGGCAGGGTAAACTCCCACCGGCCCAGAGTCTCCTTGGATGGGGGCCCGGCGCGGGGCATAATCGCCGGCATGGAACCGTGTCCCCCCCTCTTTTCGCTTTTCCCAGGAGTTGCCGGATGAATCTTTCCTCCCTCACCGCCGTGTCCCCCATCGACGGCCGTTACGCCGGCAAGACCGCCGGCCTGCGTCCGATCTTCAGCGAGTTCGGGTTGATGAAGTACCGGGTGCGGGTGGAGGTGCGTTGGCTGCAGGCCCTGGCGGCGCACCCGCAGATCCCCGAGGTGCCCGCGTTCGGTGCCGAGGCGTCGGCCCTGTTGGACGACCTGGCAACCACCTTTGGCGAACCCGACGCGGAGCGCATCAAGGAGATCGAAGCCACCACCAACCACGACGTCAAGGCGGTGGAGTACTTTCTCAAGGAACGGGTGCAGGGCAACCCCGAACTGGCCGCGGTGAGCGAGTTCATCCACTTCGCCTGCACCTCGGAGGACATCAACAACCTGTCCCACGCCCTGATGCTGACCGAGGCCCGGGAGACGGTGCTGCTGCCCCTCATGGGCCGGGTGGTGGGGGCCGTGAAGGGCCTCGCCGCGGCGCACCGCGCCGTGCCGATGCTGGCGCGCACCCACGGCCAGCCGGCGTCGCCGACCACCCTGGGCAAGGAGATGGCGAACGTGGTCCACCGCTTGGAGCGGCAGCGCCGGCAGGTGGCGACGGTGGAGATCCTCGGCAAGATCAACGGCGCCGTGGGCAACTACAACGCCCACCTGGCCGCCTACCCCGACGTGGACTGGCACAACCTCAGCCGGCAGTTCGTCACCTCCCTGGGGCTGACCTGGAACCCCTACACCACCCAGATCGAGCCCCACGACTACATCGCCGAACTGTTCGACGCCCTGGCCCGGTTCAACACCGTGCTGCTGGACTTCGACCGGGACGTGTGGGGCTACATCGCGCTCGGCCACTTCAAGCAGAAGACCGTGGCCGGCGAGATCGGCTCCTCCACCATGCCCCACAAGGTCAACCCCATCGACTTCGAAAACTCCGAGGGCAACCTGGGACTGGCCAACGCCGTCTTCGGGCACCTGGCCGCCAAGTTGCCCGTGTCCCGCTGGCAGCGGGACCTCACCGACTCCACCGTGCTCCGCAACCTCGGCGTGGGGGTGGGCTACGCGGTGATCGCCTACCAGGCGACCCTGAAGGGCATCGGCAAGCTGGAGGTGAACCGCGCCAACCTGGCCGCGGAACTGGACCAGAACTGGGAGGTGCTGGCCGAACCGATCCAGACCGTGATGCGCCGCCACGGCATCGCCAACCCCTACGAGAAGCTCAAGGAGCTGACCCGGGGCAAGCGGGTGGACGCCGCCGGCATGGCCGCGTTCATCGACGGGCTGGAGCTGCCCGCCGCGGAGAAGGCGCGGTTGAAGAGCATGACCCCGGCGGGATACATCGGGCGGGCGGCGCAGCTGGCGGACGAACTGGAGTAGCGCGCCGAGCGGGCGAGCCGGTTCGACGGGGCGACCTGCGGCCGCCCGCACGGAAGGGTGCGGCGGGCGCGGCGCCGTGCCGCAGTGTGCCCCTCGTCCCACCCGGGTTCCTCGCCGCAGCCTCGCGGGGCGCCCCGGTCACCGGTTCCCCTGTGCCGGGGGAAGGGTCCCGCGCCCCCCTCGATTTGCCGGCTGCCCCCGCGCCTGTTAGATTCCTCCGGTTCCTGAGGTCCCCCCAGCGAGGTCCCCCATGCTCACCCAACTGATGCGCCACACCCGAGTGCTGGAGATCGTCGGCGACACCATCCGGGTGCGTGCCACCGGGGTCGCGTTCGGCGACCTGGCGGTGGTGGAGAACGTGACCGGCGACACCTCCCTGGCCAAGGTGGTGCAACTCGACCGGGACATCGTCAGCCTGCAGGTGTTCACCGGGGGCAAGGGCCTGTCCACCGAGGCCGGGGTGCGCTTCCTCGGCCACCCCCAGCGGGTGACCTACTCGGAGAACATCCTGGGCCGGGTGTTCCGGGGCTCCGGCGAACCCATCGACGACGGCCCCGACCTGTCCGTGGACCCGCAGATCGAGACCGAAGGCCCCACGGTGAACCCCATGATGCGGGTGGTGCCACACAAGATGATCGAGACCCACGTGCCGATGATCGACGTCTTCAACTCCCTGGTGGAGAGCCAGAAGATCCCGATCTTCTCCGTGGCGGGGGAGCCGTACAACGAACTGCTGGCGCGCATCGGCTTCCAGGCCAACGCCGACATCGTGGTGTTCGGCGGGCTGGGCCTGATCTTCGACGACTACTACTACTTCCGCACCGCGTTCGAGGAACACGGCGTGTTCCACCGCACGGTGATGTTCGTCAACCAGGCCTCGGACCCCATCGTCGAGCGCCTGCTGGTGCCGGACATGGCCGTGGCGGTGGCGGAGCGCTTCGCGGTGGAGGAGAACAAGCGGGTGCTGGTGCTGCTCACCGACATGACCGCCTACGCCGACGCCATGAAGGAGATCGGGGTGGCCATGGAGCGCATCCCCGCCACCCGCGGCTACATGGGCGACCTGTACACCCAGCTGGCCCAGCGCTATGAGAAGGCCTGCGACTTCAAGGGGGCCGGGTCGGTGACCATCCTCACCGTGACCACCATGCCCGGGGACGACGTCACCCACCCGGTGCCCGACAACACCGGCTACATCACCGAGGGCCAGTTCT
>JARGFW010000040.1:5557-31614 GCA_029211085.1 Deferrisomatales bacterium | reverse complement strand
GGCGGTCCGAGCAGGACCTGCTCCTCAGTTGCGAGTACCTGTGCGACGAGATCTACATCGTGGGCGACGCTGTGGCGCCTCGCGATATGCACAACGCAATCCGTGACGGATATCGGCTCGGCGTGCGAAGCTGAGCCGCCTCGTAAATCGTGAAGTTCTCTTGATCTCTTGAAGGAGTGATCGATGCTGGGAATTGAGAAGATCGACCATATCTGCATTGCTGTGAAGGACCTCGAGAGCGCGCGAAAGGTGTGGGAGCCCTTCCTCGGGAAGAGCGCCCCGGACCACGCCTACCGCCACGATCCGGAGGCGATCGACGTGGCCCGGTACTACGTGGGGGAGGTCGGTTACGAACTGATGGCGTCCACCCGGGAGGGGAGCGACGTGGATCGGTTCATCAAGAAGCGGGGAGAGGGGGTGATGCTCCTGTCGTTCAAGGTGCCCGACACGGTCGAGGCGATGGGGAAGCTCCGGGAGGCAGGGTTCCAGTTGCTCGACAAGACCCCCCGCATTTGGGAGAAGAGTCGCTACGCTTTTCTGAACCCGGCTTTCATGAATGGAGTTCTGGTGGAGGTGATCGACTGAGTTGCCACGACGCGGGCAGGCAGGGCGAATCACCTTGCCGGTCCCAACGGGTTCGGTGTTCGGTGCTTCTGCACGTTCCAGGAGGCAAAGATCCTGATCGCAACCTGGCGGCAGAAATACACCGCAAGGCAGCTTGGACGACCGGCCAGCCCCACCGAAAACCCTCTGCTAGCTCCCGCCGGAAGCCACCTGGCACTCGGCGGCGATGCGCTCCCGAAGCGCCTTCTTGTTGATCTTGCCCACGTTCGTCAGGGGGAAGGCGTCCACCACTTCCAACCGCTCCGGCAACTTGAACCGGGCGATCTTCCGGGTGTTCAGGAGGAACTCGGAGAGGACCGGAAGCGTCAGGTCCTTCCCCGGGTGGAGGATCACATAGGCGCAGACCTTCTCGCCGAGGAGGGCGTCTGGCATCGCCACGGCCGCGCAGTTTGCTATGCCGGGGTGGGCGAGGATGTGGTTCTCGATTTCCTCGGCGCTGATCTTCTCTCCCCCGCGGTTGATGCAGTCCTTGATGCGGCCCTCGACGACCACGTTGCCGCTCGGATGAAGCCGCACGAGGTCGCCGGACCGGTAGAAGCCGTCGGGGCTGAACGCCTTCGCGTTGTGCTCGGCCGCGCGATAGTACCCCCGAATGGTGTGCGGCCCGCGGCACCAGAGCTCGCCCATCTCGCCCGGTCTTGCGTCCTCCCCCGTTCCCGGATTGACGATGCGAAACTCGTCGCCTGGGGATTGGGGACGGCCTTGGGTGAACATCCGGACGTCCTCCGGGTCGTCGAGGCGGGTCCAGAAGAGGGGCCCCTCCGCCATGCCGAGCACCTGCTGGACGTCGCACCCCAGCTCCGGCTTGATGCGGAGCGCCACTTCCGGATTGAGCTTGGAGCCGCCCGTGAGGATGCAGCGCAGAGCGGACAGGTCGTGCTCTAGACGCTTGGGATGATTGAGCAGGGCGAGGATCTGCGTCGGAACGCCCACGAAGTGCGTGACGCGGTGCCGCTCCATCAAGGGCAGGAGGTGGTCCATGGACGGGCTCCCGGAGAGCACTTCGCAGCCGCCACCCGCGAGGACGCCCATCAACCCCGGGCAGGCGAGCGCGAAGTTGTGGCCCTGGGGGATGGGGATCAACATCACGGTCGCTTCGTCGAGTTCGCAGACCTCTGCGTTTCGCAGGAAGTTGTACACGTAGTCGTTGTGCGTCCGCGGGATCAGCTTCGGGATGCCCGTGGTGCCGCCGGAGAGTTGAAGCACGGCTGGGAGGTCGGGATCAGGCCGGGGAAGCACGCCGGCGTCCACCCGTTCCTCGATGGGGTCGGCAAGCAGTTCCTCGATCCGGTGGTTTCCGGGGCGGGCGGGACCGCCCGATACGAGGACGAGGTCCAGGGACGGTGCAAGGCCTCGAAGCGCTTCGGCCATTTCCTGGAAGTCGAACCCCCGGATGACTGCTGGCGCGAGGTATGCCCTCGCCTCGGAGAGCTGGGCGAAGTGGCCGATCTCGGCTTCCCGGTGGGCCGCCAGGGCCATGATCGGCACCCCGCCCGCCTTGAGGGTGCCCAAGTAGGAGATGACCGCCTCCGCCGTGTTCGGCAGTTGGAGCAACACGCGGTCATACACGCGGAGCCCGAGTCGGTTCAGGTGAAGACCCAGTCGGGTGGAGAGACGGCCCAGGTCTTCGTAGGTGAACTTCCGCCCGTCGTCGCAGACGAGCGCGGTGCGGGACGCGAAGCGTCGGAACCTTTCGTCCATGACCTCCGTGATTGTCCGGTCGAGCCAGTAGCCGGATTGCCGGTACCGGTGTGCATACTCCTCGGGCCAAGGCACGAAACCATCCATCCCTTCACTCCTCTAGGTGTCTTGGTACGGCCTCACCGGTGCCGGGTCCGAATCGGACCGCTGAGCGATGCAGCCGGGCCGATGGTATCTGAAACTTGAGCCAGGAGGGAAACCCGCGAAAGATTCTGCCGAACCCTGACCCGAGTTGCCCTACACCGGTTGACGGCGGCGCAGGATCTCCATCACGCGATAGGCGGCGACCACCTCGTGGTGCTGGTTCAACGCCTCGAATGAAAAGTCCACGTAACCTCGATCGGGCCGTGTGGTGGACGGCCGGATGCCGGTGACCCGAAGGACGACTCGCAACTCATCGCCGGGGCGCACGGGCCTCTTCCACCGCACCTCATCGATTCCCGGTGAACCCATCCCGCCACCCCGCAGGAACCCGGCGTCGATCAGGGCCCGAAAGGTCTTTGCCAGCACGTGCCAACCGCTGGCGATGAGCCCGCCGTAGAAGTGTTCGCGGGCGAACGCGGGATCGGTGTGAAAGCCCTGTGGGTCGAACTGCCGCCCAAAGGCAATGATCTCCTCCTGGGTGAACGAAAGAGGTCCGGCATCGAACTCGTCGCCCACGGCGAAATCCTCGAAATACTGCTCGTCACCGAAGCTCTTCTTCATGTTCGCTCCCGTCGCGCGACGTGCGCCGGACCCCTCCGGATCGCACGCCGGAGAAGAGCCGGCACCGACGAGACGCTGCCGGCCCCGAAGAAGCTGGAACCCCGGCCGCGCGCCGGCGGAAGATCCGGATCCCGCCCCGTTGCAGGCTCAAGTGTCATAGGCCACCGTCTTGTCCCCGAGCGGGGAGCGATGCCCTGAGAACGGCCAGGGAAAGGGGGCTCCCTTCGCGGGCGATCGTGACGACCCCAAGGCATGGACCGCCCTTGCCGCAGCCTATCCGTCCAGGACGGCCGTGAATTCAATTTCGATGAGCCAGTCGGGTCTCAGCAAGCTATGCACGACGACCCCGGTGGCAGCAGAATAGTTGCCCTTGAAAAACTCGCGCCGTATGTCTGCGGTCTTGACGTAGTCCGCGACCGCCTCCGGTATAAGATAGTCCGTCGTCTTGATGACATCATCGAAGCTCGCTCCAGCTCTTTCAAGAATGCCCTGGACCGTCTCGTAGATGCACCTCACCTGCGCTTGAAGGTCGCCCTTGTGAATCGTCCGATGGTTTTCGTCCGTCGATACGGTTCCGGAAATAACTAGAATCTTCCCCTTCTTGACCGCATCGCTCCAGGTAAACTTCTTGCGTGCCGACATCTCTTCAAATACATTGTAGTTCTCTCGGGCCATCCGCGTCCCTCCATGCCTCTCCACCAACAGGAACTCCTTACTCAGACGGAAGGGCCCCGAGTGGATCCGTCGCGTTGTTTCCACTGGACACAGGTTGTCTCTTCAAAGGATCCTTCTGCATCTCTGCATTGGTTGCAGTAGATACATCGAACAACTGCATTCCCTCGTCCCTCTTCGTATTTTTTCGGCCAGTACGGATCGGCGAGAATAGGGCGGGCAACGGCCACGATGTCTGCTTCTTCACCCTGAAGGATGCCTTCCGCAACCTCTGCGGTGGGAATCCTCCCCGCTGTGGCAACAGGGATTTCGTATCCGGCCTTCCGAAGAGTCTGCCGAATGTCTGCAGCGAGATATACGTTAACCTTCTCGGGCATCCAGTGAAACGGCATGGCCCGCGCCCCGCTATAGCCTGAGTACGGGCTGAGCGGTTTCCCCTCGACGGGGATCGCGTCCTCGAATTTCCCGCCCCCCGAGACGCTCAGGTAGTCCAACCCCAGTCCGGCCAGGTGCAAGGCAATGCCGCGAGATTGCTCCAGCGTAGTGCCTCCCAGCGTAAACTCGTCCCCGTTGATGCGGGCACCGACCACGAAGTCCTCTCCCACTGCCTGTCGAGTGGCACGCACGACTTCCTCCGCCAGGCGCAGCCGATTCTCCATAGACCCACCGTATTCATCACGTCGCTTGTTGTGTCGGGAAAGAAAGGACGACATCGTGTAGGCGTGGGCAAAGTGGAGTTCCACCGCGTCGACACCGGCCTGTCTGGCCCGGCTCGCCGCGCGGGCAAACAGCGCGGGGATCTCCTTGACCTCGGCGCGTGTCAGATCCTCGACCGTCTGGCGATATCCGCTCCGCGAGATTTTCAGGAAGTGGATTACCTGCACACCGATCTTGGCATCCGTCTCCGTGTGGATCCGCTGCGCCAGATTGCTTACGCCCGGTATGAACCGGTCGTCACTCAGCCGCAGCAACTGTCCGCTCTTTTGCTCCTTCACGGAAACAGGTTCGGTGACGACGAAACCTGCTCCGCCCATCGCGTATAGGAGGTAGCGCTCGACGAGTTTGTCCGTGACCTCGCCCGTTTCGGTCGCCAGCCGCGTCACCATCGGCGGGACCATGACGCGGTTCGACACCGCCAACTTGCCGCCGATACGAAATCTCTCGAAGAGCCTCACGACGCCGTCCTTCTGCACGAAGACCTTGTGCCCCTGCCGCGGGCTCGAACTCCCCCCCTCCCCCGCAGGCACTGCCCGCATCGCCCGTAGGGCAGATTATCCAGGGCCAGGGGCGGATGGGCGCCGAGCCCTGGGGCCGACCCCCGGCTTGCCCCTGCCGAGTCGGGCAAAGGCCACCACCTTTTGGTCGAACCTCTCCTGCACGCCGATCCCCCTTCCGTTCCTGCCCATGCCGCCCGCCCTACCTCGCTCCGGGTCGTCAGCGCAGGCCCGCGTCGGCGTCCCGCAGCTTGAAGCGCTGGAGCTTGCCGGTGGCCGTCTTCGGGAGCTCGGCGACGTACTCGATCCAGCGGGGATACTTGAACGGCGCGATCTTCGACTTCACGAAGTCCTGGAGCTCGCGGGTGAGCTCCGCTGAGGCCGCATGCGTCTCCCGGAGCACCACGTAGGCCTTGGGTTTCATCAGGTTGTCCCGATCCGGGGCCCCGATAACGCCGCACTCGAGCACCGCCGGATGAGAGCAGAGGGTCGCCTCCACCTCGATGGGCGCGACCCAGATGCCCCCCGCCTTGATCATGTCGTCGTTGCGTCCGGCGAACCAGTAGAGGCCGTCCGCGTCCTTGGAGAACTTGTCCCCGGTCCGCACCCACTCCCCCAGGAAGGTCTTCTGGGAGAGCTCGTGCTTGTTCCAGTAGCCGGCGGCGACACTGGGGCCTCGGATCAGGAGGTTGCCGATCTCGCCCGGCGGGAGGTCGTTGCCCTCCTCGTCCACGATCCGGGCCTCGAACCCGGGGATCGGGCGGCCCGTGGAACCCGGCACGATGTCCCCGGGACGGTTCGAGATGAAGACGTGGAAGCATTCGGTGGACCCGATCCCGTCGATGATGTCCAGCCCCACGGACGCGCGCCAGCGTTCCAGGACCGCGGGCGGCAGGGCCTCTCCCGCAGAGGTACACAGTCGCACCGACCCGAAGTCGTACTTCTGGGAGAAGTCCGGCAGCTGGAGGAGCGCATTGTAGGCCGTCGGGACGCCACAGAAGACGGTCGGTTGCTCCCGGGTCACGAGCTCCGCCACGGTCTCCGGTTCCGGCCGATCGGGCATCAGGACGGTGGTCGCCCCGACGGCGAAGGGGGCGTAGAGGGAGTTCCCCTGCCCGTACCCGAAGAAGAGCTTCGCCACGGAGAAGACGCGGTCCTGTTCGCGGATGCCCAGCAGTGCCTCGAAGTGGCAGCGGGCGTGGTAGAAGATGTTCTTGTGCATCTGGATGATGCCCTTCGGCGCGCCGGTGGTGCCCGAGCTGTACTGCCAGACCGCCGCGTCGTTCCGGCAGGTGTCGGCCGCCTGGAGTTCGTCGGGCTCGCGCTCCACCAACTCCCGGTAGGAGACCTGCCCGGGCCCGGCCCGGCCGATCGCCACCAGGTGGCGCAGGTGAGGGAGCCCCGGCCGGACGCCCTCCACCACCGGCGCCAGGGACTCGTGGGCGATGACCACTTTGGCCCGGCTGTCCCGCAGGATGTACTCGGTGTCCGTGGGCGGCAGCAGGGTGTTCGCCGCGACGGGCACCGCGCCGATCTTCATGCACGCCAGAAGGCCGTAGATCAGCTCTGGAACGTCGGGCGACAGAAGGACCACGCGGTTTTCAATCTCCACGCCCAGGCCGCGCAGCGCATGGCCCAGGCGGTTCACCTCCCGGGAGACGTCCCGATAGGTGAGGATCCGTCCCTGACAGACGATGGCCGCCTTGTCCGCCCGCCCCTCGGTGAGGTGCCGGTCCAGGAGGAAGGTTGCCACGTTGAAGCGTTCCGGGAGTGCCGCCAGTTCCATCTCGTCCGCCTTTCTGTCAGGAGACTAAAGGGGTTCGGGTGCAGGATTCGTCGGCGTCGCCACTCGCGATCGACCGGTCAGAAGAGCCCAAGCGCGGCCCGGGTCAGGGCGCTGTCGGGCGACATCCAGTCCAGGATGACGTCGAAGTGGTTGCGCTCCGGCACCTCGAAGCAGTGCACGGGGAAGCCCTTTGCCGCCCAAGCGTCCCGGTAGACGTGGGACTGCCGCTTGAACTCCGGGGTCTCCGAGGCCGCGTAGGCGAGCACGAGGGGGCAACCCCGGTCCGGCAGGTGGAACAGGGGGCTCACCGCCTGGGCGGTGGCCGCGTCGAGCCGCGCCCACTCGTTGATGTGGGTGCGCGGGATCAGGGTGAGGTCGAAGAGCCCGCTCACCGGAAAGGCGCCCCTTACCACATCCTCCGGGACCCCCTCGCCGTGGTGCCAGCCCCCGGCGAGCACCATCCCCGTGAGGTGCCCGCCGGCCGAGCTCCCGCCCACCACGATCCGCTCCGGGTCGAGGCCGTGGGCGGCCCCGTTGCGCCACACCCACGCCACCGCGCGGCGCACCTGGGCGACGATCTCCGGGACCGGCGTGGCCGGCGCCAGTCCGTAGTTGACCGCGACCACTGCGGCACCGTGTCGCGTGAAGTTCCCGGCCATGAACGAGGAGTCGTCCTTGGACAGCGCCCGCCAGTAGCCGCCGTGGAGGAACACGAAGACCGGCGCCCGAACGGTGCCGGGTACCGGGAAGAGGTCGAGGACCTCGTCGGGGCTCGTGCCGTAAGGCACATTGCGCACCGCGGGCAGCGTCGCGGCCATCCGCTCCGATTCCTCGCGATAGGCGGTGACGAAGGGGGCGATGTCGGGCACGGTGCCGCGGGCGCTGAACTGGCGATCGAGTTCTTCCTGGGTCTCGTACATGCCTCCCGCCCTTCACACGCCGAGGTGTTCGCGAACAGCCTGCGGGTTCTCAAGGATTTCCGCCGACGACCCGGACCACACCACCCGGCCCTTCTCCAGCACGTAGTGGCGGTCCGCGATCCGGGTCAAGGCGGCCAGGTTCTTGTCGATGACCAGGATCGACTGGCCGTCATCCCTGAGTCTTCGGAGGCAGGCCCAGATCTCCGCCCGCAGGAGGGGAGCCAGTCCCTCGGTGGCCTCGTCGAGGATCAGCAGCCGCGGATTGGTGAGCAGTGCCCGGCCGATAGCCAGCATCTGCTGCTCCCCCCCAGAGAGCGTCTTGCCGAGGTTTCTCTCCCGCTCTCGCAACACGGGGAAGAACTCGTAGACCCGCTCCAGCGTCCACGGATCGCGCCGCCCGAGCCGGTTCGCCGCGGTGGCGACGAGGTTCTCGCGGACGGTGAGGTTCGGGAACACCTGGCGGCCCTCCGGCACCAGCCCGATCCCCGCCTTGGCCACCCGGTAGGACGGCCAGCCGGTGGCGGCGCGCCCATCGATGAGGATCTCGCCGCCCGTGGGGCGCAGCAGCCCCATGATGCAGCCGATCGTGGTCGTCCGGCCCATTCCGTTGCGACCGAGGATCGTCACGCACTCGCCCTCGTGGATGTCGAGGTCGATCCCGAACAGGACTTGCGACAGGCCATACCCCGCCTCGAGGCCCCGTACGGAGAGGAGCGCGCTCATGCCCCGCACCCCTTCAAAGCGCCTCGCGGCTGCGTCGCCCCCCCATCGCGGCGGCACCGGTTTCCGTCGGCAAGTGTCATCCCGTCCCTCAGATCCCCAGGGTATGGACGAAGGCGCCCGCGCTGTCGTCGCCCAGATAGGCCGACCGGACGTCCGCGTTGGCCCGGACGTCCTCCGGCGTCCCGCAGGCGATCACGCTGCCGTACACCAGCACCGAGATGCGGTCGGCCAGTGCGAACACCGCTTCCATGTCGTGCTCCACCAGGATCATGGTCAGCTTCCCCTTGAAGGAGGCCAGCAGGGAGATCATCTCCTGCGACTCCTGGGGGCTCATCCCGGCCATGGGCTCGTCCAGGAGGACGAGCTTCGGGCCGCTCGCCAAGGCCATGGCCAGCTCCAGTTGGCGGCGCTCCCCGTGGCCGAGCCTCGCCACAGGGACGTTCGCGTGGGTGCCGAGCCCCACGGAGTCCAGCGCCGCGCGCGCGGGTGCGTTGAGCTCCTCCGCGCGGTGCGCCGGCTGCCAGAAGCGGAAGCTGTGGCCCCGATGGGCCTGCACCGCCAGCGCAACATTCTGCAGCGCGGTGAAGCCCTGGAACACCGAGGTGATCTGGTACGAGCGCGCCAGCCCCAGCAGCGCCCGCTGGTGGACCGGCAGCGACGTGACGTCTTTCCCCTCGAAGAGGATCCGCCCCTCGTCCGGCCGCAGTTCGCCGGCGAGCTGGGAGATCAGCGTGGTCTTGCCGGCGCCGTTGGGACCGATGATCGCGTGGATCTCCCCGGGTTCCACGTCCAGGTTGAGGTGGTTGTTGGCCGTGAGCCCGCCGAAGTGCTTCACCAGGTCCCGGACCGAGAGGGGCGCGCCGCTCAAGACCCTCCTCCCCGCAGGTCGGGCAGCAGGCCCGCGATGCCCCGCTTCGCGACCAGGACGATCAGGACGATGATCGGCCCCATCACGATCATCCAATGCGTGGTGAGGGCGGACAGGAATTCCTCCAGGAGCAGAAGCGCCATGGCGCCTACGAGCGGTCCGATCGAGGTCCCGATGCCCCCCAGCACCACCATGACGATGAGCTCTCCCGAGCGCGACCACGCCATGTAGTCGGGCGACGTGAATTCGGTGAGGTTGGCGAGCAGCAGCCCGGACACGGCGCAGAAACAGGCCGAGATCACGTAGGCTGCGAGACGGTAGCGGAGCGTGGGAAACCCTAGGGCCTTCATCCGGCGCTCGTTCTCCATCGTCCCCCGTAGCACCATCCCGAACCGCGACTCGACCAGCCTCCGGCTCCCGTACAGGGTGAGCAGCACGATCGCGAAGATCAGGTAGTAGAAGACGACCTTCTCCTCCAGGTCGACCAGGCCGAACACGCTGCGCTGGGCGATGGTCATTCCTTCGTCCCCGCCGAACTGCTTCAAGCTCATGCCCAGGAAGAAGAACATTTGGGCGAAGGCCAGTGTGATCATGATGAACGCGATGCCGGTCGTCCGTAGCGAGATCACTCCGGTGAACAACGCCACCGCGATCGTCACCACGAGGGCTGCGCCCAGGTGGACCCACCCGTTGGCCACCCCGAGCTGGGTGAGGATCCCGACGGCGTACGCCCCGATGCCCAGATACAGGGCGTGGCCGAAGCTCACCATGCCCCCGAATCCCAGGATCAGGTTGAGCGACAGAGCCGCCAGCGCATAGATCATAATCCGCATGAACAGGGTCATATAGAAGGGCTGGTCGAGCGCGCCCGCGACCACTGGCACCAGGGCGAGGAGCACGAGTGTCGCGACGGAGAGCCAGGCGCGGGGAGAGCGGAAGGGGAACTGCATCGCAGCGCGCTTTACCCGTGCTTCACTGGGAAGAGGCCCTGGGGCCTCACGGCGAGTACCGCGGCCATCAGGAGGTAGATCGACATCGACGCGATGGCGGGGCCGGCGGCGTTGGCGATCCTACGCTCGAGGAACTCGCGGAGCAGGATCGGCAGCATGGTGCGCCCGAGCGTGTCGACCATCCCTACGATCAACGCCCCGAGAAACGCGCCCCGGACGGAGCCGATGCCGCCGATGACGATGGTCACCAGTGTGAGAATCAGGATCGGTTCGCCCATGCCGGACTGGACCGAGAGGATCGGCCCGACCATCAGACCGGCCAACGCGGCCAGCGCGGCCCCCAGCCCGAAGAGCAGTGTGTTGAGCAGGCGGATGTTGACGCCGAGGGCCCCGACCATCCACTCGATCGAGGCCCCGGCCCGGATCAGCATGCCCACGCGGGTCCGGTGGATCAGCACCCATGCCCCCAAGGCCACACCCAACCCGACCAAGATGATCACCAGCCGGTACACGGGGTAGATGATCCCGGCGACCTCGAGGGTACCCGAGAGAGCTGCCGGTACGGACATGTAGTAGGGCGCGGAGCCCCAGATGATCCGGGCCAGCTCGTTGAAGAAGAGGATCAGCCCGAAGGTCGCGAGCACCTGATCCAGGTGATCGCGCTCGTAGAGCGTCCGCAGCGCCACCTGTTCGACGAGGATCCCGAGGGCGAAGCCGGCCGGCACGGCGCCGAGGGCGGCGAGCCAGAAGGACCCGGTAAAGTTGTAGAGGGTAGCGGCGAAGTAGGCGCCCATCATGTAGAGGGACCCGTGCGCCAGGTTCACCACGTTCATGATGCCGAACACCAGCGTCAACCCTGCCGCGAGGAGGAACAGCAGCACGCCGAGCTGGAGCCCGTTGAGGGCCTGGGTGACCGCCAGCGAAAGATCCATGGCGACTGGAGCTCCGGGGGAAAGATAGACACGTTGTGGTTGACCGCGCCTCGTGACTAGGCCTTGGCCCAGCCACGAGGCGATCGGGCAGGGAGAAGTTCAGGGCGCAGAGCGACGCCTCACGGCATCGGGCACTTGTCGTGGTAGGCGTCTCGATGAGCCGTCAGGGTCTTGCCCCGAAACGCGAATCCAAGGTGGCCGTCGCTCGGGTCCTTGACCACCTCCCACATGTACCAGTCGGTGACCGGGAACTGGTTGTTGTCGAACTTGAAGTCGCCGCGCACGGACTGGAAGTCCGCCTCCTTCAAAGCCGCCATCATCGCCTTCTTGTCGGCGACGTTCCCCTTGGTCTTCTGTAGCGCCGAGCCGATGAGTATCGCCGCATCGTAGGACTGCGCGGCATAGAACGAAGGGTATCGCTTGTACTTGGCGTAGAAGTCGGCGGAGAACTTCTTGGCCGCGGGGTTGTCGAGTCCCGCTTCGAAGGGAGAGGCGGTGAAGGCGCCGATGGCGACATCGCCGATGCCCGGCAGCGTCGTGGTGTCGATCGTGGCGGTGGTCAGGAGAGGGATCTTGCCGATGAGACCCGCCTGGGCGTACTGCTTGACGAAGTTCACACCCATGGACCCAGGATAAAATACATAGACGGCTTCAGGCTTGGCCGCCCGGAGCTGGGCGATCTCGGCCGAGTAGTCTGGCTGCTGCATCTGGGTGTAGACCTCGTCGATGACCTCCCCTTTGTACAAACGCTTGAACCCAGCCAGCCCGTCCTTCCCGGCCTGGTAGTTGGGCGCCATCAGGTACATCTTCTTGTACCCCTTCAGGTTGGCGATCTCGCCCGCGTTCTCGTGAAGGCTGTCGTTGGCCCAGGAGGTGGAAAAGAAGTAGGGGGAGCACATGGCCCCCGCGATGGGTGAGGGACCGGCGTTGGAGCCGACGAAGATCGTCTCCGAGTCGATCACCTTCTTGTACATCGCCATCATCACGTTGGAGAAGACCACTCCCGTGACGAGGTCCACCTTGTCCTTCTCGATCAACTCCTGGGCGATCTGGGCACCCACGTCCGGCTTGAGCTGATCATCCTTCTTGATCACCTCCACCGGTACGCCGCCGAGCTTGCCTCCCTGCAGGTCCACGGCGAGCATGAACCCGTCGTGTTGATCCTGACCGGGCGCCGCGCCCGGACCGGACAGCGTGGTGACCAAACCGATCTTGACCGCTGCCGCCGCGGGCAGGGCGACAAGCGCCGCTACCGCCGTGATCACCAGAAAGGCCCCTCGACGAACGTTTCGCATGCCTGCCTCCTCAAAAAGAACGGGGTGGACTGGACCGGACGTGCTTGTTGTTTTGCGGCTTCCAAACACCGTAATGTTGAATTCGGCGCCCGTCCGAGACCGATATCCTGGGGGTGAGCGTTCTTGATCGAGCCGTCGCGGTCTGCGGAAGAACACCGAGACACTCATATAACACGAGAAGGACCGGGACGGAAAGAGGTATGTGGAAACGGCGTTTGGGTTTTCGTCGCAGGGAGCGACGACGCCCGCGGGGCCAGGCCAATCCCGGGGGCGTGGCACAGCCTGAGGGACGAAGGTTGCCTGGGCGGCGAGCGAGCGGTTCGACGTCTCTGCTTCGGCCCTCGCCAGAGTGACCGGATCGTCCGGCAACCTCATCGGACTGCTCCAGGTGGAAACGCTTCAAGGTTCGCACCTGCCGTGTGACAGAAAGGCGGGTTGCGGCTTGGCGCAAACAGCCTTAGCGATCGCCACCCGGGTGCGACACGAAAGACGTTGTTCAGTCCATGGGTTCAGGGATCAGAAAGACATGGTCCCGCGTTCACGTTGGCTGTAATACCCCTGAGGATCCTCAAGGAACTCAATGGTATCCAGAATCGATACGAAATGCTCCCCCTCTTCAGTGACAAGCAGCATGAAGAATTTTTTCAAAAATGAATCATCCGTCTCTTCCGACAGGGTTTGATAGTATTTTATTCCGTTATTTTCGAACTCAGAGGCCATCTTCAATGCCTGAATATCAGTGGTAGAGCCTTTCACCCGCTCCTCGATCGTCTTTAAGGCATTTGAAAAAATATTCGTGGCGTTTGCGGCGGAGCCTCTCGTCAAATCGATATCCGGCCATTCACAACTACTTTCGAGAGATTTGAAAATCTGTGTCAATTTGACGATATGCTGTTCCTCCGCTTTGACAAGCTCGGCAAAGACTTTCTTTGCCAACTTGCTTTCCGCCCTGCCTGCGGATTGCTCATAAAACAATTTACCATCTCGTTCCATCTTTATTGCCTGTTGAAAGGCATCCAATCGACCATCCGTCATTACCATGCCTCCCCATGCGGTTCTTAAAGACAGATCTCTCTTCAATCTTGTGCAACTTGAAGATCATCGTGGGTCATTCTGTTTTTCCCCACATGCATCACCATTCGGATCCTAGGAATTCTCCGTAAATAGGGTTCACCCAGCGCCGCCGATGACCGCGTATCAGCAGTTCCAACTCCGAGCGATCGTTCTATGACACCAACAGATGCATCCGCTTGAGAATCACGGGAGGCGAAACAGACGTGTTGCTGTTGGTCCCGTATAGGTCACCACCCTCGTCGTGGACGAAGTTGGATTCGATGGGATTGGTGATCCTTCGAAGTAGATGGGAGGCGCGAACCCCCTCGTCCATGCTGAACCCAGTGCAAAAGAACTTCGGCTGCGGTCGAGCTTGTCGGCTCATCACGGCAATCGCCTCCCCGTGAAGACGATCATACTTTAGCTACCGGTTGACTCCCGTCAAGTGGCGTATCGCTGTCATGTTTTGGGTTCCCTGGCTTGCAGAAACTCCATACGGAAAGGCCAGCTACGGTAGCGAGCTGTGAACTGGTAAGGCGGCAATCCTGACCAGGTTGGTCGTTGCGCAACCCCCCGGACCACCTTCGCAACGCTCCTGGCCCCACGCCCCAAGTACCCCTTTGCTGTTGTTCCAAAGGCCGCTCACCCGCAGCAGCCGGCGACGCCCAGCAGTTGCAGGTGCCGGAACAGGTTGTAGGCCCCCATGCCCGCCACCGCCAGGCCGGCTCCCCGCAGCATCCAGCCCCGGGTGCGGGTGCCCAGCAGGTGGGCGGCGCTGCCGAACAGCGCCAGGGACGGCACCGTGCCCAGCCCGAAACCCAGCATCACCTGGGCGCCGACGACCGGGTCGGCGGAGAGGGCGGCGTTGAGGAGCACGGCGTAGAGGAAGCCGCAGGGCAGCAGGCCGAGGAGCAGGCCCAGGGGCAAGGCGGCCAAGGCGGGGGGCAGCCGGCGGGTCGCCCGCACCCACCCGGTGAGGACCCGTGCCGCGCCGGGGAACTCGAGTTTCATCACGTTGAGGCGGCGGAACGCGCCGGCGCTGCCCAGTCCCACCAGGATCACGAACCCGTCCGCGGCCACCAGGATCCAGCGCCCGTACTCCCTTAGCCCCGAGGTGTAGGCGAACGCGAGACCCAGCCAGCCCACCAACAGGCCCAGGGCCGTGTAGGTGGTGATCCGCCCCAGGTGGTACAGCAGGTGCAACGCCATGCCCCCCCGCCGGGTGCCCGACAGGGACAGGGCCGCGACGATGCCGCCGCACATGCCGATGCAGTGCCCGGAACCCAACAGGCCGGTGAGCAGGGCACCGGTGAACAGGGGTTCGGCGAGGGCGGGGATCACCGGGGCTCCTCCGTGCCCACCTCATTCTTGGGGGGCGGGTCGTCGTCGCGCAGCATGCGGTGCTTGGGGCCCTCCAGGTCGTCGAACTCCCCCTTGCGCGCCGCCCACAGGAACACCAGCCACGCCCCGGTGCCCAGCAGCAGGCTGAGAACGATCAAGATGACCGTGGACTGGTTCATGGGGCCCTCCGGGTTCGCGCCAGGCGCAGGGAGTTGGCCAGTACGCACACCGAACTGGCCGCCATCGCCGCCGCCGCGTACACCGGGGCCAGCTGGCCCGCCGCGGCCAGGGGGATGGCCAGGAGATTATACGCGAACGCCCAGAACAGGTTCTGGTGGACCACTCCCAGGGTGCGCCGGGCCAACCCCATCGCGAACGGGATGCGGTCCAGGTGCGGCCGGGTCAGGGCCAGATCCGAGGTCTCCAGGGCGATGTCGGTGCCCCCTGCCACGGCACAGCCCACACTGGCCGCCGCCAGGGCCGGGGCGTCGTTGATGCCGTCCCCCACCATGAGGACGCGCCGTCCGGACGCCTGGGCTTGGCGAACGAACGCCGCCTTGTCTTCCGGCGTCTGTTCCGCCAGCACCGTGCCGATACCCAGTTCCAGGGCCACGCGCCGGCCTGCGGCGTCCCGGTCCCCGGTGAGCAGCACCATCTCCGGCCCCAGGGCCGCGACCGCGGCCACCGCCGACCGGGCGTCGGTCCGGGTGCTGTCGGCGAGCAGCAGGGCGCCCAGGTACTCGGCCCCCCGGGCCACATGGGCCTCGGTCAGTTCCTGGTTATCGGTGGCGGGCACGGAGATTCCGGCGTCTTCCAGAAACGCCCGGCTGCCCACCCGGAGGGTGCCAGCGGGGGTCACGCGCTCCACCCCCCGGCCCGGGTGGGTCACCGCCCCCTCTCCCGAGACCGGCACGATGCCCTGGTCCCCGGCGGCCCGGAGCACCGCCGCCGCCAGGGGATGGCCCGAGCCTGCTTCGGCCCCTGCGGCGGCCTGCAGGAGCTGCGTTGCTCCGGCTGTGGTGGGCAGCAGGCGCACCACCTGGGGCTGCCCGGCGGTAAGGGTGCCGGTCTTGTCGAACATGACCAGGTCCACCCGGCCCAGGGCCTCCAACACGTCGCCGCCCCGGAACAGCACGCCCCGGCGGGCGGCGGCACCGGTGGCCACCAGCACCGCGGTGGGGGTCGCCAGACCCAGGGCGCAGGGGCACGCCACCACCAGCACCGCTACCGCGTGGAGCAGCGGGGCGGACCCGGCGCCCTCTCGCAGGAACCAGAAGACCCAGGTGCCGCCGGCCACCGCTACCACCAGGGGCACGAACAGACCGGCCACCCGGTCGGCCAGGCGCTGGATCGGTGCCTGGCGGGCCTGGGCTTCCTCCACCAGCCGCGTTATCCGGCCCACGAACGACCCCGCGGCGGTGGCTGTCACCTGAACCGTCACCGCGGTGGTGAGGTTCAGGGTTCCGGAGTTCACCGGCTCGCCGGGGCCCCGGTATACCGGTCCGGGTTCGCCACTCACCGCCGACTCGTCTACCTCGGTGGCGCCACCGGCGAGCACCCCGTCGGCGGGGAACCGCTCCCCGGGGCGCACCTCGATCGTGTCGCCGGGCTCCAGGGCCGATGTGGCCACCTCGATCATCCCTCCGTCCCGCACCCGGTGGGCCAACTCCGGCACCAGCCGCAGCAGCCGGTCGATGCCGCTGGCGGCCCGGCGGCGGGCGGTCATCTCGAATAGCCGGCCGGTGAGGATGAGGGTGACGATCATGGCGGCGGTGTCGAAGTACACCTCGCCCCCGGTGAACACGGCGAACACGCTGGTGCCGTAGGCGCTGAGCACCCCCAGGGCGATCAACAGGTCCATGTTGGGGGAGCGGTTCCGCAGGCTGCGCCAGGCGCCGGACAGGAACGGGCTGCCCCCGTAGAGCACCACCGGGGTGGCCACCAGCCAGGCCAGGTATTGGAGCAGTCGGTGGGTGCCGGGGTCCATGCCCTGGAAGTAGCCGGCGTACAGCCCCAGGGAGTACACCATCAGCTGCATGGAGAGGAACGCGGCGGTGCCGAAGCGCAGCAGCAGGGACCGTCGCTCCGCGGCCGCAACCTGGTCGGCGGCGCCCGGGGAGTAGGGCCGGGGAGCGTAGCCGATGCGGGCGATCGCGGCGAAGATCGCCGACGGTGCTGCCGACTCCGGATCGAAACGCACCCGGGCCCGGTGGGTGGCGAAGTTCACCCGCACGTCGCGCACCCCGGGCAGATCCCCGGCGATCTTCTCGATGACCCACACGCAGGAAGCGCAGCGGATGCCGTCCACCAGCACTGACAGCTCGGCCCCGTCGTCGCCGCGGTGGACGAACGGTTCCAGGTACTCGTCGCTGTAGATCTCGGCGAACGCGCCATCGGGGGTGCCCGCTTCGTCCCAGGTGCGCTGGCGGTAGAACGCCCCCAACCCGGCACCGGTGATGATGCGGTAGGCCCCGGCACAGCCGTGGCAGCAGAACGCCAACTCGGTACCGTCCACGGTGTCGAGCACCAGGTCCCCGGGGGGAATGGGCAGCCGGCAGTGGACGCACACCGAGGTGTCGGTCATGGCACCAGCAGCAGGGAGCGGTGCAGCACCGCACCCTCGCGGCGCATTGCCACCGTGGCCCTGACCCCTCCCGCGGGTAGGGCGGGCAGGGAGACCCGGTAGACACCCGGGTCCTGCCCGGGAGCCAGTTCGCGGCGGGACGCATCGGTGCCGTCGGGGGCCAGCACGGTGAGGGTGCCCTCGAGACCGGCGAGGGGTGTGCCGGTCCCGTCGGTCAGGCGCAACGCCAGCTCCGCTCCGTCTTTGCCTATCGCCAGCACCCAGTCGCGGGTCGCCTGTTCCGCCTGCACCTCACCGCCGTAGTCGAGCCCCCGGGTGTAGTAGGCCCGGTCGCTCACCCGGCTCGCCCGGGTGATGCCCCAGTACAGGGAGCCCCCGAGGGCGGCCAGGAACACTGCGGCCAGGGCAATGATGGCGGCAGGCCAGCGGTTTTTTTTGGCTTCGGTCATGATGGGGAGCACCGGTTTCGGGGTGGGGAACGAAAATCTTGTCCTTGATCTCTCACCTAGCAGGCGGCACCAGGGTGGCCTCGCGCGGCACCCCTTGGGCACCGTCCATCACCCACGCCAGGGTCGCTGCCAGGGGACCGGCTGCGGCGGGCAGGGGGGCGACCACGGCGAACTCCACGGCGGCCCGCTCCCCCGGCTCAAGGGTGAGCTGCCGGCCGGGGCCACGCACCTCCAGGGGGTGTTCTCCACTGCGGGCCACCAGGGTCAGTTCCAGGGTTTCTGCGGTGCGGTTGGTGACCGCACCGGTGAAGAACGTGACGAAGCGCTCCCCCGCCACCACCCGCGGCTCGGCGGTGGGCGAGCGGCGCACGCTGAACGCCAGGGGCTCGCTCTGCCCGGCGGCCAGGAACAGGGCTCCCCACGCCGCCAGAACCACCCCGAACACCAGGGCCGTGCGCGGCGTGAGCAGCGCTCGGGGACCGTGATCGCCGCTGCCCCAGGTGTAGCCGATCAGTCCGCCCTCGCCCCGCCGGGCCATCACGGCTGCACAGGCGTCCAGGCACCGGCCGCAGTTGATGCAACCGGCGTCCGAGCCTCGCCGCACGTCCACCCCGGTGGGGCAGGCGGCCGTGCAGGCGCCGCACTCGATACAGCGGTCGGCCTGCCCCGGCAGCACCTGCAGGGTCAGGGTCCCCCGGTCGACCAGGGTGGTCTGGAAGCGTCCGTAGGGACAGAACTCGGCACAGAACGTGCGGCGCACGAATGCCAGGTCCAGGTACACCAGGGCGGCCACCGCCAGGGTGGTGACCACCGCGGGTGCGGGCAATTCGCCCCGGAACAGAGCGGCCAAGTACCCGGTCGGGGGCAGGAAATACCATACAAGGTTGGCCCCCACGAGCAGCCCCAGGGCGGCGCACACCATGTGGAATGCCGCCTGGGTGGGCAGACCGGCGGAAAGCCGACGGCCTCGCACCCGGGCGCCGAGGCGCCGCGCCACGCCCTCCACCAGATCCGACCAAAGGGTCTGGGGGCAGGCCCAGCCGCACCACACCCGGCCGAACACCAGGGTGAGCAAAAGCAGGGTGGTGAGCAGGGCCAGCACCAGGGGCAGGACGAGGGGGAACTCCTCCAGGCGGAAGGTGTGCCCCAGCGCCAGCAGGCTGCGGGATTCCAGGTCCACCCGCAGCAGACTCTGCCCGCCCCAGCGCAGGAAAGGCACCGCGAGCATCGCTGCCGCTCCGCACCACTGGAAGATCCGGCGCCGGCGGCCCACCGGGCGCGGGGCACCGGTGGGGAGCGGAAATGCCGCGGGGCGGGTCGAGGACCCGCCCCGCGGTGGCTGGAGCGTAGGGTTCATGGTCGCCGGGTCTCTGCTACTCCAGGCTCAGCACGTGGGCGGCCAGGGCCTGGATTTCTCCGGCCGAAAGTTGTTCGCCGAATGCCGGCATGCCCCCGGGGCGTCCACCCGCTATCGACTGGGTCACGGACTGCAGATCGCGACCGTAATGGTAGGCAGCCTGGGTGAGGTCCGACCCCACACCGCCCTTGCCGTCGTTGCCGTGGCAGGCGCGACAGCGCTTGCCATACAGGGTCGCCCCCTTGGCCAGCAGCTCTTCCTGGGAGGGTTGGGCTACCGACGACGGGGCGGCAGCCGGCGCGGTGCTCTCCGGGCGGTGGGTGGCTTCGTAGGCGGCCATCTTCTGCCCAAACTCGCCTTCCTGGGTCCAGCCGCTGAACAGGTAGTAGCCCATGTAGGCCCCCCCCCAGATCAGCAGCCCGAAGAACAGCGCGGAGAAGTACCACGGGACCTTGCTCGCGCGGTTGTCCGTGATGCCGTCGAAGTCGCGGGTATCGTGATGGTGTTGGTGTTTTTCCAGCATGGCTACCGGCTCCCGTTCAGTCGTCTTCGAGCATGCGGTGTTTGGCCAGTTCGCCCCGGGTGCGGTTGCGGCGGCGGTACACCCGGGCCACGATGAGGGCGAACAGGGCGAACAGCCCGATGTCCACCACCAGGTAGGCGATCGACGCCCGGTCCATCACGGTCCTTGGTTGTGGAGGAACGTCACCAGCTGCCAGATGCGCTCCTGTCCCAGGGTGTTGAACGACGGCATGCCGCCGTCGGGGAGGCCGTTCCAGAGGTCCCGGAACAGCTCCGCCGCGTCGGTGTCCGCCGCCCCGGTCAGTTCAGGGCCGATGTCGCCGCCGAGATCGCCCCCGTGGCACTGGGCGCAGTGCTGGGCGTACAGATCCCGCCCCGCCGCGACCACCCCGGGGGTGGGTTCCAGGGGGTTCTCCAACTCGCCGATCACCTCGGTCTGGGCCTGGGCCCGCCAGCCGATGTCGGACCCCAGTTTCTGCATGTACGCCACCAGTGCGTCCATCTCGTTCTTGTTCTCCAGGGCGCTGATCTGTTCCTCCTGGTAGGGGAAGTCCAGCACCTCCATCTTCTTGCGGGTCAGCACCGGGTCCACTGCGGCGCCCTCCAGGAACCGGTAGGCAGGCATGTTGGAGCCCGGCACCATGGCACGGGGCTCCTCCAGGTGGTGGTAGTGCCAGGTGGCCGGGTACTTGCCGCCGATGCGGGCCAGGTCCGGCCCGGCGCGCCGCGACCCCCAAAGATGGGGCCGGTCGTAGGCGAACTCGCCGGACTTGGAGTACGGCCCGTAGCGCAGCACGTCACTCACCAGGGGGCGCACGGTCTGGGTGTGGCAGTTGTTGCAGCCCTCGCGGATGTACACGTCGCGCCCGGCCAGTTCCAGGGGCGCGTAGGGCGTGACCGCCTCGATGCGGTCCTTCTCCGTGTTGATCCAGGCGAACGGCAGCACCATGGTGACGATGGTGCCCACCAGGATCGTGGCGGTGGCCAGCAGCAGAAACAGGACGGGTTTCTTCTCCCACATGGTCAGTCTGCTCCTTGGCTACGCGGGCTCGGCGACGGCTTCGCCCTTCTTCACCGTCTGCACCAGGTTGTAGACGAACACCAGGACCCCGGCCAGGTACAGCACCCCGGCGAACGCCCGCACCCACCAGTAGGGGACCATCGCCGCCAGGGTCTCCATGAACGAGTAGTGGAGGCTGCCGTCGGGGTTGATGGCGTGCCACATGGTGGCCTGCTGCACCCCGGCGATCCACATGCTCACCGAGTAGCCGAGCTGTCCCAGCAGCACCATCCAGAAGTGCAGGTTGGCCAGCCCCTCGCTGTACAGCTTGCGGCCGTACATGTGGGGAACCATGTAATAGATCGCGGCGAACAGCACCAGGGACACCCAGCCCATCGCCCCCATGTGCACGTGGCCGGGGATCCACTCGGTGTAGTGGATGAACGCGGAGAAGGTGCGCACCGCCTGGCTGGGCCCCTGCAGGGTCTGCAGGCCGTAGAAGGTGATGCCCAGGATCAGGAACTTTACCAGGTAGTTGGAGCGCATCTGGTGCCACTGGCCGCCCATGGTGAGGTAGCCGTTGATCACCGAGCCCCAGCTGGGGGCGATGAGCATGATGGAGAACGCCATCGCCACGGTCTGCACCCAGTCCGGTACCGGGGTCCACATCAGGTGGTGGGCGCCGGTCCACAGGTACATGAAGATCAGGCTCCAGAACGCCACGATCGACAGGCGGTGGCTGTACAGAGGCGCCCCGGTGGTCTTGGGCAGGAAGTAGTAGAAGATCGCCAGGGGCGGCGCGGTGAGCACCATCGCCACGGCGTTGTGGCCGTACCACCACTGCACGTTGGCGTCGTTGGCGCCCGCGTAGGCGGAGTAGCTCTTGAACAGGCTCACCGGCACCTCGGCGGCGTTCACCAGATACAGCACGGCAACCCCGATCAGCGACGCCAGCATGAACCAGATGGAGACGTACATCTGCTCTTCTTTGCGCTTGATCACGGTCATGATGATGTTGGCGGCGAACACCACCCACAGCACCACCACCAGGATGTCCAGGGGCCACTCCAGCTCGTGGTACTCCTTGGAGGTGTTGTAGCCCAGCAGCAGGGTCACCGCCGCGGCGATGATGGTGGCGTTGAACAGGTACAGCTGGAACCTCGCCAGCCCGTCGCTCCACAGCCGCTGCCGGGTCAGTCGTTGGGTGATGTAGAAGAAGGTGGCGAAGAAGCTGCCCAGTCCCCAGCCGAACAGGGCGGCGTTGGTGTGCAGCGGGCGCAACCGGCCGTAGGTGAGGAACGGCGGCAGGTTCCAGGACGGCAGCACCAGCTGGAAGGCGATGAGGATGCCCACCAGCACGGCCACCACCCCCCACAGGATGCTCCAGTTCACGAAGCTCCGGGAGATGTCGTAGTTGTAGGTCGATTTCGCCATGGGACTCCGCTCCGCTGCCTGGAGGAGGGGTGGGGTGAAAAATGCCACAAAAAATATGACCGCCAAAGTTATATAGAGGGCGGTCGCCGGTTGTCAACCCGTTGGCCGGAGAATATGTAACGCAATTTGCCCCGAGGGCAAGGCCTCGGCGCAGGGGACGATCGGGGCCGTGGAGGCGCCCCAGGGGCAAAGGCGGTTCTCGGACGGGATGAACAGGATCTACAGGGTGGAAAGAACGAGACAGGCCCCGGGTGCGGGGGCGGGTTCCAATCCTGTCGATCCGTGAGATCCTGTCCGAAAATGGGGTGGGGTCTTGCCCCTGGGGTGTGAGGAACCAGGGGGGTCGGATCAGAACAGGTTCTTCAGCCAGCCGAACGCCACGAAGGTGCCGACACTGCTCCCCAGGTTGGAGAAGAAGAACACCAGCAGCACCCTCGAGACCCGGTTGCGCCACCACCCCCGCCAGTGCCCCAGATCGTCCAACAGGTGCTCCAGGTCGTCCACCCGGGGCTTGCCGGCCCAGGCTTGCACCACCCCGGTGACCATGCCGGCCCCCACGGTGGGGTTGAGCGAGGTCAACGGGGCGGCGACGAACGCGGTCGCGATGGTGAGCGGGTGGCCCAGCGCGATCGCCGCACCCAGGGCGGCCAGGACGCCGTTGGCCAGGATCCAGGCCCAGGCGGCGTCGGCCAGCTTGGAGGTGTCGCCGAAAAAGAAGCCGCCCACGAACAGGGCCACCACCACCGCCGGGATCAGCCACGGGATGACCTTGGAGATCGTCGGTTTGGGGGGAATGCGGTCCAGCGCCGCGACCTCGGTTGCCGGGATCTCCCGCTGCAGTTCCCGGGTCAGCCCGGGTACGTGGCCGGCGCCCACCACCGCCACCACCCGTGCCCCGGAACAGGCGCGGATCTTCGCCGCCATGTAGGTGTCGCGCTCGTCGATGAGGATGCGTTTGGCGGCCGGCAGGGCTTCGCCCACCTCTTCGAGCATCGCCGACAGGGTGTCTTTTTCCTGCAACTCCGCCAGGTCCGCCTCGTTGAGTTCCGGCGACTCGAAGGCACTGGCGAGCAGGGTGCTGGCGAGGGAGATCTTCTTGAAGAAACCGGTGTGGCGCCAGGCCCGCAGCAGGGTGGCGCGGATCGGCCGGTCCACCAGGGTCACCGGCACCCCCTGTTCCTCCGCGGCGTGCACGGCGGCCAGCAACTCGGCGCCGGGCTGCACCCCGGTGTGCAGGCCCATGCGTCTCTGGAACGACGACAGGGCCAGGTTGGCCAGCAGGAACGTGCCCTTGCCCTGGCGGAGCGCCGATCCCAGGTTCAGGTTGCGCCAACGGCTGGGGTCGCGCAGGGCATCCAGGCGCTGGGCGTCCAGCTCCACGCACACTCCGTCAGGGGACAACTCGGCGATCGTGCGCCGCACGGTGTCCACGGAGTCCTGGGAGATGTGGGCGGTCCCCACCAGGAACACGGTGCGGTCCCCCAGGGAGATCTCCACCGGCGGGGTCGGAGGACGGGGTTCGTTTACATTCATCGGGGGTTTCCGGCAGGTGGCGAGGGAGGGCGCATTGTACGAGGGAGCCGAGAGGGGGTCAATCGGCGTCCGTGGGGCCGCCTACCTGGGTGGTTGCGGTGGTGGGGCCTCCGCTGGTCCATGTGCGATTGCCCCCCGCAACCCGGGGGCGAGTCCCCTCACCCGAAACCGCCAGGGGATGCTCTTCCAGGGCTCGGGAACCGAGTTGAGGCCCACTCGCGACCCGGTGACCACCTGCGCATCTGGAACCGCCGTGCCGGCTTCGATCCAAAGGGGGGCTCCCGGGGCACACAGGTCCAGGCCGTCCTGGTCGCTGCCGATGCCCAGGGCCTGGCACAGCTTGGCCGGGCCGTCGGTGAGGGCAGGTCCCACCCGGCCCCCACGGCGCGCGACCATCTCCCCCTCCCCCTCCTCGGGCACCATCGCCCGGAGCAGTACCGCCGCGGGGTAGGCGTCGGGTCCGGTCACCAGGTTGAGCAGCCAATGCATGCCGTAGGTGAAGTACACATAGGCGTGCCCAGGCGGGCCCCACATGGAGGCGTTGCGGGCGGTGCGGCCGGCCCGGGCGTGACAGCCCAGGTCGCCGGTGCCGTCGTAGGCTTCGGTCTCCACGATCCTTCCTGCCAACCGATGTCCTGACTCGCCTCGCACCAATCGAGTCCCCAACAGTTCCCGGGCCACGGTGAGCACCGGCCGGTCGAAGAAGGACCGGTTGAAGCGGGCGCCGTTCATTCCTGGGGGCCTCCGGCGTAGACGCCCTCGCCGCGGAGATGTTCGGACCGCGGGCTCAGCGTTGTGTCCCGCACGATGTCGAGCCCCAGCTTGCCGATCAGGGTTTCCAGGTACTCCAGATGGGGGCACGGCGGGCCGTGGTGGTTGTCCTTGGTGATGCACGACGACAGGTGCACGACCACCTGGTCCTTTTCGATCCCCTCCCTCTTCCGGATCTGTTTGAGCAGGTTGGCGAGCTTGCGCTGCACCGGCCTGCCGCAGCACCCCCCGCACGTCAGGTGCATCGAGCGCAGGGGAGCGTCGGTGGGGTACCGTTCGAACCCGCCCAGGCGGTGGTGGAATGCGCGCTCGCACAGGTAGCCGGAGCAGCGCTGCTTGACGAGATGGCACTGGACCACTGCGATGAACTGTTTTCCCATGGGGGCTCCGTTGGTTGGGTTGCGGGGTCCCACGCAGGGTGGCTTCGGCGCCGGTGTCCGGTCAAGGGCGACGCGGCCGGTTGTCGTTTCCTTCTCCCTGGGCATACTGGGCGGGGTACCGGAACCCCGCCCGAGAGGAGACCCGCCATGTCCATCCGTCGCCCCGAGTTGATCTTCCCCAGCGAACCCACATTGGAGGGCGCCGGCGTGCACCTGCGGCGCGGGGTGGGCCACGACCGCGGGCTCATCGAGCGCTTCGACCCGTTCCTGCTGCTCGACGACATCCACTCGAAGAACCCGGAGAACTACCGGGCCGGCTTTCCGTGGCATCCCCACCGGGGCATCGAGACGGTGACCTATGTGTTGCGGGGCGAAGTGGACCACGGCGACAGCCTCGGCAACCGGGGTGCCATTGGCTCCGGGGATGTGCAGTGGATGACCGCCGGCAGCGGCATCGTCCATCAAGAGATGCCCCAGCGCTGGGACGGAGACATGCGCGGCCTGCAGTTGTGGGTGAACCTGCCCGCCAGCCACAAGATGATGTCCCCCCGCTACCGCGACGTGGCCGCCGCCACGATCCCGGAGTGCCGGATGGCCGAGGGTGTGACGGTGAAGGTCATTGCGGGTCGGGTCAATGGCTGCGAGGGGCCGGTGACCGATATCGTCAGGAGTCCCACCTACCTGGACGTGACCGTCTCCGCCGGTGGCACCTTCACCCACCCCACGGTGGCCAGCCACACGGTGTTCGCCTACGTGCTGGAAGGCGCGGCGACCTTCGTTCCGGGAGATCCCCGGTCGGTGTCGGCGGACCACGTGGTGCTGTACGGGAACGGGGACTCGGTGGCGGTTGCGCCCGGCGCGGACGGCGTGCGCTTCCTGCTGTTCTCTGGGGAGCCGCTGCGGGAACCCGTGGCGTGGCGGGGACCGATCGTCATGAACACCGAAGCGGAACTGGAACGGGCCTTTGTCGAGTACCGGGACGGGACGTTCATCAAGGAAGGCCGACATCCCTGACGGGGGCCCGGCCCCCGCGGACGCCCCCCTGCCCAACCGCGCCGAACTTTGCGCTGTCCCCGACCCGCGGCCCCTGGGACAATCCAGTAGGGAGTCAGAGCCCAGGCCTCAGCACTCAGCACTCAGCACTCGGCACTCGGCACTCGGCACTCAGCACTCAGCACTCGGCACTCAGCACTCAGCACTCAGCACTCAGCACTCAGCACTCAGCACTCAGCACTCAGCACTC
>JARGFW010000040.1:0-5457 GCA_029211085.1 Deferrisomatales bacterium | reverse complement strand
GAACCCCGAACCCCGAACCCCGAACCCCGAACCCCGAACCCCGAACCCCGAACCCCGAACCCCCATGCTCCTGACCCAGATCGCCGACGAACTCTCGGCCAGCGTGTCCGCGCTGGCGTTCGCCGCCCCCGTCACCCACTGCTACAACCCCCTGGCCTATGCCCGGGAGGCGCACCATCGGTATCTGCAGCGCTACGGCACCGGCACCCGGGAGGTGCTGCTGCTGGGAATGAACCCGGGGCCCTGGGGGATGGCCCAGACCGGGGTGCCGTTCGGGGAGGTGTCCCTGGTGCGGGACTGGATGGAGATCGAGGTGCCGGTGCTGCGGCCGGAGCCGGAACATCCCAAGCGTCCCGTGCAGGGCTTCGACTGTCCCCGCAGCGAGGTCAGCGGCCGGCGGCTTTGGGGCTGGGCCCGGGAGCGCTTCGGTTCCCCCGCGGGGTTCTTCGGGCGGTTCTTCGTGGCCAACTACTGCCCGCTGGTGTTCATGGAGGAGTCCGGGCGCAACCGCACCCCGGACAAACTGCCCCTTGCCGAGAGGACGTTGCTGTTCGCTGCCTGCGACGCGGCCCTGCGCCGCACCGTGGAGACCCTGCAACCACGCTGGGTGCTCGGTGTCGGAAAGTTCGCCGAGGACCGCGCCCGGGCTGCCCTGGGCGGGTACCGCGGTGTGATCGGCCGCATCACCCACCCCAGCCCCGCCAACCCCAGGGCGAACCGGGGGTGGGAGCCGCTGGTGGAGGGGGAGTTGGCGGATTTTGGGGTGCTGTAGAGGCGGAACGGCAAAGGCGGTTCTTGGACAGGATTGACGGGATCTGCGAGATGGAAACCCGAAAGCCCTAACCTGCACTGGCTACCAATTAGAGGGCCCCTCCAAGACATGGCGAGAGCTGATCTGGAAGGTGTGGGAGGTGGACCCGTTGCGCTGTCCCCAGTGCGACGATGAGATGGAGGTCATCGCGTTGCTCGAGGACCAGGCCGCGGTAAGGAAGATCCTGGAGCACCTGGCCTGTGGCAGATCCGCAGGGGGGACGAGCGCGGCACCGCACCAGGAGAAGACAACCGGGTGGAGCCGGCCTGGGTCTACGACCCGGTGGACGACGGCTGGCCCGGTTGGAGTGAAGCGGCGATCGACGAAGTGCCCGAAAACCTCCTGCACTGAGCCTGGGAGCTACCGCCGTGCGCGCTTGGTACAGGGCGGAACCCTAGTTCTGCGCATTTTGCCCACCGGGTTTCGTAGCCTACCTCAAAACCTGACGATTACGATAAGATCTTAGTTTTGCTGCAAGATCCGGCAGGCAGAATACTTGCTCGCCACCAAAGGCCCAGTGCGCGCAATGGGGGGGCGCGCACCCCTCCTTCTGCCGCTCCTCGGGCACCGCTCCCCGGGAGGCGAGAAAGCAATGTCCTATCCGCTATCCGCGCTCAGAACAAAACGTCCAGCTGCAGACCCAATCTGTAGTTGCTCAAGGAGAAGCTTTCGTCCTTGAAATCCTACGTGCCCTGGTACTTTCCGTTGATACCGATGGAGAACCAGCGGATCTTGTAGGTCAAATCTACAAATACCTGCCCGCCTAAGATCCAATCGTTTCGACCTTCTTTTTGTGAGAAACGGGATTCCTTCTCATGCTCCGCGTAGGAGTAAGACGGCCCCGCGCCGGCATCGAGGGCGAGGTTCCGTGCAACCTCGCGTGCGTATTTCACGTTGAGCCCAACGGGCATAATGGAGATCTCGTCCCCATAACTAGTGAAGTTCCCCGCCACGCCGACCTCCCCCCAAGATAGAGATTAGGAGCGACCCGGCCATAGCCTTCCAGTCCGAGATACACGCCGTCGTTTTCGTTTAAGTGGCTGTCCGTGAGGGCTATGTAATCCAACTTCAGGGCAACATGCCCCTTCCTAGGGGTGCCGTCTCTTGCGCAGACGCAACGGTCGACGCCACGACAAACGCGACAACCCCACAGAACCGCAACAGTAGCCTCATCGTCTTGCTCCTGAAATCATATCCTGCGTTGGCTGTCGCCGTTCGAAACCCTTGGCGTACGGCTCGTTCTCAAAGCCGTGAGACGCGATCTGGCAGCGATGGCCGCCAGCGCAATTCATGTGCCCACGGCGGGGGATCGACGGTGCGCAAGGGTCGCGACTACTGTCCGCGACGATCCTCCGTGAATTCCATGATGTCGGCGGTGATCGTGACTGTCGGCACGCTGAACAACAGCAGGCAGATGCTGGACTCCTCCTAGACGACGTTTGCCACCGCGGCCGCCCTGCCCTCCATGGGCGCCTGGCTGCGCAGATCGTTCATGGCCTCTACGTAACTCGGCGAAACCAAGGGAATAATGCCGAAGAGCTTGAACCCCCGACTCGTCCCCTGGGCGCCCGACTTAATGACCCGATAGTGCGCGTCCTTCAGGTCCACGTTGGTCGCATGCTCGGCTTCGTAACGTGAGCCCTTAACGGCGCACCCCACCACCGCGAGGCCCCTGACCACTTCAAGCAGCGGCGCCGTGATACGTGTCATCAGGTTCTCCTTTCGAAGAGGGGCACCACCTTGGGGGCGCTGCAAGGGTTCCCAGGGGGGTCGAGCCGGGCCGAGAACCCGCTGTCCTTTCCGCCATGCCTCGCACCGCAGCCTGGGCGTGCTCGGGGACGTCCACCAGGGGCTGCCAGAAGGACCAACGGCGCCGCGATCCTCGAGGACAATCACGAGACCGGGAGTAGCTACGCCGGCTCGCCGAGGTGGAAGCCTCCCAAACTTCGCAGCATGTCCCCCTCGTCGCACACCGGCGACAACATTGGTGCTGAGAGCGCTGAATGAAGCCTCAGTAGACCTCTGGACGCCCTCAGCACCAACTGTCCGTGTCCCTTCCCCTCTTGGTTATATTCCTGTGCGGCGCTTTGTCGGCGTGTTTTCTACGAAAAGGCCCTATTTAACGTCCATCCGTGAAGTCCGGCTTTGCGATTTCAGCATTTCAAGTTGCTCGAAAGTAGGATATCTCTAGTCTCAAAAAAGTACTGCTGCTGGACTACTCGACATATGAGTGTTTGGCACGAGCACAGCAGGATCCCAGCTCAATCCATCAAACGGGCCGTACCCCAATCGGCCGTCGGTTCGCTGATAGAAAACGTAGATCTTGTTGTTGAATAATACCGCTGAGGGACTGTCCAACGGGGCATTGACCGGCGCGAGCTCGTCGCGTCCCCAGACGCTTCCGTTGAACACCGTGTACTTAAGGTCGGTTTGACCCCCATTATGGAAAACGTAGAGATGGTCGTTGAATGTTACTGCTGAGGGACTCTCCGACATGCCGGTATTGAGCACCTGCTTATCGGGTTCCCAGATGGCTTTATCGAAAACACTGAACCACAGGGTGTTCGAAGCCCCCCCCTTATGAAAAACGTAGAGTTTGTCTTTGAATGCCACCGCTGAGGGACTCTCCGACATGCCGGTATTGAGCACCTGCTGCGCGCCTCCCCACAGATTTCCGTCAAACACGACAAAATACGGCCTATTTTGGTTGTTATAAAATACGTAGAGCTTGTTGGCAAATACGACTGCTGATGGACTCTTCTGCATAGCGACAATGTTCACCGCAGCATCTACTTTCCAGGCGTTTCCATCATACACGGTGCACCACAGGAACCCACCCTTGTTGTGAAAAACGTAGAGCTTGTTCTCGAACACTACTCCTGATGGACTATCCGACATACTGGTGTTGGGCTCCATGGCTTCGGGTAGCCAAACGCTTCCATCACCCACTGTATACGATAGGATTCCGCCATTGGCGTAAAGAACGTGGAGAGACTCCACGGGCGGCAGTGGTGCCGATGTAGTAAAAAATAAAATATTTCCCGTCTCTATGGTGCCCTCGGCAACATCTTGAGCGCAGAAACGGTAAGAATATTTTGTTTGTGGCGTCAAATTTTCAACGCTGTCGCTGTGGGTATAGGATGCAGTATCTGATTCCTCGGCGGTGTGGTCGTGACCGGGATCACCATACAAGCACCCCGTGTTCTGATCCAGTGATTTGCCGTACTCAAACCAGTTGGTTGTATCTGATCCGTCGTATTGGACGGTTCCAGTTAGCGTGGCGCTTTCTTCTAGAATGTCTGTAGAGTTTGCTGTTGATACAACTAACGATTTCTGTGGTGTTGGATCATCTCCGCCACCCCCACCTCCTCCGCAACCAATGACCGACACGAGCCCCACAAGGAGAAACAGCGCTGTTGTGGTCAGCTTCTTCATGATGTCACCTCCCTTGGTACACGACGGGGGGTTTCCCGCCAGTGAGCGTCTGTGTCTTCTCCGTTCCCAGGGTCTCGGAAGGGCGCGGTACGGCAACCCATTCATTCCAGCTTCCCCGGCCGGCTGACCGGGCGTCGACCGGGCAGATCAACCCGGGGAGGTTGCCCACGGGGCCGTCTTGAGGGCCGGGGCTGGCTGTATCTCACTGCTCGGACCGGGCTCGGCGCCGCGCGGAGCCGCTCTTGGGGGGCACGGTGAGCTCGGCAGGCTCGCGCGTGTTCTCGCCCGGCCGACCAGGGGCAATACCGGGTGCAACGGTTCAAGGATGACTGAGGATGGCTGAATACGGCGGGGCAGAAAGGGTGCGATTGCATTATTTGCGTGATGCATTCGCATCATTTGTGGGGGGTCGTGCACTCGGGGGTGCGTCAGATGAGCCGAGCGCTGCGCGCGAGAGCTACGGCTTGCAGCCGGCTATGCGCTCGGAGCTTGCGAAGGATGTGTTGCGTGTGGTTTCGCACCGTTGTGGGACTGATGAACAGAGCGCGGCCAATTTCCGCGGTGTTTGCCCCTTCGGCCAGCAGGCGGAGTACGGTTGCCTCCCGCGGTGTGAGGGGGGCGCGCGGGCCCGGTTGATGGTGTCGTCCGGCCAGTTGCCCGGAACAGGATCGGCCACGAGCGGCAGCGCCGGGGTTCCCGTCGGTTTCGGCCTCTGTGCCCGAGGGGCTCAAGAGATGGAGGATCCTGAAACCCGCGGCGTCCCTCGCCGGCGCCGAGAGCGCGGAAACGGCGACCCAAACGATCCCGTCGGCGGCTGTGCGAAGGTGTAGCTCGAAAGGGCGCGAAGCCTCATGGCGCAGCGCCATCTCGACCAGAGGGCAGCGCCTGCTGCAAAACCGGTTGCCGAACACGTCGGTGGCGCGGAGCAGTAGGTAGCAGCGCTCACCGATCGCGCCCGCCTCTGTGTGGCCCAGCAGCGCTGCGGCTTTGTCGTTCCACGCGAGGATCGTGTTTTCCGTGTCGGTGACGAACGCCGCAAGCGGTGCGGTAGCCACCATCGCGATCGCGTTCACGTTCCCCTCCCACGCCCTTCAAGGCAACGCTCCCGGGGCAACCGGCTGACAGCCCGAACGCGGAGCGGACACCTGCACAATGAGGTTCATCCGGGGAATGCCGGGGTGGGCCAAAGGAGAGGGGTAGCAAGGTGATGG
>JARGFW010000039.1 GCA_029211085.1 Deferrisomatales bacterium | reverse complement strand
ACAGGAGGCTGCGTAACCGACAACCTTGTGTCCAAGGACCCGGGGCCGCTACACCATGTATGATCCGGCCAACCTCCTCACGGAGGAAGTCACGGTCCCCGGACTCCTGCCCACCGTGTTTGATTACGATCTGCGCGGTCGCCTTGAGACCGTGACCGTGGGCTCGCGTATCACGACCTTTGCCTACGATACGAATGGCTATTTAGACTATCTAGTCACCCCTGACAGCAAGACCATCGACTACGCCTACGACGTCATGGGGCGACTCCGCGAAGAAGTTCTGCCTGACACTTCGGTGGTCCAGTACGATTATGACGACAACGGCAACCTGACGGTACTCACCACCCCGAAGACCATTAGCCACGGCTTCGACTACACCGCCAACGACCAGGGGGAGAGCTACACTACCCCGCTTTCGGGCAGCTACGCGTACACCTACGACACCGAGCGCAAGCTCAAGACCGTGACCTTCCCCTCCGGCCAGGGGATCGCCAACACTTACGTGGACGGCATTCTCGACAACATGGTCACACCGGAAGGCACGATCACCTATGCCCATGACTGCGGCGGCCGGATCACGGAGGCGGCCCAGGGCACGGAGAGCGTGACCCTCGCGTTCGACGGTCCACTCCTCACCTCCGATACTCGCATGGGTCTGCTGAACGATTCGATGACCTACGGCTACAACAACGACTTTCATCTCACCTCGTTCACCTATGCCGGCGGGACCGAGATCTTCGGCTACGACCTCGATGGTCTGCTCACCTCGGCGAGAGGTTTCACCATCACTCGCGACCTCCAGAACGGCCTGCCGGAAGAGGTGAGTGACGGCACTGCAGCCATTGCTCGCATTTTCAACGGGTACGGCGAGTTGGATGGCCAGACGTGGGAGGTGGGTGGCAGCGGCGTCTATGCGTGGAGTGTTCCGCAGCGTGATGATGCCGGCCGCATCCAGCAACGTGTCGAGACCATCGCCGGTGAGACCATCACCTGGGACTATCAGTACGATCTGGTGGGGCGGTTGGAGAAGGTGTGGAAGGATGGCGTGCTGGTTGAAGAGTACGGTTACGACGCCAACGGCAACCGCATCTCCGAGACCAACATCCTGCGCGGCATCGCCGGGCGCACCACCACCCACGACGACGAAGACCGAATCATCACAGCGGGGACGGACGTCTACGAGTTTGAGTTGGATGGCTTCCTCACGCGAAAGACTACGGCGGAGGGTGTCACGACCTACGACTACTCCTCTCGCGGGGAGCTGCTGAGCGTCAGCCTGCCGGACGGGCGGATCATTGGCTACGGCCATGATCCGCTGGGCCGAAGAATTGCCAAACGGATCGATGGGGTGATCGTTGAGAAGTATCTGTGGGCGGGGGTGAATCAGAAACTGTTGGCGATCTACGATGGTAGTGATGGTTTGGTCACCCGGTTCACCTACGCTGACGACCGGATGCCAGTCTCGATCGCGAGCAGCGGGACCACCTACTACCTGGCCTACGACCAGGTGGGCTCCCTGCGGGCGGTGGTGGACAACGCCGGCACCGTGGTCCAGCGAGTAGACTACGATTCATTTGGGAACGTGATCACTAAGACCAACCCCAATTTCGCCATACCGCTTGGGTTTGCGGGTGGCTTGCAGGACCAAGACACCGGGCTGGCACGGTTTGGCGTCCGGGACTACGACCCCTCTGTCGCACGGTGGGTGGCCAAAGACCCGATTGGATTTGCGGGGAACGACGTCAATCTCTATGGGTACGTGCTAGGTGACCCGATTAGCTTTGTTGATCCCGACGGTGAAATCGGCATCATTGCCGGGTTGGTCATCGCTGGAGCTATCTCTGGTGGGGCCTCTTGGGGTGGTCTGCATATCGCGAACCGGCTCCAGGGCTTGGTGAGCGGAAACCCGAACCCTGCCATTCATGGTAGTACCAACCCCCACTATCGTATGAGCAATCTGATCAATCAGGTGTCGATCGGTGCACCATTCTACTCACACGGCATAGCGCTGTGCGCTGTGGGTGGGGCCACGGCTATGGCATCCTCTCCGCAGCTGGTGGCGAGCGGATTGGTGTATGCCGGGACGCCGCAAGGGCAGAATGCGTTTCAGCAAGCCTCGCATTTTGTCCAAGGTATGCTGATGCCACCGCCCCCGCCGATGAGTTGGCCGGGTGTTGCAGGGGGTTTGCTAGATCTGTACGGCAAGATCTCCAGTGGAGAGCTTGATCCCCCACTCTTGGGCCCGTGAGCCTCTTAGATCTTATCCGTAAATAGTGGACTGTCGATTGCTCTCGGGCGTATGCTCTCATTCCGGGTGGGTGGCCTATTGCCGCCCCAAAACGGCGAGGAGGGCAGCGATGGCAAGACCCCGGTCATGGGAGGTGTCGGATGCGTTTTGGGCGATTGCCGAACCCTTGATCCCGGAGCGGAAACGAGATCCGTCCAAAGGCTACCGTCGAAAGCCCGGTGCGGGTCGAAAGCCCTTGAATTACCGGCAGGTCTTTGAGGGGATCGTTTATGTGCTGCGGACCGGCTGCCAGTGGAAATCCCTTCCACGGGAGCGGTTCGGCAGTCCCAGTTCGGTGCACGCCTATTTCCGGGAATGGCAGGCCCAAGGCTTCTTCCTGGCGTTGTGGAAGGCGGGCTTGGCCGAGTACGACGACATGGAGGGGATCGCCTGGGAATGGCAGAGTATCGACGCAGCCATGACCAAAGCCCCGATGGCGCAAGAGCCCGTCGGGCCAAACCCCACGGACCGGGGAAAAAATGGGCACCAAGAGCCACCTTCTGGTGGACGCCCGTGGCGTCCCGCTGTCCCTCGTCGTAACCGGGGCGAACCGGCATGATGTTACACAGTTGGAGATCGTCTTGGATTGTCTGATCGTGGAGCGGCCCGAAGTATGCCCCCAGCGGCCTCAAGGACTGTGCGCTGACAAGGGCTACGACTACCCCAGTGCCCGCCAAGCGATCACCGACCGTCACTACACGCCCCATGTTCGCTCGCGCGGGGAAGAGCGTGCGGAGCGTGCCGCCAACCCCGGATACCGGGCGCGGCGTTGGGTGGTCGAGGCATGTCATTCCTGGCTCAATCGCTTTCGCAAGATCCTGGTGCGCTAAGAGAAGACCGACGCCAGCTACGAGGCCCTGCTACGCCTGGCATGCGCGATCATCGTGTGGCGCCGAGTGAAACCTATTTACGGATAATACCTTAGTGCCAATGCGGCGAACTGGAGGTACCCCATGATCGGTGGTCGGATATGGCAGTTGGTCGTCGGACTGCTTTTGATTGGAGTTGGGTTCAGAATTTTCAAGACCCCAGTTCTTGGATCTATAGCTCATGAATGGACGTATGATTTTCGTGGATTCCAATTTCCTGCGGCTACAATTTTTCTTGTATTAGGTGTTATTTGTGTTTGTTTCTCTCTATTTAATTCATCTGGCGGCAATGGAACTAAAGGCCCTTGATGAATTTCTGGTTGCTGCACCAGCTTGCTATGATCCACGGGAAGGACATGGCGACCGAAGACGAGGGCCAGGTGTGAGCGGGCGAGGCGCCCTCCGGCTGTGCCTGGGGATCGCCTGCACAGCTGGGGGCGTCTATCTGGCCGGAGAGCACCTCCAGTCGCGAAGCTGGCGCCACCGAGGTTTCCCAGTTCTGCCGGCAGCGAGCCCTGGGCGCTCTGGCGATGTACGGGGCGGTGGTTGCCATAGCGGAAAAGGATAACGCTCGTGCAGAAGAGCGTTTCTTCCCTGCCGAGGGGGGAGTGGCCTTCCATCATCCCCAGACAAGCTCGCTTGGATGCACCCGGTACCCTACACCACGTGATGGCACGGGGGATCGAACGCCGGGAGATCTTTCTTGGCGAAGACGACAATGAGGAATTCCTGTGCCGGCGCTAGAAGGCCGTTTCGTCTGTCGGGGCACAGATTCTCGCCTGGAGTCTGTTGCCCAACCACTTACGTCCTGTTGCGCAGCGGAGACATCGGGCTGCCCACGCTCATGCGGCGGCTGATGACCGGCTACATGGTGAGCTTCAACCATCGCCACGGGCATCTGTTCCAGAATCGCTAAAAGTCCGTGGTCTGCGAAGAATAGGTGTATGCCCAGGAACTCACCCGGTATATCTATCTCAATGCACTCCGGGCTCGGATCGTCAAGACCATGGAGGCGCTATTCGGTTCGTCGCCTCCGGCCTTCGTGTCACCCCAAATACCACCCCAACGGTACCATCTCGTGCCGGCTCAATCGGGCTTTGCCGTGGCACCTACGGCGCATGAGATGTTGAAACCGTATATGCTTTGGTGTCTTATGATGAGCCGCCAAACGTGGATGCGACAGGATGCTGGTTTTCGCTGACCAGCCGTCCAGCCGTCCAGCCGAAGAAAGACTGACATGACTGACAAGGGACTGCCCCAGCCGGGCGAAGTGGTGTTCGTGGGCGCCGGGCCGGGGGACCCCCGTCTCCTTACCGTAGCGGGCCGCGACACCGTGGCCGCGGCGGACGTGGTGCTCTACGCCGGCAGTCTGGTCAATCCGGCGGTGCTGGACTGGGCCAGACCTGGGGCGGAGATCCACGACACCGCGGGCATGAACCTGGACCAGACCACCGCGGTGTGCCTGGAGGCCGCCCGGGCCGGCCGCAGCGTTGTGCGTCTGCACACCGGAGACCCGTCCCTGTACGGGGCGATCCAGGAGCAGTTGGTGCCCCTGGAGCAGGCAGGGGTGCCCTGCCGGGTGATCCCCGGGGTCAGCTCGGCGTTCGCCGCGGCCGCGGCCCTGGGCACCCAGCTCACCCTGCCGGACGTGAGTCAGAGCGTGGTGTTCACCCGCCTGGCCGGGCGCACCCCGGTGCCGGAGACCGAGTCCCTGGAGCGCTTCGCAGCCACCAGCGCCACCCTGTGCGTGTTTCTCTCGGTGGACCGCATCGGGGAGGTGGTCGCCGCGTGCCGCGCCGGTGGGCGAGGGGACGACACCCCGGTTGCCGTGGTGTCTCGAGCCTCCTGGTCGGACCAGCGCGAGGTGTGTGGCACCCTGGCGGACATCGCCGGCAAGGTGTGCGACGCGGGCATCCGCCGCCAGGCGATGATCCTGGTGGGCGACGCCCTGCGCCCCCGCCTGCAGGGCTGGGATGCGTTCCAGCGCTCCAAGCTCTACGACGCCGGCTTCAGCCATGGCTACCGCCAAGGTGAGGATTAGGCGTCACGGTGCCCGTGCGCCGCCCCATACACGCCATCGCCCTGACCCGGGACGGTGCCGCCCTGGTGGCGCGCCTGGCCCGGGAGTTCCCGGGTGCCAAGGCCCTGGCCCCGCAGCGGTTCGCCGCGGAGGTGCCCGGGGTGGAAGGTTTCGCCGAGCCGGTGCGGGCGGTGATTGGACGCCTATGGCCGGAGGCCGGGGGCTTCCTGCTGGTGATGGCGGCCGGCATCGCGGTGCGCAGCATCGCCGGGCTGCTCGATGACAAGGCCCGCGACCCGGCGGTGGTGGTGCTCGATCCCCGCGGGGCGTTCGCCATCCCGCTGCTCTCCGGGCACCTGGGCGGGGCCAACGCCCTGGCCCGGGAGGTCGCTGCGAAGCTCGGTGCCGTCGCGGTGATCACCACCGCCACCGACGCGGTGGGGGCGCCGGCGGCGGAAGTGTGGGCCCGGGATCATGATCTGGGGGTCGCCGACCCCGCCGGAGTGGTGCGGGTCAACGCCGCCTGGGCCAACGGCGAACCCGTGGGCCTGTACGTCCATCCGGAGCTGGGTTGCCCGGAGCTGGGTGCGGAACTGGACCCGCACCTGGCCTGGCGCGGCAGTGATCCGGCGCGAGCGCAGGGGTTCACCGGTGCCCTGATCGCGGTGAGCCACCGCCTCGCCACTCCCGAGAACGCGGCCCTTGTGTTGTGGCCCCGCTGCCTGCACCTGGGGGTGGGGTGCCGGCGCGCCGCCGAGCCGGAACGGGTCGCGGACGGGGTGCGCGCCGCCCTGGCCGCCGCCGGGCTGGCAGAGGGCGCGGTGGCCGACGTGGCCAGTGTGGATGCGAAAGCAGACGAGCCGGCCCTGCACGCCCTCGCGGCGATGCTCGGAGTGGCGTTTCGGGTGTTCCCGTCCGCGGAACTGGGGGAGGTGGACGTGCCCAGCCCGTCAGCCCGGGTGTCCCGTGCGGTGGGCACGGCCAGCGTCAGTGAAGCTGCAGCCCTGGTCGCCAGTGGCGGCGGGGAGCTGCTGTTGCCAAAACAGAAGGACGCGGTGTGGACCCTGGCGGTAGCGCTGGGAAAGCAAGCTGGCGGGCGGTTGCCTAGGGATGCAGAAGAGAGGACCTGATCCATGTTGTTCGTAGTGGGAATCGGGCCGGGCGGCCGGCCGCACATGACCGGCCGGGCCCTGGAGGCGATCGCCGCGGCCGAGGTGGTGGTGGGCTACACCCTGTACATCGAGCTGCTCGGCGACCTGCTCGACGGCAAACCGGTGGTCTCCACCGGCATGACCCGGGAGGTGGACCGCTGCGGCGAGGCCGTGCGCCTGGCCCTGCAGGGCCTCGATGTGGCGGTGGTCAGTACCGGCGATCCGGGGGTCTACGGCATGGCCGGGCTGGTGCTGGAACTGTTGGCCGATGCCGATCCGGAGGGGCAGGTGGAGGTCGAGTTGGTGCCCGGAGTGTCCGCGGTGCATGCCGCCGCCAGTCTCTTGGGGGCCCCGCTGATGACCGACTTCGCGGTGATCAGCCTGTCCGACCTGCTGACTCCGTGGGCGACGATCCAACGGCGCCTGGAAGCGGCTGCGGCCGGGGATTTCGTGGTGGCCCTGTACAACCCCCGCAGTCGCAAGCGGGTGGCGCACCTGGAAGAGGCCTGCGCGATCCTCACCCGCCACCGGCCCGGGACCACCCCGGCGGGCATCGTGCGCAACGCCTTACGGGAGGGACAGCAGGTGGAGCTGACCACCCTGGCCGAGGTGCCTGGCCGAGAGGTGGACATGATGAGTGTGGTGATCGTTGGCAACGGGTCGACGCGCTTGCTGCGGTCTCGCCTGGTGACCCCCCGTGGCTACCGCATCGGTGGCCGCAAGCCCTCGACTTGACTCCGGAAAAGCCCCTGTGCCAGGATCGCCGGACGGCGGCCACACGCGGTGGCGTCGTTCCCGGAGGTTCCGTGATCACCCGAGGCCCCAGCTCCCCGAAGGATTTCCCAGACTGTTCTCGGGCCGGTGTCGACGGTCTCGATCCGGCTGTGGCCGGGGTCTCCCCGGCAGGAAACGCCTGACCCGCGCCATGCGCAGCCGTGGCAGGGTCTTGGTGCACCGGGTCGTGTGGGTGGCCACGATGATGCTCATCGGCTGGTGGACCCTGCTGCCGTTTGCCCCCACCTTCGACTTCGCCGCCCTGCAGCGGGCGGCGGCCGACATCCAGTGGGTTCCGTTCGTAGAGCGTGGCCGGGCGCCCTTGTGGAGCGACGTCCTGGGCAACGTGGCCCTGTTCCTGCCGTTCGGTCTGGCCGGGTGGCGGGCCCTGGCGGGAAGGCACGGACGTCTGTGGACCGTGCTCCTGGGGGCGGCCCTCGTCAGCCTGACCGTTGAGATGCTGCAACTGGCCCTGCCGGCGCGGCGCACCAGCGCCACCGACCTGGTGGTGGACGTGCTCGGGGCCGCCTGCGGGGCCGCGGTGGGCCGCCTGTGGGAGGTGCGTGGGCGGCGTGCCGCGCGGGGGTGGTGGCTGCGGCTCACCGGCGGTGGGCGGGAGAACGTGCTGGCCTTGCTGTTGGCCGCGTGCCTGGTGGCTTGGGCGGTGCTGCCCGGGCTGCAGGTGCCCGGTGACCTGTGGGAACAGACCCAACGCCTGTCGTCCAGCTTCCGGCGATTCCCCGGGTGGCAGCTGTGGCTGCAGCGCTCCTGGCATCCGTTCCTGCTGGGTGCCGTGTTTGCCACCCTGGCCGGCCGCTCCGGCACCGGCTCGGGGCTGGGACGGGGGGTGTTCGGCTTCGGCTGTGCCGTGCTGCTGGGGATCGGCCTGGAGCTGGTGCAGCTGGCCGCGCCCGGCCGCAGTCCCGACATCTTCTCGGCGGTGGGCTTCGGCGCCGGCGGACTGCTGGCCCTGGTCCTGTCCGGAGCACCGTCGCTGGCGGTGCGTGTGGCGGTGGTGGCACTGGTCACCGCGGGGCTGCTGCGCCCGCCCCTGGGCGACAACCCGGCTCCCCAGACGCTGCTGGTGTTGGTGTTGGGGGGTGTGCTGCTGTTCGTTGCCGCCGGCCCTGGAGCGCGTTCCGGCGCCGGAGAGGCCGTCCGACTCGACTGAACGGCCCACGGTTGCGAACTGCCCTCTCGCACCCGTTTCTGACTGGAGGAGCTTCATGTCCCGCAAGATCGTCGTCACCGTGCTGGGCCAGGACCGGGTCGGTATCGTCGCCCGGGTTGCCACCACACTGGCCGAGGCCCGGGTGAACATCGAAGACCTCAATCAGAAGATCCTCGGGGACTCGATCTTCGCCATGACCCTGCTCGCCGACATGGGAGACTCCTCCCTGAACCTGGGGGAACTGGCCGAGCGACTGGGCACGGTGGGGGCGGAGCTGGGCTTGAAGATCATGGCCCAGGACGCCGAGGTGTTCCGCTTCATGCACCGGGTTTGAGGAGCAGCTGATGCAGTTCAGCAGCGAAGAGATACTCGAAACCATCGGCATGATCGCCGAGGACCGGCTGGACGTACGCACCGTGACCCTGGGCATCTCCCTGTGGGACTGCTCGGACCCCGACGCCGGGCGCTGCGCAGCCAAGATCCGCGCCAAGATCCTGCGCCACGCGGCGCCCCTGGGGCCGGCCGCGATCGAGTTGGAGCGCCGCATCGGCATCCCCATCGTCAACACCCGGTTGAGCCTCACCCCGCTGGCCCAGGTGGTGCCCAGCGACCGGCCGGAGGACCTGCTCCAGGTGGCTCGCGCGGTGGACGTTGCGGCGGCCGAGGTGGGGGTGAACTTCGTCGGCGGCTTCTCCGCCCTGGTGCACAAGGGGGCGACCCGTGTGGACCAGGCCCTGCTGCGGGCGCTGCCCCAGGCCCTGGCCGAGACCGAGCGGCTGTGCGGGTCGGTCTCGGTGGCCTCCACCCGCGCCGGCATCAACATGGACGCGTGCCTGCAGCTGGGAGAGATCCTGCTGGACACCGCCGGCCGCACCGCGGACCGGGACGGGCTGGGCTGCGCCAAACTGGTGGTGTTCGCCAACCCGGTGGAAGACAACCCGTTCATGGCCGGCGCGTTTTTCGGCGCCGGGGAGGCGGAGACGGCGATCCTGGTGGGCGTCTCCGGCCCCGGGGTGGTGCGCCGGGCCCTGGAGGGCCTCGGCCCCGGCGCGCCCCTCCACGAGGTGGCCGAGACCATCAAGAAGACCGCGTTCAAGATCACCCGCATGGGCGAACTGGTGGGCCGGGAGATGGCCCGGGCCCTGGGGGTGGAGTTCGGCATCCTCGACCTGTCCCTGGCACCGACCCCGGCGGAAGGGGACAGCGTGGCCCAGATTCTGGAAACCATGGGCCTGGGCCGGGTCGGCGCCCCGGGCTCCACGGCGGCCCTGATGCTGCTCAACGACGCGGTGAAGAAGGGGGGCGCGTTCGCCTCGTCGGCGGTGGGAGGGTTGTCCGGAGCGTTCATCCCGGTGAGCGAGGACGCGGCGATGATCCGCGCTGCCGAGGAGGGGGCGCTGACCCTGGAGAAGCTGGAGGCGATGAGCAGCGTGTGCTCGGTGGGCCTGGACATGATCGCCGTCCCCGGGGACACGTCCGCCGAGACCCTGGCGGCGATCATCGCCGATGAGATGGCCATCGGGGTCGCCAACAACAAGACCACCGCGGTACGCATCATCCCGGCACCGGGCAAGCGCGCCGGCGACCGGGTGCACTTCGGCGGCCTGCTCGGCGAGGCCCCGGTGATGCCTGTCAACGCCACCCTCTGCAGCGCCTTCGTGCGCCGCGGTGGCCGCATTCCCGCGCCCCTGCAGGGGCTGCGCAACTGAGAGCTCCATCACCCGCACCGAGGAGGATGCCATGCCCATCGTCACCATCGACTGGCTCGAAGGACGCACCGTGGAGGTGAAGCGGAAGATCGCCGCCAAGGTTACCGACGCCATCGTCGATGCCAGCGGTTGTCCGGCCGAGGCCGTCACGGTGATCTTCACCGACCATCCCCGCACCGACATCGCCAAGGCCGGCAAGCTCTACAGCGATTGAAGCGGAGCCGGCAGGCCGGGACCGGGAGGGAGGGGGTGAGCGCCACCATGGGGTTGGTGCCGATCGGGGTGGTCCGCTCGCCGCTGAACGACCCGGCCGAGGCGCCCCGCCAGGGCCGCGAGGCCGGTATCGAGGCCGAGATCGAGGTGTTCCCGCAGTTCGCCGAGGCGCTGCAGGGGATCGGGGCGCGCGAGCGCCTGCTGGTGGTGTGCTGGCTGCACCGTTCCCGCCGCGACCTGCTGCAGGTGCCGGCGAAGGATGGCGCCGGGCCCCCGCGGGGGGTGTTCTCCACCCGCAGTCCCAACCGCCCCAACCCCCTGGCGGTGTATCCGGTGGAACTGCTCTCGGTGTGTGGTACCCGGCTGCGGGTGCGGGGCATCGACGCCGTGGACGGAACCCCGGTGTTGGACCTGAAACCCCGGGTGCCGCGACTGGACGACTGAACCCCTTGCCGCACGGGACACCGCCATGAAGATGACCGCCGGTCTGCGCTTCCTCAAACAGCACAAGATCGCCCACGACGCGCGGGAGTACGACTGCCGGGTGAAGGGGGCGGAGTACGCCGCCGAGGCCCTGGGTTGGCCGGTGCAGCAGATGGCCAAGACCCTGGTGGTGAAGCTGGGGCCTCGGGAGCACTGCCAGGTGCTGATGCCCGGCGACCGGGAACTCTCCCTGAAGACCCTGGCCCGGGAGGCGGGGGCGAAATCCGCCACCATGACCACCCCGGAGGAAGCCGAGAAGCTCACCGGTTACCTGGTGGGGGGGATCGGCCCGTTCGGAGTGCGCAAAGCCATGCCCCTGTGGATCGACGCGAGCCTGATGGACTGCGAGCGCATCGGCGTCAACGGCGGGCGCCGGGGGCTGATCGTGTTCCTGGCCCCGGGGGACATCGTCGCCTCCCTGGGGGCCCGGGTGGTCGACTTGGGGACGTGAACCGTACCCTTCCCCTGCGGCGCACCGCCCGTCCTCCCCCGCTCTGCGACGGCCGGCCTAGGCCCTGGTGGACATCGGCATCGGTTTGCCGTCGGCGAGCGCCAGCCAGCCGCGGGTGATGCGGTAGAGCACCCACACCCCCACACCGACCGCGATCAACCAGGCCAGCGGAATGCCGATGACGGTGAGAACCAGAACCCACATGAGCACCACCCACAGCAACGCGTACCAGAAGGTGCGGATCTGCCAGGAAAAGTGGGTTTCCAGGTAGGTGCCGCGCACGTCCGGGCGCTTCGCGTAGTTGATGAGCACCGCGACGATGGACGGCCAGCCGGTGAGGAACGCCGTGGCGACGATCGCCGCGGTCAGCAGTCCCGTCAACGCGCTGAAGGCGTGCAGCGCGTAGATCACGTGGGTGAGCCGGATGTGGCCCGCCGACGGGCGAACGGTTCCCATCCCTGCGTATCTGTCGTCCATGTCACGATACATGATGCCGGCTCCGCACCCGCCGCACAACCTTCTCCGGTGCACCAGGGCGAGCAGATCCGCGGTCATGTGCTGGGGAAACGGAGCCAAAGGGAAGAACCCGGGGGGGCCCCTCGCGGTCCCTGCTCTCGCCCGCTCGTCAACTGACGGCCCAGGTTGCGGGTCGCGGGTGTCGGAAGGGTCGCGCCGGTCTGGGGGCGCGGGGGGCACGGAGCAGGGCCGCTGCCCGGAGCCGGTGGGCCTGCCCTGGCGGCACGGCCCGCGGCGCGTTGGGCCCTTGCGGCGAAGAACTGGGGAGGATAGGTTTCAGATCTCGTCGGGAGGGCCGCTTCCGGGTTCCCGCCGGGCCGGGGGGGCCGGTTGCCCCGGATGGGGGAGGTGACCCAGGCTGGGGGGGCTCACCGTTCCGGCTTTGCTGAGTAGCGCATCCCTGGCGACCGCGCCGGTGGCCGCGGAGGAGGGGAAGAAGATGGACGTGATCCAGACCTCGGGGGGCAACCTGGAAGTGACCTTCGTCGGGCACGGGAGCCTGGTGTTCTCATGCCAGGGAACGGTGGTCCACGTGGACCCCTGGAGCCAACTGGCGGACTACACGAAACTGCCCAAGGCGGACCTGGTGCTGGTGACCCACGAGCATCGCGACCACCTGGACCCGGCTGCGATCGAGGCGGTGCGCAAGCCGGATACCCTGGTGGTCGTCAACGCCGCTTCTGCCGCCCAGGTGCCGGGGAGCCGGGTGATGGGGAACGGCGACGTGCGGACCCTCCAGGGTTTGAAGGTCGAAGCGGTGCCAGCCTACAACATCGTCCACCTGCGCGCGGAGGGCCAACCCTACCACCCCCGCGGCAGCGGGAACGGCTACGTGGTGACCTTCGGCGACCAGCGGGTGTACGTGGCGGGTGACACGGAGAACATCCCGGAGATGAAGGATCTGCGTGACATCGCCTGTGCCTTCCTCCCCATGAACCTGCCCTACACCATGACCCCGGAGATGGTCGCCGACGCGGCACGCACCCTGGCCCCCCGGATCCTGTACCCCTACCACTACGGTGAAACCGATCCCGCTCTGCTGGTGGCCCTGCTGGAGGGGGCCGGGATCGAGGTCCGCATTCGCGACCTGCGCTAGCCAGGGTCCCGTGCGGGCTCCCGGGAGGCGCCGGCCCTATCCCGTCACCCCGCGACCTCCCGGGCCAACGGCATGGCGGCGCCGGCCCCGGCGCCATCCGTTCGCCTGGGTTGGCACCTCCACCCCCGTGAAGGAAAAGGAGAGACACATGCCCGTTGTCCACTTCTACGGTCCCCAACTCCCCAGGGAGAAGAAACAGCAACTGGTCAAGGAGTTTGCCGAGGCGGTGAGCCGTGCCACCGGGATTCCGGTGGAGAAGATGGTCACCTATGTCCACGAACTCGATCCGGAGAACATCGGACTGGGCGGCGACCTCCTGGCCAACCGGAAATAGCCGGGAGCTGCCGCGGGGCGGGCCTGCCCCGCCGTTCCGGCGTTGATGCGGCCCCCTGTCAGCCCACCGCCGGTCCCCCGTAGAAGGACCGCGGCCCAAATCGCCGCAGCCGCCACGCCCGGGATGGGCAGCGGTTGAAGCAGGTGCAGCATCCCAGGCACGTTGCAGTGTCCACCCGCGGCAGTTCCTCCGCCATGCGGATTGCCCCGGTGGGGCAGAGTTCCGCGCACAGCCCGCAGCCGGTGCACTCGCCTTCCTCCAGCCAGCGGGGGCCCAGCATCCCCCGGGCCCCGTTTTCGGGTGCGTTCTTGAACAGCAGATGCCACGGCGAGCACCCGGCGCCGGCACCCCGCGGCCCGGTCCGCCACCACCTCGTCCACGAACTGCTCTACGGAAGCCAGGCTGGCCGCGTCCGGCCGTCTCTGGTCTCGCCCCGTGCCGAACCACCTGCGGAACGGGATGAAGCTGTCCGCGCAGGTCACCTCCCGGCACCACCCCAGGACCAGCCCCTTTCCTGCTGCAAGGCGCCGCAGGGTATCGGCCGAGTTTGCCGGCAGGCCGGCGCTGGAGAGGATCAGGAACGCCGGGCGGGGTGCCGAGAGGGCTTCGATCTTCTCCAGGAATCTCCGCGCCACCCAGGGTGGCCGGAACAGCATCACGGGCGTCGCCAGGCCAACCAGATCGAATCCTTTGAGCACAGGCGGCTCTCCCCGCACGCCGGAGAGCATGTCGAACGCCTCCACGGTGTGGCCGGCCCCGGCCAGGCGCTGGGCGGCGGCGGTCGCCAGCACGGCGGTGTTGCGGGTGGCGCTGTAGGTGCACAGGGCGATGCGCAGGGCCGGGTGCATTGGGAGGGAATGCGGGAGCGTCCGATCGACCGGTATTGGAGGCTGCGGAGAATCCACCCGTCGCAGGTGAATTGTGTCATGAAGGCGATGTCATGGTAAATTGCCGCCCAACTTCTTGGGTCCGGCGGTCTCTTCCATCCCAGGAGTGTAGGAGGCGCCCCGGCGCCTCTGACTCCGTGGAACGAATGGGGAGAAGGACATGCTCAGGGACAGTCACGGGGACGGGCTGGAGTTGCGGAACACCGAGCAGCGCCTTCGCCGGCTGCTGGACATGTTGCCCCATGGAGTCCAGGAAAACGATTGCTCCGGCGCGATCACGTACAGCAACCGGGCGCACCACAGAATGCTGGGCTATGGAGAGGGAGAACTCCACGGCAAGAAGATCTGGGATGTGCTGCCGTCACCGGCCGAGAGGGATTCCCTGAGGGATCACCTGGCACGGCTGGTGGAGGAGCAGCCGCCCCCGGCGCCCTACCTGGCCACCAACCGGAGGGAAGACGGTTCCCTGATCGAGTTACAGATTGACTGGGATTACGAGCGCGATACCGCCGGTATATTGCGGGGGTTCATTTCCGTCATTACCGACGTCACCGGCCGCAAGAGAGCGGAAGAAGATCTCCGTCACCGCACCCATGGCCTGACCGCTCTCCTCGAAGTCAGCAAACGTCTTGCCGAGACACTGGATACCAATCGGGTACTGCAGGCGGCCGTCGATGGGGTCACCGAACTGATCGGCCTGGACACCGCAGCCGTCTATCTCCTCGACGGCGAAGAACTGTATCTGAGGGCGACGACACCCCCGCTTGCCCCGGGATTTCCGGATGCCCTCCGTGTCGCCTCTCTGGCGGATCACCCGCACATCGCCAGGGTAATGGCCTCGGGTGAGCCCCTTCTTGAAGCCGATTTCGCCACGGCAAACCTCACCCCGGCCGAACGGTTCGTCGTCGAACAAAGGAACCTGGGCACAGCGCTTTACGTCCCGTTGGTGGTGGACGCGCACGCTATCGGTGCGTTCATCGTGGGGTCGGTCCAGAAGCCGTCGCACATCCCCGATTGGGGGGTCGATCTGGCCCGCACCCTGGCGAACCTGTCCGCCCTGGCGGTGAGAAACGCCCAGCTGTACGACGACGGCCAGAAGTACGCTTCCCAGTTGCAGCAGGCGCTGGCCGATCGGATCGAGGCGGAGGAGGAACGCAAGGAGCTGAACGCGCAGCTGGCCCAGGCCCAGAAGATGGAGTCCATCGGGCGGCTGGCCGGTGGGGTTGCCCACGATTTCAACAACATGCTCAGCGTCATCCTGGGGCACGCCGACCTTGCCCTCCACGGGCTTGACGCAAAACACCCGCTGCACCGCCACCTGACACAGATCTCCAATGCCGCCCAACGGTCTTCCGAGCTGACCCGGCAGTTGCTCGCCTTTGCCCGCAAGCAGACCATAGCCCCCAAGGTGATCGACCTGAACGCTGTGGTCGGCACCATGTTGAACATGCTGCACCGGTTGATTGGCGAGGATATCGACCTGTCCTGGTGGCCCGGCGAGGGGATCGGTTTGGTGAAGGTGGACCCGGCACAAGTGGATCAGATCCTGGCAAACTTGTGTGTCAACGCCCGCGATGCGATCGCCGGGTCCGGCAAGATCACCATAGAGACTAGCGACGCGACCCTCGACGAAGCCTACTGCTCCGTGCACCCAGAGTGCCTGCCGGGCGCGTACGTAGTGGTTGCTGTAAGTGATGATGGCTCGGGGATGAACGAAGAGACGCTGACACATGCCTTCGAGCCGTTCTTCAGCACCAAGGAGGCAGGGAGAGGGACCGGCTTGGGCCTCGCCACGGTGTACGGCATCGTCAAGCAGAACGGTGGATTCATCCATGTCTACAGCGAACCGGGTCGGGGGACGACGTTCAGGATCTACCTATGCCGATACGACACCGAGGGCGAGGCGGAACGGTTTGACGACCGCCCGCCGGTCGCTGTGGGTGGAGACGAAACCATCTTGCTGGTCGAAGATGAGGAGATGATCCTGAAACTCGGCGTGGAGATGCTGGAGTCTCTCGGGTATCGGGTGTTGGCGGCGCGGGATCCGCTCGACGCGTTGCGGCTGGCCCAGGAAAACGCGGGTAGGATCGACCTTCTGGTCACGGACGTCGTGATGCCGGGCATGAACGGACGGGAACTGGCGGAGCGGCTGAAGCCTGGATTCCCGGAGCTGCGAACACTGTACATCTCCGGATACACCGCCAATGTCATCGCCCATCACGGGATACTGCAGGAAGGCGTGGACCTCCTGGCGAAGCCGTTCTCAAAGGATGATTTGGCGGCGCGGGTGAGAGAGGCATTGGCGGCGGAGGGCCCCGGCTAGGCCCCCTGTTCGGGTGACGGGGAAGGCCGATGGTTTGCGGCGCCTGCGGCAGCAGGCGGCTCTCCGCTGCGGTCCACCGCCCGATATCAGGCCAACCCGCGAGCGCTGTCATGTGGCCAGACGCCGGGCTGCGCTACACGGTCGTCACATCCATCGGCACGGACGGGTGATGGGGGTAGCAATGGACGTGGTGGTCCTGAAGACCGGCAAACTCTACGAAGCCGACCTCGTGGCCAACACCTTCGACGACGAGGGGATCCCCTACTACCGAAGATATACGTCGTCTTCCGGGATTGAGCTCGCGATGCCCCTCTCCCCCGTGCAGGGGCCGGGAGACGGGTGGTTGATCAAGGTGCCCGCCGCACATGCTGACAGGGCGACGGCCGCGATCGACCGGCTCCCGGTGACACGAGAGGTGAATCCCGGTGTGTGGGACTTCGGCCCATCCCCGAGAGGGCGCCGAATCTTCCGCGCCTATGCATGGCTGTCCCTGGCGGTCTTGGCGATTGTTTCGGCCCATTACCTTTGGGCTCTGTTCGCCCGGTAGGTTGGGGAAGGCTCTGCGCCGGCGTGCAACCCACCGGCCGCGCGACGGGTGGGCGCAACTCCCCCCTGGCATCTGACCGTCCACCACTCCCTTGCACCGGGGGCTCCTCCCCCCGAGAATGGCGGGGACCAACGTGCCTGCCCAGGAGGAAGCCGTGGAGGATGTACTGAACTGCCTGGCGTCACAGCGGGATACCAGTGTGGGGGCGCTGTGTGAGTTGCTCAGGATCCCCTCGGTGAGCGCCGATCCGGCGTTCGCAGTCGACGTCGTGCGCTGTGCGGAGTGGCTGGCGGCGTGGCTCGGGGCGGCGGGCTTCCAGGCCGGCACCGAGGCGACCGGCGGCCATCCGGCGGTGGTGGCGGAGTGGCGGGGGGCGCCCGGGGCGCCCACGGTTCTGGTGTACGGCCACTACGACGTGCAGCCTGCGGTGGTCGCGGACGGCTGGTCCTCGGCGCCCTTCGAGCCCCAGGTCCGCGACGGGGCCCTGGTGGGGCGGGGTGCCAGCGACGACAAGGGCCAGGTGTTCGCCCACTGCCTGGGGGCTGCCGCCCACCTGAACGTGCACGGGACCCTGCCGGTGAACCTGGTGTTCCTGGTGGAGGGGGAGGAGGAGTCGGGCAGCGAGCACCTGGAGGCGTTCGTGGAAGCCAACCGGGAGCGCCTGGCCTGCGACGCCGTGATCGTCAGCGACTCCGCCCAGTTCGCCGCAGGGGTGCCGGCGATCACTTACGGGCTGCGGGGCCTCGCCTATGTGGAAGTGACCCTGCACGGCCCCGCCCGGGACCTGCATTCGGGATCCTTCGGGGGTGCGGTGCTCAACCCCGCCAACGCCCTCGCGGCGATGGTGGCGGCCCTCCACGACAGCGACGGCCGGGTGGCGGTGCCGGGTTTCTACGACGCCGTGGTCCCCCTGCAGGCCTGGGAGCGGGAGGCGTTCGCCGCGCTGCCGTTCGACCGGGCCGGATTTCTGAAAGGATTGGGGCTCGCCGACGACTGGGGGGAAGGCGGCTACTCGATCCTGGAGCGGCTGTGGGCACGGCCCACCCTGGATGTGAACGGCATCTGGTCGGGGTACACCGGGGAGGGGGCCAAGACCGTGCTTCCGTCCCGGGCCGCGGCCAAGCTCTCCTGCCGCCTGGTGCCGGACCAGGACCCGGTGGAGATCGCCGACCTGTTGGAGGCGCGTCTGAGGGAGCTTTGCCCCCGCGGCTACCGCCTGGAGTTCCAGCGCCACCACGCCGCGCGCCCGGTGCTGGTGCCGGTGGAGGAGCCCGCGGTGAGGGCCGCCGCCGACGCCCTGGAGCACGGCTTCGGGGCGCGTCCGGTGTTCACCCGCGAGGGCGGGTCGATCCCGGTGGTGGAGACGTTTCGCCGGGTGCTCGACGCCCCGGTGGTGCTGATGGGGTTCGGCCGCCCGGACGACGGCGCCCACGGCCCGGACGAGAGGCTGCATCTGGACGACTTCCACGCCGGGGCGCGCACCAGCGCCTGGTTATGGCACCTGCTGGCCAAGGGAGGCACCCCATGACCGAACGGTGCTCCGCCGACTTTTACGAGGAGGTCAACCGCAGCTTCGACAAGGCCGCCGCTTACACCGACCACGACCCCACCCTGCTGGCCCAGATCCGCGGCTGCAACAGCGTCTACCACGTCAACTTTCCCGTGCGCCGGGACGACGGTTCGATCGAGGTGATCCAGGCCTGGCGGGCGGAACACAGCCAGCACCGTTTGCCCACCAAAGGTGGCATCCGCTACAGCATGGCGGTATGCCGCAACGAGGTGATGGCCCTGGCGGCGTTAATGACCTACAAGTGCGCGGTGGTGGACGTGCCGTTCGGGGGCGCCAAGGGGGGCATCCAGGTGTCCCGCCATGCTTACTCCGAAGCGGAACTGGAGCGCATCACCCGGCGCTACACCTTCGAGTTGGTGCGCAAGAACTTCCTCGGCCCCGGTATCGACGTGCCGGCCCCGGACTTCGGCTCGGGCCCCCAGGAGATGAGCTGGATCGCCGATACCTACAACACCCTGGCCCCGGACAAGCTCGACGCCCTGGCCTGTGTCACCGGCAAGCCGGTGGGGCAGGGGGGGATCCGCGGACGCACCGAGGCCACGGGCCTCGGGGTGTTCTATGGGCTCCGCCACGCCTGCTCGTTTGTCGAGGACATGCGCGTCCTGGGCCTGGAGTCGGGACTGGGGGGCAAGACCGTGGTGGTGCAGGGGCTGGGCAACGTGGGCTACCACGCCGCGAAGTTCCTGCAGGAAGGGGGAGCCAGGCTGGTGGCCCTGGCCGAGTACGAGGGGGCGATCCACGATCCGGCCGGCCTGGATCTGGAACGGGTGGTGGCCCATCGCGCCGAGACCGGTTCGATCCTGGACTACCCTGGGGCCGAGAACGTGGCGCCCACCGCTCGGGCCCTGGAACTGGACTGCGATATCCTGGTGCCGGCGGCGCTGGAGAACCAGCTCACCGCCGAGAACGCCCCGCGTATCCGTGCCAAGATCGTGGCGGAAGCGGCCAACGGCCCCACCACTACGGCGGCAGAGGACATCTTGCGGCGGCGCGGTGTGTTCTTCCTGCCCGACCTGTACCTGAACGCAGGCGGGGTCACGGTGAGTTACTTCGAATGGCTGAAGAATCTCTCCCATGTGCGCTTCGGGCGCATGGACAAGCGCTTCGAGGAGGGCCTGCACCGGCGCCTGCTGGCCTCGGTGGAGCGGGTCACCGGGGGGCACTTCACCGACGACGAGAACCGCAGCCTGGGTACTGGCGCCGGCGAGTTGGAGTTGGTGTACTCGGGGCTGGAGGACACCATGCTCTCCGCCTACGAAGAGATCCGGGCTGCGCAGCACAAGCACGGCCTCGGCAACGACGTGCGTACCGCCGCGTTCGTGGTGGCCATCGACAAGATCGCCGCGGCCTACGAGACCCGGGGGATCTGGCCCTAGGTGTCCTCCGGGATTGGGTTGCGGGGCAGGTTCTTGGGCCGAGGCGGAGCGCGCCGTCGGGCGGCGCTCCGGCAGATCACTTGAAGCGGTAGAACTGCCGGTTCGAGTGCTCGACCCCGCCGGCCTGCATCCCCCTCCACCCCGGCTGGATCGGTACACCTGTCCACCTTGTCCCGTAGTTTCTCCCACGCATCCACCGTGCGGGTCGTCACGGTGTAGACCTCATCGCCGTGGCAGCACGTACACGCTGCTTCCGCCAGTCGCTTGCCCGCCGCCGGGCTGCCTGTACCCGCAGGGGGCCGGGGGGGGGGCGGAAACGAGGAAGCCCCCGCCGGGATGGACGGGGGCTTCGCGTCGTGGGATAGCGCCGGGAACGCTCAGCCGCTCATGGACTCCAGGAACTCCACGTTGTCCTGGGTGCCGCGCATCTTGTCGAGCAGGAAGTCCATGGCGTCCACCGGGCTCAGGGGCGAGAGCACCTTGCGGATGATCCAGCCGCGGTTCTTCTCGATATCGGTGAACAGCAGATCCTCCTTGCGGGTGCCGGAACGCTGCATATCCAGGGCCGGGTAGACCCTGCGGTCGGCGAGCTTGCGGTCCAGGTGCAGTTCCATGTTGCCGGTGCCCTTGAACTCCTCGAAGATCACCTCATCCATGCGGCTGCCCGTATCGATCAGCGCGGTGGCGATGATGGTGAGACTGCCCCCTTCCTCGATATTGCGGGCCGCGCCGAAGAACCGCTTGGGTTTGTGCAGGGCGTTGGAGTCCACGCCGCCGGAGAGGATCTTGCCGGAGTGGGGCACCACGGTGTTGTAGGCCCGGGCCAGGCGGGTGATGGAGTCGAGCAGAATCACCACGTCCTTGCCGTGCTCCACATAGCGCCGCGCCTTCTCGATCACCATCTCCGCCACCTGCACGTGGCGCTGGGCCTGCTCGTCGAAGGTGGAGGCCACCACCTCGCCGCGCACCGAACGCTGCATGTCGGTGACTTCCTCGGGCCGCTCGTCGATCAGCAGCACCAGCAGCATCACCTCCGGGTGGTTGGTGGTCACCGAGTTGGCGATCTGTTGCAGCAGCACGGTCTTGCCGGTGCGGGGCGGGGCTACGATCAGGCCGCGCTGGCCCTTGCCGATCGGCGCCACCAGGTCCACCACCCGCATCTCGTAGCCGTCGGGCTTGGTCTCCAGTTTGAGTCGCTGGTCCGGGTAGATGGGCGTTAGGTTGTCGAACAAGGTCCGGCTGCGGGATTTCTCCGGCGGGTCGTCGTTGATGCCGTCCACCTTGAGCAGGGCGAAGTAGCGCTCGGAGTCCTTGGGCGGGCGGATCTGGCCGCTCACCGTGTCACCGGTGCGCAGGTTGAAGCGCCGGATCTGGCTCGGCGATACGTAGATGTCGTCCGGGCCGGGCAGGTAGCTGTAGTCCGGCGAGCGCAGGAAGCCGAAACCGTCGGGAAGCAGCTCGAGCACGCCGCCGCCGAAGATGTTGCCGTTCTGTTCCGTCTGCGCCTTGAGCAGGGCAAAGATCAGGTCCTGCTTGCGCATCCTGGGCGCACCCTCGACCTTCAGCTCAGCGGCCAGCTCGGTGAGCTCGTTGATGCTCATCTTCTTTAATTCTTGAAGGTGCATCGGAGGGGTGTTCGGATTCGGGGCTTGCTTGTCGGTTTTTTTGGTTTGTGACTTCATGATGTAGGGGGGGTGGGGGTTGGGGCGGTATGGCGCCCGGAGAATGGTGTCATCGCTGGTGGTGTCAGGGTCGCGCACGGGGTCGGTGGAGCGCGCGGTGCAGAAGGACCCGGCACAGGCCCGGCCAACTCGTGGTTATGGGGAACGGATCGTCGCTGAAGAGTGCCGGATCGGGGTGCTGGCGGTGGGTTCGGCCGGTACCGTGGTACCTGCGGTGTCTCTTCTAACGGGTGGGCCGGTGGATGTCAACCCTAATCGGCGGTTCCTCCCCGCCGTTGCCCTGCAGCCGCGTCGCCGGCACCGCCAAACCTTGCCGCAGTTGCAAGGGTTTTCGGTGTTGTCCCGTACCTCATCGGCAGGTCGCGGCTTTTCCTCAATAGCCATCTGGACCGCGGGGCTCACGGTCTGCCGCCGGGTCGCCATCCGGCGAACGCCACCAGGCGCTGGGGCTCCGCGGCGCGGCGATGGGAGTAGAAGCGATCGGCATCACAGTGGGTGCACGGGGCCAGGGGGTCGATGTGCTGCGTACGGACCCCGGCGGTCAGCAGGCGTTCGCGCAGGGCTCCGGGCAGGTCGAAAGCGCAATGCCCCGGGGCGCCGGGCCACGGGGACAAGTGGGGCGAGCGGGCGCCCACGGCGGCCGCCACCTCTTCCCCCACCTGGTAGCAACACGGGCCGATCGCCGGGCCCAGGGCAGCGAGCACCTCGCCCGCGGGGACGCCCAGGGCTGCCAAGGCGGCCTCTGCCACCCCGCCCACCGCCCCCCGCCAACCGGCGTGGATCACGGCCAGTCGGCCGCTGGGCGGGTGCACCAGCACCACCGGCAGGCAGTCCGCGGTGAGGATGCCGAGGAGACGGCCCGGTTCCGGACGTCCGGCCCAGGCGTCCCCCTCCGGCCTCCCCCCGGCGGCCCCGGATGGAACGGCCGGCGCCACCACCACCGTGCCGTGCACCTGCCTGAGCAGGGCGAGTTCCGCCATCCCCAGCTCGGCGACCCAACGGTGGTCGGGGGTGGCCAGACTCTGGTCTCCCAATGCCCGGGTGGAGAATCCGTGCACCAGACCCGGCACCGCTGCCAACAGCGGCGCCGTGAGCCAGCGCTCTTTCGGGGCCCGGGAATCGTGGGCTATGCTAGGTGCATGTGGCAACGCATCCTCGTGTTCTGTTTCCTCTGGGTTGTGGCGAGCGCCGGTGGCACCCTCGCCCTGGAACGGCCGCCGACCCTGGAGTCCCTGGTGGGCGAGCGGCTTGAGTTCCGAGTGCGCTGGGGGGTGATCACCGCGGCCAGTGCCACCCTGGAGGTTCTCGACGCCGGCCACGGCAGGATCAAGCTGCGGGCCAAGGCCCGCACCGCAGCGGTGGTGGACGCCATCTACCCGGTGCGCGACCAGATCGATTCCACCGTCACCCTGCCCGGAGGGGTGGTGTCCCGGTACCTCAAGACCTCCAAAGAGGGTTGGGGCGATCGCCGACAGGTCGAAGTGGTGTTCGATCCCGGCGCCGGCACCTCCCGCTACTTCAAGGACAGGGAGTTCCAACGTTTGCTGCTGGTGCCCCCGGGGGTCCAGGATCCCCTGTCCAGCTTCTACGCCTATCGCACCCGGGAGATTCCCCTGGACGGGGATGTCATCTTGGACATCACCGACGGCAGGAAGCTGGTGGGTGGGGTCACCTCGGTGTTGGGCCGCGAGGTCGTGGAGACTCCGGCCGGCCGTTTCCACACGGTGCGTATCGAACCCAAGATCGAGGGCATCGGCGGCGTCTTCAAGAAGAGCCCGGGGGCCCGGCTGTTCATCTGGCTCACCGACGACGGCTGGCGGCGGCCGGTGAAGATGCAGAGCAAGGTCGTCGTGGGCCACTTCACCGCCGAACTGGTGAATATCACTCCACCGGCAGGTTCGTAGGCTCCCCGCCCAGGTCCTGGATCAGGGCGGCCAGTTCCGCTGGCGGGGGAGCGCAGAACGACAACTCTGCGCCGCTGGACGGGTGCCGGAACGCGAGCTTCCAGGCGTGCAGTGCCTGGGTGTCTTCTTGCAGCAAGCGCCGCCGCGCCGCCGGGTCGCCGATGCCCTTGGCGCGCTTGGTGCCCCCGTACAGGGGGTCGCCCACCACCGGGTGGCCGAGACTGGCCAGATGCACCCGGATCTGGTGGGTGCGGCCGGTTTCGATGCGCACTGCCACCAGGGTCGCCCCGCCCAGGGCCTGCAGTGCCCGCCACTTGGTGCGGGCCGGCCGCCCACGGGCCACGCCCACCGCCATCTTCTTGCGCTCGGTGGGGTGGCGACCGACGGGCTCGTCCACCTCGCCTTCCCCGGTCAACCGACCGAGAACCACCGCCAGGTACTCCTTGCGCACGCTGCGGCTGCGGAACTGCTCCTGCAAGGACTGGTGGGTCGCGTCGTCCTTGGCCACGACCAGCAGGCCCGAGGTGTCCTTGTCCAGGCGGTGGACGATGCCCGGGCGCAGCACCCCTCCCACCCCCGACAGATCGTTGCAGCGGTGGAGCAAGGCGTTGACCAGGGTGCCCGAGGGGTGGCCCGGCGCGGGGTGCACCACCAAGCCCCGGGGTTTGATCACCACCGCCAGGTGGTCGTCCTCGTAGGCCAGTTCCAGGGGGAGGTCCTCCGCCGCCGCGCCCGAAGCTTGGGGGGGAGGCACGGTGACGCGGAGCCGCTCGCCGCCGCGAAGTTTGTGGCTGGGACGCACCGGGCGGCCGTCCACGGTGACCTGTCCGGCGGCGATGAGCTGCTGGATGCGGTTGCGGCTCACCGGCAGTTCCCGGCCGGCCAGGTAGCGATCCAACCGGCCGGCACCGGTCGAGGCGACGAAATCGAAGGTCTGGGGGGCGTCTGTACTCATAGCCAGGGCCCCAGGGGCGGGCAGCTACCAGATGCGGGATTTGAGGTGACCAAAAGGTTTCAGCAGCAAGTCCACCAGGGCGTGCTCGAACAGCCCCTGGCCGTGGAGTTCGGGGTCCACCCGGGTCTCGTAGTGCTGGCGCCCCTCCTCCACCTGCTCGGCCAGTACCTGGAACAGGCTGTCCTCCACGATGCCACGCTCCACCTCGTTTTTGTTGTAGACGGCGATGTCACTTACAATGGTGCGGGCCAAGCGGCGCGCCGCCGTGGGATCGCGAATGAGTTCGTCCATGAGCGCCTCCTTGGAGTATGTCGGCAAGGTAGCATCGCCTGTTGGAGGGGTCAACGATGGCACCGAGACAGCTCCCGTTTACCAAGATGCACGGGGCCGGCAACGACTTCGTGGTGGTCGATTGCCGTGAGCGCGACGGGGGCGACTGGGAGGAACTGGCCCCGCGCCTGGCCCACCGCCGCTTCGGGGTGGGCTGCGACCAGGTGTTGCTCCTGCGCACCTCCCGAAGCGCCGATTTCGCCATGGACATCTACAACGCCGACGGTTCCCGGGTGGAGATGTGCGGCAACGGCATCCGCTGTCTGGCCCGTTATCTCAGAGAAAAGGGCATCTCAGACGCCGAGTCGTTCCGGGTGGAAACCCTGGCCGGAGTGGTGGTGCCGCGGTTTCGCGGCGATCGGGTGGAGGTGGACATGGGGGAACCCGAGTTCGAAGGCAGGCGCATCCCGGTGGACGCCGACGGCCCCGTGCGGGAGTTCCCGGTGCCCCTGGGGGAGGGGGCGGCAAAGGTCACCTGCCTGGCCCTGGGCAACCCCCACGCGGTGGTCTTCGTGGACGACGCCGTGTCCTACCCGGTGGCGGAGGTCGGCCCCCGGTTGGAAACCCATCCGTTCTTTCCCAACCGGGTCAACGTGGAGTTCGTGCAGGTGCTGTCAGAGAGCGAACTGCGCATGCGGGTGTGGGAGCGCGGCACCGGGGTCACCCTGGCCTGCGGCACGGGGGCCTCGGCGGCCGCCGTGGCCGCCCACTGGACGGGCCGCACGGGCCGGGAGGTGGCGGTACACCTGGACGGCGGCGTGCTGGACATCCGCTGGGACGCCGACACCGCCCATGTGTTCATGACCGGCGAGGCAGCCACCGTGTTCGAGGGTGAGTTCTACCTGTAGATCAGCCCTGCGGTTTCACGTATCCCCACTCCACCAGCCGCTTGTAGCAGTATTCCGCCATCGGGCCTTTGCGCACGTTCTGCAGCACCTCGTAGTAGCTCTTGGCGGCGTCTTCCTGTTGGCCCTGGGCCTCCAGGTTGCGGCCCCGCAGGTAGGTGACCTGGGGCTGGCCCGGAACGATCTTGTCGGCGGCGGCCAGGTGCTCCATGCTGCGCTGGTGGCGCCCTGTCTCGAGGGCGGCGCCGCCCGCGGTGAAGCGGGCGCGGAACAGACCAGGGTAGAGTTTCACCGCTTGCTCCGCCGAGGCCAGGCCGGTCGCGGCGTCCCCTGCCTTGACCTCGGCGGCGGCACGGAACGCCCAGATGAGGGCCTGGTCCGGGGCCAACGTGGTGGCGTCGCGGAGCAGAGTCACGGCCTTGGCGGTGTCCCCCTCGGCCAGGGCGGCCTTGCCCGCGTCCATCTTCGCATAGGCCGGGGCCACTGCCTTGAGGCGGGCGGTGGCGGTGCGAAACGGTGCCTCGCGGAGATTTCCCGGCGTCCGCAGGGCGGGATCCTGGGCGGCGCTGAGTTGGCGCGCGCTGGCGATGCGCTCCGAGGTCAGGGGGTGGCTCATGAAAAGGGATTCCACGGCGCTGGGGTCGCTCTGGTGGCTGGCGTCGAGGATCTCCATGGTCTGCGCCATGCCCTCGGGGTTGTAGCCCAACGCGGTCATGTACTGCATGCCCAGCTGGTCGGACTGGCGCTCCTGGTCGCGGCTGTACTTCTGCAACACAAGATTCGTGGCGATCATGCCCCCCTGCAGGATCATCTCCGAGCCCTGGACCCCGGCCACCTCCAGGGCTGCGGCACCCACGGCGGTCAGGGCACCGGCCACCTTCTGGCGGGTCATGCCGGCGGCCGAGTGGCGGGCGGTGACGTGGCCCACTTCGTGGCCCAGCACCGAGGCCATCTGGGATTCGTTGGTCATCTGGGTGAGCAGGCCGCGGGTGAACGATATCTTGCCCCCCGGCAGGGCGTAGGCGTTGATCGCCGAGTCGTTGACCACGTTGAACTGGTAGTCCAACTCGGGTCGGTGGCTGGCCGCGGCCAGTCTCTTGCCCACCGCGGAGACGTAGGCTTGCAGGCCGGGGTCCTGGAACTCGCCCTCTGACATCTGGGTGTACACCGGGTAGGCCTGTTCGCCGATGCGTACCTCCTCGGCCTCGCTGACCAGGGAGAACTCCCGTTCCCGGGTCACGGGGTTCACGGCGCAGGCGGCCAACAGAACCGCCGTTAGGGTCAGGGTCAGGAGGTGTGATGGTCGAGGAAACCAGTACTTCCCCATGGTGGGACTCCTCCGAAGCGGTGGCCGCGGCAGGGGCGTACGCCCGGTTGGAGCGGCAGCTGCGAGGGGTGATCGACCGGGTCGGGCGCCGGGTGTGTCCCGGCTGCGGCCGGCTGTGCTGCCGCGGTTACTACTGTCGCGCGACCGCGGTCAACCCCTGGTACGCGTTCGTTCACCGGAGCGCCGGTGGCGACGAGTTGCCCGCCGACGCCGCCACCCGCCGCGATCCCTTCGCCCTGGGCGCGCGGGGCTGTGAGCTCCGTGCTGGCCGCTATGTGTTTTGCTACAGCTACAACTGCCCACTGATCCGCAGCTTCGTGGGGGAACGGGGTGTCGGCGACGTGTTTCAGGAGGTGTCCGACCTGCTGCTGGCCGCCAACCGCCTGCCCGGGGGGCGCCTGCTCCACGAACGGGCCGCGACGGACGTACTTACCGCCGCCGACCTTCGACACATCCTTGCGGAGGTCGAGGGGGCTGCGCGGCGTCTGGAGCAGCTCCGGCCCCACCTGGAGCGTGCCCTCGATCCTAACGCCCCTGCCCAAGACCCACAAGTCGGTTCGGCTTGAGTGCCCCACGGTTCGCATGCCGCCCCAGGAAAGGGGGATCGGCCGCGCCACGGCGCACGGTCCGGGGCCCGGGTCACCGGGTGCCGGTGGCCCCGGGCGAGGAGAGGCGGGGGGAACGGGTCAGGACCGGCGACGCTGCAGGGCGATCCAGCGACGCCGGGGGCGTTGGGTTGCCCCCGGATCACCGGGTAGCGGCGTTCGCCGGCAGGGCGCGGCCGATTCGCCGGGTGCCCCGCCGGGGGTGACTCGGGTCCGGTCGGCGATCAGGACAGAAGGGCTACGCTGTCGCCGCCGAGGCGGTGGCGCATGATGCCGGGCCAGCGGTTGAGGGGGTTGCGGCGGTCCAGGAAGGGGAACAGGGGGCGGCGGCGGACCCCCATGCGCTCCAGTTCCCGGATGATGGTGCGGTCCCGGGGATCCAGGGACAGGCCTTCGCGAAACGCCGCCTGGGCCTCCCGTACCCTGCCCCCGGCCAGCAGTGCCAACCCCAGGTTGCAGTACAGTTCCGGTCGGTAGAACTCCTCCTCGGCAGCCGCCTGGCAGAGTTGCACCCCCTCCCGGTGCTTGCCGCCGACGGTGGCCAGGCACAGCCCGTACTGGGAGAGGTAGCGGGTCTCCCGGGGGTCCAGCTCCCGGGCCTTGCGCAGGGCGCGCAACGCCTCCTGGCCCCGGCCCCGCCGCATCAAAATCACTCCTGCGCGGTAGAACTCCTCGGCGCTCTCGAGCGTCTCGTCTTGCTGTGCCATCGCCGTGCCCTCTTCTCGGATTGGTTCGTCGGTCCCCGGAGTCTCCCGGAAAACGGGGCCAAGCATACCATCGACGGCGCGCCCCACAAAGGGCGGCATCGGTTCACGCGGCTTCAACCAGTTGCGCGGCGAGGTACACCGGAACTCTCTCCTCAAGCCAGTAGCGGGGCTGGAGGGGGTTGGCCCCGGAGATGAAACCCACATGTCCGCCCCGGGTGCTGACCTCGCTGCGCACCCACGGCGAGAGGTCTCCAGAACCGGGCAGAACCTCTGGACCCATGAACGGGTCATCGGCCGCCTGCACCACCAGAACGGGCACCGCGATGTCGCGCAACCATGGCAGGGCACTGCAGCGGGCGTAGTACTCGGCCGCCCCGGCAAAGCCGTGCAGGGGGGCGGTTACCGCTTCGTCGTAGGCGCGCAGGGTATGCAGATCGGCCAGCCCCGCCGCGGGCAGGCGCAGGCGGCTGTGCAGCGCTACCGCCGCCTGTTTGGTCCGCAGACTGGACTTGAGCTGCGTCACCAGGTAGCGCTGATAGATGCGCGACAGGCCCCGTTCCAGGCGCGCGGCACAGGCCGCCAACGGCAGGGGCGGGCACACGGCCACCGCGGCCCGCACGGGGGCGTCTGCCCCGGTTTCCCCCAGCAGCTTGAGCAGCACATTGCCGCCCAGGGAAAACCCCACCGCAGCCAGGGGGGCCGCCGGGTGCCGTTGCGCCAGTTGCTCCAGGAGCCACGCCGCGTCCCCGGTCTCGCCGGCATGGTAGCTGCGTGCCAGGCGGTTCGGCGTTCCGCCGCAACCGCGGAAATGCATCAGTACCCCGGTCCAGCCCCGCTGTGCCAGGGCGGACAGCAGGCCCGCGGCGTAGGGAGACGCGGCCGAACCCTCCAGGCCGTGGAGCACCACCACCAGGGGCGCGGTGCTTGCCGGTTTCGGGCGTCCGGTCCAGGCCAGGTCCAACACGTCGCCGTCGGGCAGTTCCAGCCGCTCGCTGGTCAGGGCCAGCCGCGGCACCCGCCGTGCGAGGGCCGGCCAGCAGGTCTGCAGGTGGGGCCCCGGCAGCCACCAGGCCGGCCGGAACGCGCTGGGGAATACACCCCCGTGGCCCGGGGGCGGCACCGGCGCGGCGGGGTTCATGCCGGGTGCGAGGACCGGATGGTCCAGGGGGTGGTTTCTGGAGGGGGAGGTCACGCCGCCGCACGGGTCTTGAGGATCAGCATCGGCCCGTCGGGTACCACCGCCCAACGGGCCCCGGGGCCGTGTCGGGCCAACAGCGCGTGGATTCCGGCGCCCACGTCGCCCACCGGGCGGAAGTGGTAGCGCTCCAGGTCTTCGGCGCCGAACCCCTCGGAATAGATCCACACCCGGCGGTCGCGGATGACCTGGTAGGTCTCCTGGGCGCACCACTGGTCGGGGATGAAGAACTCCTTGGCCATCAGCCGGTTGAGGAACGCCTCGGGGGAGTCCACCCGGTCCAGTATCTCCCGGTACTCGGGGCTGCCGACCCCCTCGATACACCGGCTGGCGATGAGGATGTCCCCGCCGATCTTCACCGCCGGGGCGGCCCCGGTGATGCCCTTCACGGTCTGGTACAGGTTGCAGTCCAGCGGCGCTCCGGCGTTGGTGGTGACGATGAAGTCCAGGGGCGTGTCCAGTTCCCGCACACAGTGCTTCCCCAGGAAGTCGCAGCCCTGACGGTGGGCCCTTACCGGGTCGCCGGAGAACACCCCGGTGACCCGTTTGCGGGTGTCCAACGTCACGTTGACCACGAAATCCGCCCCCGCCAGGGCCATGACCTCCAGGCCGGCTTCGTGGAACGGGTTGCCGTCGAGCTTGCCGTACACGGTATTCGGGTGGGCCACCATCTCCGGGCCGTGCATGAACTGCAGGGTGTCGATGGACGAGATGCCGGGCAGGATGGACTTGCGCCCGCCGGAGTAGCCGGCCCACAGGTGGGGCTCGATGAAGCCGGTGAGGATCTTCAGCCCGGCATCCACGTAGTGGCGGTTCACCAGGGCCGGCACCTCCCCGCGGATGCGGCCCACCTCCACCATGTCCTCGGGGACCTTGGAGAGGTGGTCCACCACCCGGTAGGCGCGGGCGAGCTCCGGCCCCACCAGTTTCACCACCTCTTCTGCGGTGGAGGGGCGGTGAATGCCGGTGGCCACCAGGATGCAGATCCGCTCCCGGGGCACCCCGCTTGCATCGATCGTGCGCAGGATCGGTGGCAGCAGAAGGGTGTTGGGCACCGGGCGGGTGCTGTCGCTGATCACCACGCAGGCGCTGGTGCGCCCCCGGGCGATCTCTGCCAGGGGCGCCGCGCCCAGGGGGGCGGCCAGCCCGCGTGCCACTGCGGCGACCGGGTCGGCCAGGGGTTCGGGCTCGGCCGGGGCCAGCACTCCGATGAATCCCGGAGTCTCCTGGATCTCCAGTGGCAGGCCCTCGGTGCCGTACTTCAAGGTGACGTGCATGGTCTCCCCTCCACTCCGGGGTAACGGGGTGCGGTGTTTCCCGGGAGCAAGCTACCGGCTCCACCGCGTCTTGTCGATGGGTGCCACCGGCACCGGAGCCGGCGGCGCCGCCGCGACCCCGTGGGCGGTGGCGGTTACGTTGCGGTTACGTTGCGCTTGACACGCACCCGCCAAATCCTTATGTAGACCGATTCCCGCAACCCAGGGTGGATCGAGGCGGACTGCATGGGCAAGGACTACTACGGGCTGCTCGGGGTGGGGCGTGACGCCGGGGCCGACGAGATCAAGAAGGCCTACCGCAAGCTGGCGCTGCAACTCCACCCGGATCGCAACCCGGGAGACAAGGCTTCTGAGGATAGATTCAAACAGTGCGCCGAGGCCTACGAGGTACTCAGCGACCCGGACAAGCGCCAGCTCTACGACACCTACGGCGAAGAAGGCCTCAACGCCCGGGGCGTGCACCACGGTTTCGGCGGCTTCGGCGACATCTTCAGTGCGTTCGGCGACATCTTCGGCGACCTGGGGTTCGGCGGCTTCGGTGGCGGCCAGCGGCAGCGGGTGCGGCGCGGCCGTGACCTGCGCCACCAGCTCACGGTGACCCTGCAGGAGGTAGCCACGGGCAGCACCCGCAAGATCAAGGTGCGCAAGCCGGCTCCCTGTGGGCACTGCAACGGCAGCGGCGCCGACAGCCCCGAGGCCGTGCACACCTGTGACACCTGCCAGGGGCGCGGCCAGGTAATGCGCGTGCTGCGCCAGGGGTTCACCACCATCCAGACCGCGGCGGCGTGCCCCGACTGCGGCGGCGCGGGCCGGCGCATCGAGAAGGTTTGCCGTGAGTGCGCCGGCGAGGGGCAGGCGCGGGTGGAAAAGGTGGTGGAGATCCACATCCCCCCAGGGGTGGAGGACGGCCAACAGATCCGCGCCGAGGGGGAGGGGGAAGAGGTGGTCGACGGCATACCCGGCGATCTCTACATCGTGCTGAGGGAAGCAGAACACCCCCTGTTCGAGCGCCGCGGCGCCGACGTGTTCGGCCCCC
>JARGFW010000317.1 GCA_029211085.1 Deferrisomatales bacterium | reverse complement strand
CAAGGCGGACAGATCACTTGTCATACCCACCGGACACATCATGTGCTCTCTACAACACCCGAGACCTGAACTTGAACGAATGGTCGGTAGGGAGTAGAACACCGGGGACTTCCTTCGAGGGGGCACCATGGATCGACAACCGGCAGGGATCGCCAGAGCCACCGTCGCGCGGGAGAACCGCGGCGGTGGTTTTGTTGGTTTTGGGCAAGGGGAAGAGGATGCGGGCCGGGTGGCCTTTCCCGTTCCTGCCGGAACGGGGGAAGACGACCCACGCCGAGCGATGCAGTGGGTGAGGAGCGCCCTTCTCATGATCCTGATGTCCGGGTGATCGACAACCGCGGCAGACGTCCAACGAATCGGAACTGTAGCTCCGCAACCTGCCCGGTGGCGAGAACCCGTGCCCGGTTGTTGAGGAGATGTGACATGATTGTTAACCCCAGGTTCCAGGTTGATGCCCAACGCTATGCCTTGCTGCAGCTGGATCTACGCGAGGAGGAGGCTAAGAGCCGGCCCAGAAGCCTTCCGCGAGGGGGACGGAAACACCTGTCGGAGAGCGTCGCCATGGATGCTGTGGCCGCGTTGCTGTCTCAACTCGAGCCCGAGCACCGTTTTTATGATGCGAACTCGGTCCGGATGAATCAGCCAGGCTAAGACTTCCTGGTCGACGACCGCGTCCGGGTTCAGGTCAAGGGCTGCACATACCCGGGCTACTTCGGGTGGTCCCACAAGATGAATGGAAGCGGGAAGAACCTAGCCTTTGACGTGTTGATCGCCGTCGACATAGGGGTCGTATTCCGCTCGGACTTTGGCCGGTGGGAGAAGTGGGGACTTCGTCCGCAGGATCATGTGGACTACTACGTCATGACAAATGAAGAAGTTCGCTCCGCGGTAGCAAATGCAGAAGTGAAGAACAAGGGCGGGGCCTGGATCTATGTTCATAAGAAGCGCGTGTCCGGGAAAGAGGCGGAAGGGCAGTACGCTGGGATGTCCTCGCACAAGAACCGCTTCGACCACATCACGGCGATGCTCTGAGAGGGGGTATGGCTCTTGGCGTGCGGCCTGCCACGGGCCACCGCTGGCCAGCGCCAACGAAAGGTTTCGGGGGGGCCATTCGAACACTGGGGCCACACTGCGCACCCACCGTGAGAGGAGATGTGCTTGCAAGTTCTCTATGTCCTGGGCGACGCGGGATACCCGCAGTTCTCGAAGGTCGGTTACGACTCGGAGTGGCCGACCCGCTACCAGCAGGCCCTGTCACACAACCCCCGTGGGATCACCGTATCGGGTCTCTGGAAGTTCCGGACCAAGCCGGAACTGCGAGAGGCAGAGAGGCGGGCCAAGCAGACGCTGGCAGGCTTCAAACGTACGGTTTGCCACGGGGCTGAATGGTTCGACCTGTCGGGCGACGATGTTCACCGAGCCCTCGTCCACGCCGGGGTGGTCGAAGGGGAGGGGTTACCGCGGACGGCGCCCCGTTTGCCGAGCCGGGATCTCCCCTACGACGATTGGCGCAAGATAAGCGATGACTACAAAGGTCAGGTCTATCGGCGCCTGCTGTGGGTCTTTCGGGAGGAGACCCCCCAGAATCGGATCAAGGTGATCCATTCCCCGCTCTATGACACTTGCTACCGCTACGCGTTCACCTACAACCCCTTTCCGGTCTTTCTCGCCGCCGCCTACAGACACCCTGCAGTAGCAGATGGCCCGACCCCCGTGCTTAGGAAGGGAAACGAGCGGGTCATGCAAGTCTGGGAGAAGATTGTGCAGGATCCGAGTTTCGGGCCGGGCATCGCGGCGAGAAACGTGGGTTGGCTAGCCGAGGGGACGACGGAACAACGGGTCGAAGAGGTCGCCCGGGACGCAGGACTCGAGAGCTATGACCTCGGGCAGGCGAAGCCCAGGGACGTACGCCCGCGGGACAGCCAGGTCAGTCCGATCGCGCCGGGGGCTATTCCACCCATGAGGCGAGTCATGGAGAGGAATAAGGGCGGGTGAAGGGGGGGGGTCGTTTTCGGTCTGGTCACAGGAGAGGTGGGGACGCCTGAGAGGTGGGGACGCCTTAAAGTTTATAAAGGTTTTCGCCCAGGAGGGTCGTCGACGGCCGGGAATCGGCGGCCGTTGGCCATGTGCCCATTCGCGATGTTCTGAGGGCGCGGCAGAAGCCTCGGAAATCGGGGGACGCTGGTCAATTCGCCAATTGGTGATTTTCTGAAGGTGATGCAGAAGCCGCGTGGTCGAGTCTACCTTCTTGAAACCTTTTCAGCGATGGGTCGAGTCGCGCATAGTGACGCGATAGTCATCCGATGAACCGCCGGGGAGAGAACAGCGTTGGACAACACGTTACTGAAGGCTGCCGTTCAAACCTACGCGAAAGTCGTGAAGACCGATCGCGAGGCCTACGAGAAGGACCTCTCCGAGCGCCGGGAGCGGAAGGCCTACTACCAGGCCTGGACCATGGACCGAATCGCCCACATGACCGAGGAGGCGTTCCACGAATACCTCTCGAAGCTGTGGGCGATGCGCATTTGGGGGAACAAGGAGTACGCGGTCGGGAAGATCATCGAGGGGAACGGCTTCCCCGCGGTGCGAAAGCACCTGGCCGCTCTCCTGTGGGGAGGCGATCCCATCGAGAAGCGCTGGGACGTGTTTCGCGGCGCGGTGAAAGGCATGGGCCCGGCCACCATGAGCGAGCTGCTGTGCCACACCCACCCCGAAGAGTGTCTCCTCTGGAACCGCCGTGCCCACGTGGGGCTGCAGAAGCTCGGTGTGCAGGGTCTGCCCCGGTACGACTACCAACTCGACGGCAAGAAGTACCGTGCGCTCTCAGACGCTGGGATCGTTATTTCCGCAGAACTAAAGAAACAGGGGCTCCCCGACACGGACCTCCTGGCCGTCGACTATTTCATCTGGGAGGAGTTGCAGAGCGACGCTCCACTCACCCAGATGCACAAGAAGTCCGCCACCGGTTCGCTCGCCCCGACGGCTGAGCCAGACGTCACCGAGAACCCCTTCATCCACAACGACATCCGCGACAAGCTGGCGGAGATCGGCGCCTGGCTCGGTTTCTCGGCGAGTGTGGAAAAGAAAGTGGCTGACGGCTCCAAAGTCGACACGGTGTGGGAAGCCACCATCGGCAACATGGGGCGGGTGATCTACGTGTTCGAGGTGCAGACCAAGGGCTCCATCGACAGCCTGATCCTCAACCTGCTGAAGTCCCTCAACAACCCCGCCGTTCAAGGGGTGGTGGCCGTTTCCGATGCGGCCCAGATCAAGACCATCCAAAAGCACTCCGCAGGGGTGCCCGGCCTCACCGACAAACTCAAGTGCTGGGATTACGAGCAAGTGCTCCAGGTCCACGAAGCCCTCGCCCAGGTCAACGAAGCGATCAACGGCCTCGGTCTCGTGCCCCAGGGGTTTTGAGACGGCTGCGGGCTGATTCGACGGTCAATTTGAGGAGAGGTGTTTTCGCACGCGGAGCAACGCCGCCGAGGAGGTTTCGTGGCTGTCCCTTTTGAACTGCTCCTGGCCCTCTCCGGCGTGCCAATCGGTTTTGGCAGTCTCTACATCCGCCGCTGGCAGACAAGGCGAGCCGTACGGCGGACCCCGCTGACTCGGGAGCTGCTGCGTGCCCCCGGCGAGTCGCTAGCCAGTGCTGTGGATGTGGCGAGCGAACGAGTCACCGACGAGGCCCTTCTGATTCTGCTGTGGCCGCTACTGGTCACGTTTATCGCGACGGTCTTCTTCTACCCCAAAGGGGGCATGACCGATGGGCGATTGGTCGCCACCGCCTTGGTTTGCCTGAGTGGGGTGGGGATCGGTGTGTACCGCCTGCTCTCCCGTCTGAAAGAACGCGACCGCCTGCGCCTCGGCCTAGATGGGGAACGGGCGGTGGGGGAAGAGCTGAACCAGCTCATGCTGAAGGGTTGTCGGGTGTTCCACGACGTGCTTGGCGAGCGCTTCAACATCGACCACGTGGTGGTGGGGCCGGCAGGGGTGTGGGCCGTGGAGACGAAGGCTCGGGCCAAGAAGGGGAAAGGCAAGGACTCCGCCCGGGTGACCTGCGACGGGCAGCACCTGAGGTTCCCGGGCTGGACGGAGAAGGAACCCCTCGAACAGGCCCAGCGGCAGGCGGTGTGGCTGGGGAAGTGGCTTACCAGCGCGGTCGGAGAGCCCGTGGTGGTGCGGTCGGCCCTGGCCCTGCCCGGCTGGTTCGTGGAGCGCAAGGCGCCCGCCGACCCGGTGGTGTTCAACCCGCGGAACTCTGCGTTCTTGGCCGATCCCCGGGGCGGTGTCCGCCTGCCCGACCCCATGATCCAGCGCATCGCTCACCAGCTGGAACAGCGGTGCCGAAACGTGGCACCGCGGGCCTACGGGGAGACTGGCGGTTAACACGGGGGCCAGCGGGACGTTGCCAAGTCGACAACTTGAATCTGCGGGTCGAGTCCCGGGCGACAAAGGAACGTTGTTCGATTGACGAATGAGCCCTTCGAGGCCATGCACGCATTGGAGACGATCATGCCTCTTTTCGAAAT
>JARGFW010000316.1 GCA_029211085.1 Deferrisomatales bacterium | reverse complement strand
ACCCGGCGACCAGAGGCCTGGTTGCGGCTGGCGGAAGATTGGCGCTAATCAGGTTGAGGAATTGCGTTACGACCGTGACCACGGAGAGGACGGTGAGATAGACATCCCATTGCTCCGGTGGGGATGCGCCCACTTGGCGCTAGCGATGTCAGCGTTCGGATACGAGGCAGATTCGACGGTGACGCGCTGGGCTGAAGTAGCCCGGGACGACCCACTCCCCGAGGTCCGTCACGCCGAAAGGCCGGCCTCATGCCGTACGCGTGAGGTGAGTCCGTAAGTTGATGGGGAGGCGCACGAGACGGGGGAATCCGGGGGATGCTCGTGAAAAGAGCGGTGGAGCAAAGCATTGGGGGCAGGGGGTTGTCCAGGGGGACGCCCAGGTTGCCCAGGGGGACGCCCAGGTTGCCCAGGGGGACGCCCATGAACATTGCATTTTCGATGTCGGAAGAAGGCTGGGTGCGCGGGAGGAACCCATGCTCACCGTGACTCAGCCCGTCCATGGGTCTCGCCCTTCGGGTGTGCATCGCACATCCAATTCCTCGCTCCTGCGGAATTGTGTCCAAACCCATGACCGTGGCGAAGGCCGGCCAATCCTTCAAGAGTGACGATTACTACCTCTCGGAGAAGGGGGAATGCCAGGGGCTGGGAGTGAGGCCTTCCCCCGGGACGGCCGCTGCTCCTGGACGAGGCTTTCATGGAGGGCGGTGGTAGGCGAAGTACACCAGGAGAGCGTTAATTCCCACTTCAAGTGAATGTGGGTACCTCAAGTGTACCAATGCTTTGGACCCTGATGGGTTGCTCGTAGTACACTCCATACGCTGAAGTTCGCATATTGTGGGAAGAACAGAGCCACGGTAGACCATGAGCGAAATCGCTGGACTCGGGAAAACCGAGAGATCGAACCTCGCCAAGATCGTGCGTGGAACGAAGGGCACGATCACGGTCGCTGACGCCGCGGAAATCCTCGGCCAGTCGCGGTCGGCGGCCAGCAAGATGCTCTCGCGGTGGGCGCAGAAGGGATGGGTCTCTCGTATCCGTCAGGGGATGTACGTCCCCGTCCCGCTTGAGTCGAGAACTCCGGATGTTCCGGTCGAGGACCCCTGGATCATTGCGGAACGGGTATTCTCCCCCTGTTACCTGGGTGGATGGACAGCGGCAGAACACTGGGGGCTCACCGAACAGATCTTTGCCTCTGTGGTCGTGCTGACTACCTCACGGCCCAAAGACCGCTCTCCAGAGATCAGGGGAACGCGCTTCCTCGTGCGTACTGTTCAGGGAGAGGCTCTGTTCGGCCTGAACTCTGTGTGGCGTGGACAGGTCAAGGTCCGCGTGTCGGACCCTTCCCGGACGGTCATCGACATGCTCAGTGATCCGAGCTGCGGCGGGGGGATTCGCCCCGTGTCCGACGTCTTCAGAAACTACCTGGCTTCCGAGTTCCGGTTGTTGCCGAAACTGCTGGACTACGCTGCACAGCTCGGTAACGGAGCCGTCTTTAAGCGGTTGGGTTTTCTTCTGGAACGCTTTGCCCCCGAAGAACGCGAGTCGCTGCAGGCGTGTCAGGGGGCAATGACGAAAGGTAGGGCCAAGCTGGACCCCAACCTTACGGGTGACAGGCTGATCACGCGCTGGAGACTGTGGGTGCCCGAGAATTGGGCGGAGGAGTCGGGGGGGTGATCGACCGTCGAGAGCTGATGGACCTGGTGCGGGAGCTGGGACTGCGGGCCAACGTCGTGGAGAAGGACTATGTGCTCGGGTGGCTCCTGGCGGGGATCTCGAACCACCCGGCATTGAGTCCGAGTTGGGTCTTCAAGGGGGGTACGTGTCTGAAGAAGTGCTACTTCGAGACCTACCGATTCTCGGAGGATCTGGACTTCACCCTCACCGACCCCAAACACCTCGACCAGGAGTTTCTGGTATCTACGTTCCATGAGTTGGCCGGTTGGGTGTACGAGGAGGCTGGCATCGAGTGCCCGGTGGATACGATTCGCTTCGAGGTGTACGAGAACCCGAGGGGAGGCGTCTCAGCCACAGGCAAGATCGGGTATCGCGGGCCACTGCAGAATCGGGGAGACCCGCCCAGGGTGAAGTTTGACCTGACCATAGACGAGGTGTTGGTCTTGGCCCCGGTTCCCCGGAGGGTACACCACCCGTACTCGGACCTCCCCGCCGGTGGCATCGAGGTAGTCTCCTATCGCTTCGAAGAGGTCTTCGCGGAGAAGGTTCGCGCTTTGGCAGAGCGGATGAGGCCGCGGGATCTCTATGACGTCATCCACCTGTATCGTCACGACGACATGCGACCCGACCGTCCTCTGGTGCTGGATACCCTGGGGCGGAAATGTGCGTTCAAAGGGATTCCGGTGCCGACGGCGGAGGCGCTACGTGATCGCCCGGAAAGGGCGGAACTTGAAGCGGAGTGGGCCAACATGCTGGCGCACCAATTGCCTGAGCTGCCTCCCTTCGAGCAGTTTTGGGAAGAGCTCCCGGCCGTGTTCGCCTGGCTTCATGCGGCGGCAGAGAAGCTTGTTCCCGCGCCGATGCCTGTTGGTCAGGGGGAGGATGCCACCTGGCAGCCCCCTGTCATGGCGCAAACATGGCATGCGGCAGTGCCTCTGGAGATCATTCGATTCGCTGCGGCCAACCGCCTGTGTGTAGACCTCGGGTATCAAGGCAGGCAGAGGGTTATTGAGCCCTATTCTCTGCGGCGGACCCAGGATGGCAACCTCTTGCTCCACGCGGTACATCACGAAAGTGGTGCGCCGAGAGCCTATCGAGTGGACCGCATCGAGAGCGCCAAAGCTACCCAGATTCCGTTCACTCCCCGGTACGCGGTTGAACTGACGGCTTCCGGCCCGGTCAGTGCGCCTCCCGCAGCAAGAGGGGGCTCAGTGACCGCGGGGGCGGGAGTACGCCCATCGCAGTTGCGCAGTGCCCGGCGTTCTGGCCGAAGCATGTCGTCTGGACCCCGCTATGTGATCGAGTGTCCCTTCTGCGGGAAGAAGTTCGAGAGGAAGAACCCGAGGCCCCGGTTGAATCCCCACAAGGACAAACACGGGTATCCGTGTGCGGGGCGCTCCGGGTATCTCGTCGATACGAAGTACTGAAGGACCTGCATGACCCCGGCGGTGATCGTCAGCAATCGCTGGAACCACTGCAGCGGCCTGTGCGACGACCAGATGAGTTGCGGCGGCTGCACGACAGATGGGGCTCCAGGTGGTCCGCAGGGAGGCCAAGGTGGCGGTCCCGACGTCAGGTGCCCTCATGTCGGTCCCGCGTCTGATTCTTTTCCCCCTGAGACGTGCTCCAGGATTGCTGCGCAACCCTGCCGTGTTGTTCTGATTCCCCGCCCGCCCCGGCTCGACGTCTGATCGCTCCTCCCGGCTCCGCTCGCGCATTTTCTCCTGTTTCACCCCCGCCATGTTCCATCCCCGGCGATTTATGGGTTGAGAGCAAAAGATCTCTCAGGGGCGCTTCGGCGTCTGCAGACCCCACGGGAGGAACGACATGCTCACCGTGTCCAAGCCCATGACCGTGGCCAAGGCCGGCCACTACTTCAAGAGCGACGACTACTACCTCTCGGAGAAGGGGGCGTGGCAGGGGAAGGGGGCGGAGGCCCTGGGCCTCGCCGGTGAGGTGGGAAACGAGGACTTCAAGGCAGTCCTGCGGGGCTGCGATCCCGAGAGCGGCGAGAGCCTTGTGGAGGAGAAGACCGACCGGGAGACCGGAACGGCCCAGCGCCGGGGCGGAATCGATCTCACCTTCTCGGCGCCGAAGAGCGTCTCGGTCCTGGCCCTGGCGGACGGCCGGCTCAAGGAGGCGCACGAAGCCGCGGTGGCCGTGGTGGTGGACTACGTGGAGCGGAACCACGCCCACCTGCGGGAGCAGGCAGAGGGGGAACGGGAGGTGGTCGCCTCCGGGAACCTGGTGGTGGGCCAATTCACCCACATGGTGTCCCGGGCGACCGCCCAAAACTCGGGTGTCGAGTCCCTTCCGGATCCCCAGCTCCACACCCATGCCTTCGTGGTGAACCTCACCCGGAAGGAAACCGGAGAGTGGCGAGCCCTCCACAACGATGCCCTGTATCGGGACCAGCTGGTCCTGGGGCGGTTCTACCGGGCGGAGCTGGCCCGGAACCTCCGGGAGCTGGGCTACGCCGTCGAGGTGACGGAGCCGGGGAAGTTCCTCTGGGAGGTGCGGGGCGTTCCCCACGAGGTACTCGGCGAGTTCTCCAAGCGCCGCCAGCAGATCGTGGAGCGCACGGAAGAGCTGCGCGCGGCGGGGGAGTTTCCCCAGGCCGGCGACGCCACTTTGCGAGAGATCGCCAACAGTCAGACCCGGCTGCCCAAGGGCAGGGTTTCCCGGGAGGTGCTTCGGGAACACTGGACCGCGACGCTTCGGGAGATAGGGGGGGAGCACGGCTACACGCCGGAAGGACTGCAGGCCGAGGCGCTGCGCGCGGGGGAGAAGGATCGTTCCCTGGATAAACGGGATGCCCGGGAGTGGGTGCAGCACGCCGCCCGGCTGCGCACCGAGACCG